>NZ_JBFYGN010000069.1:0-1163 GCF_041079535.1 Comamonas guangdongensis | reverse complement strand
GGTAATCCCCCCAGAATCCATAGCCCCGAGAAGTAGAGCTATGCAGCCATGGCCAGCCGCTGTTTGGGGGTGATGCCGCCCAATGCCATGTGGGGGCGTTCATGGTTGTACCGCCACATCCACTGCGTGGCGAATTCCCGAACCTCGTCGAGGTCGGTCCAACAATACTGTGACAGCCATTCGTAGCGGACCGTTCTGTTGAAGCGCTCCACATAGGCATTCTGTTGGGGCTTGCCGGGCTGGATGTGTTCGATGCGGATTCCTCGACTGCTTGCCCATTGCAACAGTGTGGCGCTGATGTGCTCAGGCCCGTTGTCACAGCGAATTGCCTGTGGCTTTCCACGTCAGGCAATGATCTGACCAAGGACTCGCATCACGCGATGCGATGGCAGTGAGAAGTCCACCTCAATGCCCAGGGCCTCACGGTTGAAGTCATCGATCACGTTGAGCAGCCGGATACTGCGGCCATCCTCGAGCTGGTCATGCATGAAGTCCATCGACCAGACTTCGTTGCAGTACTCTGGTACCGCAAGCGGCTCAGGCTTCTCGCGTACCAGGCGCTTGCGTGGCTTGATGCGCAGGTTCAGCTCCAATTCCCGGTAGATGCGGTAGACACGTTTGTGGTTCCAGGTAAAGCTACGTACGTTTCGCAGATGTAGAAAGCACAAGCCAAAGCCCCAATTGCGGTTGCTGTCGGTCAGACGCAGCAACCACTGGGCGATCTCATCGTCTTTGCTGTCACGGCGAGCCTCGTAGCGGTAGCAGGCTTGACTGATCTGGAATGCTTGGCAAGCGGCTCGAATCGGCACGCCGTGTTGCTGCACTGCTCTGTGAGCCATCTCGCGCCTGCGAGATGGCTTCACCACTTTTTTGCGAGAGCCTCCGAGACGATCTCAGCCTTGAGCTTCTCCTCGACATACATCTTGCGCAGGCGCCGGTTCTCTTCCTCCAGCTCCTTCATGCGAGCCATGAGCGAGGCATCCATGCCTCCGAACTTGGCTCGCCACTTGTAGAAGGTCGCCGAGCTGATTCCCAGCTCTCGGCAGAGTTCGGGGACCGTCAGGCCGGCCTCTGCCCGCTTAAGCGCGTCGATGATCTGGCTGTCGGTGAAACGTGATTTCTTCATGGTAGAGATTCTCCTGTGAGGGTCTCTACTTCTCAGC
>NZ_JBFYGN010000068.1:0-1164 GCF_041079535.1 Comamonas guangdongensis | reverse complement strand
CCACTCAAAAGTAGAGAATCCACCCCACGGAGGTCTCTGCATGAAGAAATCCAGATTCAGTGAAGCGCAAATCGTCGGCATCCTCAAAGAGGTCGAGCTCGGCGCCAAAGTCGGTGACACCTGCCGCAAGCATGGCATCAGCGATGCCACGTACTACAAGTGGAAGAGCCAGTATTCAGGGATGTCCGTGTCCCATCTGGCCCAGATGCGGCAATTGCAGCAAGAGAATGCCAAGCTCAAGCGCATGTATGCCGATTTGGCGCTCGTGCACCATGCCCTGAAGGATGTTGTCGAGCGAAAGCTCTAACCCCGGAGCGTCGGCAGTCCATCGTGCATGCGCTCATAAGCGAGCATCGCCTAAGCCAGCGCAGAGCTTGCCAGGCTGCGGGCCTGGCTCGATCAACGCTGCGATATGCACCTGTGGCCTGTGACGACTCCGGGGTAATCGACTTCATCCAAAGATACGTGGCATTGAATCCTCGCCACGGGTTTGGGCTGCTTTACGCCAGCGCCCGCTATCAAGAACAGCCCTGGGGCAAGACCGTGCTTTGGCGTGTGTACTGCCAGCTCAAACTGAACCTGCCCAGACGAGGCAAGAAGCGTTTGCCTCAGCGCATCAAGCAGCCGTTGGAGGCAGCCCACAAGCCGAATCTGGGCTGGAGCTGTGACTTCATGTCCGATGCCCTGTGGTCAGGTCGACGCTTCAGAACCTTCAACGTCATTGACGAGTTCAACCGGGAGTGCCTGCGCATCGAGATTGATACCAGCTTGCCTGCCGCTCGAGTGGTGCGGGCATTGGAAGAGCTTGCCGAGGTCCGCGGGGTGGCGCAGTCCATTCGCCTGGACAACGGGCCGGAGTTTATCGCCCAGGCATTGAAACAATGGGCACAGAGTAAAGGCATAGCGCTGAACCACATTCAGCCGGGCAAGCCGACGCAGAACGCTTATGTCGAGCGTTTCAACAGAACTTACAGAACGGAGGTGCTCGACTGCTATGTCTTTGAATCGTTGCAGGAAGTGCGCTCGATGACCGAGGACTGGCTGCATCGCTATAACCACCATCGTCCACATGAATCGCTGGGCCGGATTCCGCCGGTCGCGTATCGTGTCAAACGCTTTCCCAACCTCTACTTTTAGGTGGCGCAGGAAAGCGAGGAGGCTTCA
>NZ_JBFYGN010000067.1:0-1191 GCF_041079535.1 Comamonas guangdongensis | reverse complement strand
GCAGCCTCAAGGACGTGCCCAACACCCAGCTGGCCACCACCGTGGTCAAGGCCGCCATTGAACGCGCCGGCATCGCCGCCGATCTGGTCGGCCATGTGGTCATGGGCAATGTGATTCCCACCGACACCCGGGACGCCTATCTGTCGCGCGTGGCCGCCGTCGATGCGGGCTGCCCCATCGCGACCCCGGCCTTCAACGTCAACCGCCTGTGCGGCTCGGGCCTGCAGGCCATTGTCTCGGCGGCCCAGGCCATCGCCCTGGGCGACTGCGAGGTGGCCATCGGCGCGGGCTCCGAGAACATGAGCCGCGGCCCCTATTTCGACCAGGCCGCGCGCTGGGGCGCGCGCATGGGCGACAGCAAGAGCATCGACTACATGCTGGGCATCCTGCACGACCCCTGGCAGAAGATGCACATGGGCGTCACGGCCGAGAACGTGGCCGAGCGCTACCAGATCAGCCGCCATATGCAGGACGAGCTGGCCGTGCTCAGCCAGCAGCGCGCGGCCGCGGCCATAGAGGCCGGCCGCTTCAAGGAGCAGATCGTGCCCATGGAGATCGCCACCCGCAAGGGCGTGGTGCTGTTCGACACCGACGAGCATGTGCGCGCCGCGACCACGCTGGAGACCCTGGCCGGCATGAAGCCCGCGTTCAAGAAGGAAGGCGGCACGGTCACGGCCGGCAATGCCTCGGGCATCAACGACGGCGCGGGCGCCGTGCTGCTGATGAGCGAGCAGGCCGTCCAATCCAGCGGTGTCAAGCCCCTGGCGCGCCTGGTGGGCTATGCCCATGCGGGCGTGGAGCCCGCCTACATGGGCATAGGCCCGGTGCCGGCCACGCAGAAGGTGCTGGCCCGCACCGGTCTGAAGATTCAGGACATGGACGTGATCGAGGCCAACGAGGCGTTTGCGGCCCAGGCCTGCGCGGTGATCCAGCAGCTGGGCCTGGACCCGGCCAAGGTCAACCCCAACGGCTCGGGCATCTCGTTGGGCCACCCGGTGGGGGCCACGGGCGCGATCATCACCACCAAGGCCATTGCCGAGCTGCAGCGCACGGGCGGTCGCTACGCGCTGGTGACCATGTGCATAGGCGGAGGCCAGGGCATTGCGGCGATTTTTGAGCGTGTGTAAGCAGCTTTGAATCCACAAAGAAAAAGGCCTGCCAGAGTGATCTGACAGGCCTTTTTTAATAGCT
>NZ_JBFYGN010000066.1:0-1205 GCF_041079535.1 Comamonas guangdongensis | reverse complement strand
CAAAACGGCAGCGGCATTCTTGGGAGGGATTCACCTTGCGGCCACTGTCGTCTGGCTCAATTGATGACGAGCCCTAGCACCATCAGATCGGCATATAGTGCCTGCTGCGCGAATTCCCAGGGAGCACCACCTGTCAACTTGGCCCAAGTCAGGCGTGGTGACGCGGCACTGGCGGCCTGGAAGACTGAGTGAGCCTGATCACGGTATTCGTCGTCTAGTTTGGCCAGTTCACCGGCAATCACTGCGCCTCCCTCGATCGCCAGCGGGTAGCGCAGCAGCAAAGGCGTCACGCTGTACAGCGCCGTGGCCTCTGCTTCGAAGGTTTCGGCCAACTGGCGAGTGATCCGTACCCGTTCAACGCATCGCGCTGTGCCGTCAATGTGCAGCAGAATGGACTTTGGAGACTGCATGGTGTTTCCCTTCCTGCAAGGAAGTTAGGCATTCAGTCTAGACCTTGCCGAAATGCGATCACTTGAGTAACCCCAAACGGGACGTTGTTGGATATGAGATAGCTTTTTGAATTTCCGGACACGGTCCACGACTAGTCCTTCACTGATCTTGCCCTTGTGCTTCCGGCCACAGTCCAGTCGCTAGTTAGCGCTGGTGGGTGGGGTGGTTGTGCTGCTTTGGCATTCCTTGGGCGACATCATTCCCAAGCTTGAATGCGGACGGATTCCGTTAAAGTGCTCGAACGCCTCCGCCGATTGTGCCAGCACGGTCGGTGCATCGCACAGATTCATGCGGCTCATGTAGTCACGCTTGAAGGTGCTAAAAGCGTGCCTCGGCTTCTGACTGTCGGTGTAGTAGGTTTGTGTCCGGTACTTCATTTGCAACACCCTTTCTGCCTGAGCGGGTCATAGTGTGTTGCATCGCCCGATTGAATCCGCCGTCGGCCCCGTTAGTTCGCAGCCCGTGAGAGCTGCCTTTGACCTACGTGGAGCCAACGGCCTTGGTCGCCCTTGCGAGAGTTCTGCTAAATGGCCGGACTTGACGGTGCAGCAGTCACTCGGGAAGCGAAAAGTCCAATGACCGATAGAGGCGGCAGCAGTCACAGGCTGGCTGAAGCATAGCGGCGCCTATCAGCCTAGACCTGCCGTTCACGGCTACTTATCGGACGACAGCTCCTGGCCGATTCTGTTGAAAAACTCTTGTTGAACCGACAGAACTGTCGCACTGTTTTGGTGTCCTATCCTCATTGAGGGAGG
>NZ_JBFYGN010000065.1:0-1430 GCF_041079535.1 Comamonas guangdongensis | reverse complement strand
ATCCGATAGGACTTCCGGGCATCCATGCTGAACTTCGCGCACCAGCGCTGGGCTAGGAAAGTCCCTTCGTATTCGATTGCTGCCGGTGGTTAGATCAAGCATATCGGTCAACTCGGAGCGGAATGTGGGTTAAGGATGATCAGCATCCGCAGCAGGCCGCCTGGGCCTGGGCTGGGGCGCCGACGGCAATTACAGCGCGGTGCGCGAGCGGCTCTGGTCGCTGCAGACTGTTGCCAGGAATGGGCGTGCAGCCTGCGCGGCCGCGGCCGGTATCCGTACCTGCAGTGGCTGGAGTTCAAACCGCCGTGGCAGGCCAAGCCATGGCTTGAGTCCATGCGGCAGGACCCGGCCGCGCAGCGCTGAAGCCGGTCCTGCGTTGCTCAAGTTCAGAGCTCGCTGAACATCTCGTCCACGGTTTCGTGCGCGAAGTCATTGCGCCAAGCCTTGTCTTTATCCTTGGGCACGATGCTCAGCGGAAACGCGCCCTGGTAGTTGAAGCTGGCCGGGGCTGCATAGGCTTTTTGCAGCGCCTGCAGCTCGGTCACGACCTGCGCCGTGCCCAGCTTGTTGCGGGCCATGCGCTGAATGCCTTCGGCCCAGGTCTCCGGCGTCTTGACCAGCAGGCACTCGAACTGCACCTGGGTGTTCAGCACGCCATACTTGTCGCGCTGCGGTTTGCTGGCCGCGCCGGCCTTGCATTCGGACTTCTGGCGTGCCTGCTGCACGGTGCGCATCAGGGTTTCCGCGGGAGCCTTGAGGTCCTTGCGCTGGGCTTCGGGGAACAGGGACAGGACCATTTCCGCGACTTCGCCGGGGAAGTCCCGATCGGCGGCCTTGAGCTCGGCTGCATTGGCATAGTCCGGGCTGCGCTTGGAGCGCAGACGGTTCGGGCGCAGATAGTCGTTGAGCTGGCTGATGGCCTGCTCGTCATGGTTGACCAGGGTGCGCAGATACAGATCTGCCGCTGTCGTTGGCGAAGGGAGCTCGGCCGCCTGCGCAACTGCAGCCAAGGGCAGAAGCAGGGACGCGATGGCAGTTTTGATGGATTTGTTCATCTTTTTATAACGATTTGGGCGGACTGAACTGCGTGAACTCACGTATGAACAGGACGGGTGCCCGGACGGGGCAGTTATGGTGCTGGTGCCCGGGATGGAGAGGCTCCATGGCGGCAACCTTGTTGCTCGTCAAGGCAGGATGCTCATGGACATGGCTGCGGCCCCAGAGGCCCGGAAGGAGTCCGGAGGAAGCCGCGCAATAAGCGTAACCTCTAGCGAGTTGAGTGACTAATTGCGTGCAAGTGGACCAAGGAACAAGGCGTCAAGAGCGGGCACCCATCATCTGATGCGGCCATTGAAAAAGGCTATGTCCCCGTTGAGTGTGGAAAAACGCCGATAGCCGCGAGGAGCATGGCTTGCGGGGTTGGCAGGCGA
>NZ_JBFYGN010000064.1:0-1468 GCF_041079535.1 Comamonas guangdongensis | reverse complement strand
AGCCCCGACGTGATCCGACCATCGCCGTTGACATCCCGCACCAGGATGCCGTCATCAGCGCCAAGCCATCCGGTGCCCGTTTTGATGCCATCGCCATCATGGTCAAACAGGATCTGTCCATCAACGCGCCGAAGCTCTAGGCCATCGCCATCAAGATCAAGCATCAAAGGATCTATGGGCGCGCGCCAGCCCTTTGCATCCAGGTAGTTTCTATTTGTGAGTAAGTTAATAAAATTATTTACTCCATAAGCGAAGGCAGCCCCAAAAACCAAGCCCTTGGATACATTAAGTATTTTTTGCCGGGTATAAGCACTGTCAACACCTAAATGTTCTAGCACCTTTCCCATGAAACCCTGTTTTCTAAAACTTTGAAAAACAAGGTCCAGGCCTGCTAATGGAAGTTTGGTGCTCCAGCCAAATGCAGTTCCTGCCACCCAAGCAGCAGAGACGGCAATTGTCTGAGCCACAGCTTGAGCAGCTTCAATATTGTCACCACGTTCTAAAGCATCTATTGCTCTTTCTACATGTCCTCGTAGCAAATCCTTTGCAGCGTCCTTAACAAGATCTCCAGGACCCAATGGAATTGACATCAATTCATCAATAATTTTTTTCACATCCTCTTTTGATATATCTTCCATATTTTCCCCTTTTTTAATAAGTTTACAATATTTAATATGAATTTTGATATATGGAAATAGAGCTAAATCATGAATAGTATCAGCATGAAAAAGAATTTTCTAATAGAGATATTTATATGCCTAAAAAAATTTCACATTATAGTGAAAAATCAATTTTTTAAAATCTTATCCTGAAAAATAAGTATTTACAAGAAAAATAAAATTTTAACAATGTGAGTATTTGCATTCAAATTGACCCCCCCTTGAAAAAGTACCATCAACTCGTACAAAAAAATAGCTTTCCGCGTAAAATTGGGGAAAGCAACACTGCCCATGAAGGCCGTAGAGAGCTCGTGCCAAGTGCTCCAGATGAAATGCGACAACTACAGTTGAAACTATCGCATTTTGCGTATAACTGCGTTGCCAAAAATTCCCCTTCACTGTTAGCATGAACGAATGTGGAGATCCTTTCAAACCATACTCGCCGCAGTTTTTGTGTCCTTCAACGATTGGAGTTATGGACGCCTCTATGCCAGCGTGATTGGCGGGTTCTGTACAGCTGCACTTATCTATTTTTTCGCATTTCCAAGAGAGTTACCGTTGTGGCCCGCAGTGCTGATCATTCTTCTATCCGGAGCAGTGGGCCTTTTTTGGGAACATCGTGCTTCACGCAGTTCCTCAATGGAGTAACTGCCATTGATTTCCACCATTCTTTGTTGGACTGCTGCCCCCTGGGCAGGTAGACAGCCGGTAATCCCCCCGCAATTCCAGCGTGCTGAGAAGTAGAGACCCTCACAGGAGAATCTCTACCATGAAGAAATCACGTTTCACCGACAGCCAGATCATCGACG
>NZ_JBFYGN010000063.1:0-1502 GCF_041079535.1 Comamonas guangdongensis | reverse complement strand
AGGAAGACCTTGGGCTACAGAACCCCGGCTGAGATGTTTGACGAGTGCGTTGCATCGACCGGTTGAATCCACAACCCTAAGCAGTCATACGAGAGTGCACTGGCGTGCCCTTCTTTGGCTATAAAACATCCTTTAGCATGACGATAAAGCTGGAATAGTATGGGTGTTGAATTTCACATTACTCGCGCTGATTTTTGGCCTGATAGTAATGACGTGCCAATTACTGCTGAAGAATGGATGGCGCATGTAAATACTGCTCCAGACCTTGAATTGATGCCAGAGAGAGGCCCGCACTATGTCCTCTGGCTTGGGGCTTCAGCGCATGAAGAGCCTTGGCTCGATTGGAGTGACGGGCGAATTTATACGAAGTGGCCTGATACAGCCTTGTATTTAAAGATGTTGGATATTGCCAAGCAATTTGGTGCCGCTGTTCACGACGATGAGGATACGGTCTACTCCGGCCCCGATGATTGGAAGTTCGATCCCAACGTGAAGTTGGTACTTCCCGCTAAGAAAAGGCCATGGTGGAAATTTTGGTAAACCTCAATTTCTCTGCCCGGATGTAACTTGCCAACGTGCCCCTCCTTGGGGATGACTGCTTCTGGCCGATTCTGTTGAAAAACTCCCTAGCACCTCCTTGAATCATGTTTTTGGGGGTGCCTTACCCCTTCCCACATGTGAGATCGCCGCTCCTAGAGCGATCTGAAAGGTAGATTTTCCGACCGACGTAGGCTGCTCAACAGCTTTCGAGTTTTTCAACAGAATCGGCCGAAAACGGTCTACGATCCCTCGAGTGAGCGACGTCATTCCTAGCCATAGTCCGCGCCGAATCACGATAACGGCAAACCGAGATCGGGCTCATCAGGCTCCAGCCAGTAGAGCCGCCGCGACTTGTACTCTGGTGAAGCGCTCAGTACCGCAGCGGCTACTCTCAATGCGAGGAGCATGCTTTGCACCTCGTCCACTCCGGTAATCGCTTGCCTCACAGGCGTGCCAAGCCCTCGAATCGCATAACTGCATTCGAAGTCAGGCCCATCGTGCGCCCGTGCTGGACGGTAGACGATGAGCGTTACCACGCCGCCATCGGTCAAGCGGTACTCACGGCAGATAAATGCTTCAGGCATTCTGTGCTCACTCCTAGGCTGGTCCTGCATCAAACACACTGACCGGTGCCAGTCTCAAGAGACCCGTCGCTTCTTGGACCGAGCCCGCCAGCCACTGATCAACATCTTGCAGCTCCATCGAGATCACTGACCTCTTGTCCTGCTTGGCAACGCCTGCCACTACGCCATAGAAAAAGCCCACCCCGGCAGGCGACTTGTAGCAACCGCCCAAGGTGGGCTCGTTTACTTCGGCCCAGGCCCGGCGAGCGCGGTGCGATCCCCAGCCCCGTTCTGATTAGAGGGTGGGTGCAATGGCAGGAGACGAATACGAAGGGACTTTCCTAGCCCAGCGCTGGTGCGCGAAGTTCAGCATGGATGCCCGGAAGTCCTATCGGATTC
>NZ_JBFYGN010000062.1:0-1561 GCF_041079535.1 Comamonas guangdongensis | reverse complement strand
AACAAGGACCCGGAGGCGCCGATCTTCTCGGTGGCCGACTACGGGCTGGAAGCCGATCTGTTCACGGCCGTGCCGGAACTGGTCAACGCGCTGTAATTTGGCGCACATCAAAAGAGGGGCTTGCAGCCCCTCTTTTTCCATGTGGGTCGGCATGGACGCTGGCGTAAAACATCAACAATAAAAAATCGCAGCAGTTTGGCCAGGATCGGCCGCCAAGAAGACAGGAGAGGGAGACAGATGAAGAACAAGCGCTGGAACGGGGTTCGCATTGGAATGGCCATGCTGTGGGGCGGTGCCGCCTTCATGGCCCAGGCCGCAGGCTGGACCGTGGGGCAGGTCGCCCCCATGTCGGGTGCGGAGGCCTCGCAGGGCCGGGCCTATGCCCAGGGCATGCGCCTGTATTTCGATCAGGTCAACAAAAGCGGCGGCGTGCAAGGCCAGCCCGTGGAGCTGGTGGTGGCCGATGATCTGGGCCATCCCGACGAGACCGTGAGCAAGACGCGCAAGCTGCTCAGCGACGCCAAGCCCGTGGTGCTGGCAGGCTATTTCGGCAACCGCAATCTGGCGGCCCTGCTCGACAGCAAGCTGCTCGAAGGCTCGCCCCTGTCTCTGGTCGGCTACCAGAGCACGGATACGCGGGTGCTGGGCGCGGCGCAGATCTTCAGCACGCGTGCCGGCCTGGCCGAGCAGATGAACAAGATTTCCTCGCATCTGGCCACCGTGGGCATCACGCGTCTGGCCCTGGTCTACGAAGACCGTCCCGATGCCCAGGCCCTGAACGAGCTGGTGGCCAAGGCCATCGCCCCCAGCGGCGCCAAGCTGGTGCTCAGCACGCCGGCCATGAAGGGCAAGGCGGTGGAGCTGCTGCAGGCCTCCAAGACGCCGGTGCAGGCGGTGCTGGTGGTGGCCTCCAGCCCGGCCACGGCAGCGTTTGTCGAGGCCTATCGCATGGACGGCGGCACGGCCCAGGTGTATGCAACGGCCGAGGCCGATATCGAACAGCTGGCCAAGCGCCTGCCCGTGGAATACATCAGTGGCCTGTCGATTGCCCAGGTCGTGCCCAGTCCCTACAAGGTCTCGGCCAAGCTCAACAAGGAGTTCCGCGACGCGGTGAGTGCCGCGGGCAAGCCGCTGGACGTTCCGGTGAGCTTCGCGATGATGGAAGGCTATGTGAATGCCAAGGTCATCGTGGAAGCCATGCGCCGCAGCCAGCCCGTGACGGCCGAAAAGATCACAGCCTCCATGCGCAGCCTGGAGGCTCTGGATCTGGGTGGCTACTGGGTTGGCTACAGGCCAGGCTCCCAGATCGGCTCCAAGTATGTGGATCTCTCCATCGTCAATGCCTCGGGGCGTGTGACGCAATAAACCGATGTCAAGGCCCGCAGCAGTTCCTGTTGACGGGCCGTTTTTTTAAGGAAGCTATCACGATGACATACAAAGCTCCGCTCAAAGACATGCTGTTCGACATGGAGCACCTGGCTCAACTCGCGCAGATCGCCCAGATCCCCGGCTTCGAAGACGCGGGCCTCGAAACCGCCCAGGCCGTGCTCGAGGAAGGCGC
>NZ_JBFYGN010000061.1:0-1607 GCF_041079535.1 Comamonas guangdongensis | reverse complement strand
CCGATTCTGTTGAAAAACTCTTGTTGAACCGACAGAACTGTCGCACTGTTTTGGTGTCCTATCCTCATTGAGGGAGGCACGCATCATGATGGGTCAGGCCACGGTTCAAGATCAGCTCTTCTACGCATTCAACCTTGAGGACCACGTCCCGCGTGACCACCTGCTTCGCGGCGTTGACCGTTTCCTCGACCTTGGCGAACTTCGCCAGCATCTGGCTCCGCTCTACAGTCACACCGGCCGACCTTCGATCGATCCCGAACTTATGATTCGTATGCTCGTGATCGGCTACTGCATGGGCATCCGATCCGAACGGCGGCTTTGCGAAGAAGTCCATCTCAACCTGGCTTATCGCTGGTTCTGCCGTCTTGGGCTTGAGGACAGGGTGCCAGATCACTCCACCTTCTCCAAGAACCGACATGGCCGTTTCCGGCAGAGCGATGCATTTCGCTTTGTCTTTGAGACCGTGCTGCGTCGGTGCATGAGCGAAGGGCTGGTTCAAGGCGAAGGGTTTGCCATTGATGCCAGCATCATCAAGGCTGACGCCAATCGGGCGGGCAAGGCATCAAGCTCCGAGGTTGCCCATTGGCGTCAAGAAGCTCAGTGCAGCCGCGCTGTGCGCGAGTACCTGGAAGCACTGGAAACGGCGAACCTTGTGGCTGACGATGCTACCGAGGCGATGCACGACGCAAACGCTGTCCCCAGGCACATTTCCCCGACAGATCCCGCTGCATACTGGACTGCCGCATCGGGCGGTCCGGCGTTCTACGCATACTCCACCAACTATCTGATTGATCTGTCAGCCGGGATCATTGTGGATGTGGAAGCTACACCAGCGCATCGCACACAGGAGGTGGAGTCCACCCGGACGATGATCGACCGAGTCGAGCAACGCTTGGACCTCAAGCCACAGCGCCTGGTCGGCGATACCGCTTACGGCACCGCACCGTTGCTGGGCTGGCTGGTCCAAAACAAACAGATTGAACCTCATGTCCCTGTGTGGGACAAGACAGCTCGCAAGGACGGTAGCTTGTCGATCAGCGAATTCCAGTGGGCGCCTGAACGCAACGAGCATGTCTGCCCTGAAGGCCATGCATTGCGCAACGATCGGCGCCAGTTCGCCACGCCGCGCACGCACATCACCAAAGCCGGCACCGTGATCTTCCGCGCAAGCCAGGCTGACTGCGCTAGATGTGCACGCAAAGAGCACTGCTGCCCGAACACGCAGATGCGCAAGATTGCGCGCAGCGTTCATGAAGAGTCGCGTGATGTGGCGCGATCGATCGCTCTGACGCCTGCGTACAGCCAGTCGCGCAAGCAGCGAAAGAAAGTGGAGGTGCTCTTCGCGCACCTCAAGCGCATCATGAAATTGGATCGGCTCAGACTGCGTGGGCTCAGCGGTGCGCGTGACGAGTTCCTGTTGGCTGCAACGGCCCAGAATCTGCGAAGAATGGCGAAATGGTTGATGCCAAGTGCAGCAGATGCGCAATTAAAGGTTGAGTGAGGTGGGCCGAGAGGCCTTCCTCGCGCCCTGCGCTTGCGAACTCGATCGCGAATCCTACGCCACCACCATCACAAAGAAGTTCGAGGAGAGTTTTTCAACAGAATTG
>NZ_JBFYGN010000060.1:0-1776 GCF_041079535.1 Comamonas guangdongensis | reverse complement strand
CTCGCGCAGATCGCCCAGATCCCCGGCTTCGAAGACGCGGGCCTCGAAACCGCCCAGGCCGTGCTCGAGGAAGGCGCCAAGCTCTGCGAAGCCGTGGTCGCCCCGCTCAACGTGCCCGGCGATCTGAACCCGTCTTCCTTCAAGGACGGCGCCGTCACCACCACGCCCGGCTTCGCCCAGGCCTTCAAGCAGTACGCCGAAGGCGGCTGGCAGGGCCTGCAGCACCCCACGGACTTCGGCGGCCAGGGCCTGCCCAAGACCATCGGTGCGGCCTGCATCGAGATGCTCAACAGCGCCAACCTGAGTTTTGCGCTGTGCCCGCTGCTCACCGACGGCGCGATCGAGGCCCTGCTCACGGCCGGCAGCGACGCGCTCAAGGCCACCTACCTCGAGAAGCTGGTGACCGGCGAGTGGACCGGCACCATGAACCTGACCGAGCCCCAGGCCGGCTCCGATCTGGCCCTGGTGCGTACCAAGGCCGAGCCCCAGGCCGACGGTTCGTACAAGGTCTTCGGCACCAAGATCTTCATCACCTATGGCGAGCACGATATGGCGGACAACATCGTCCACCTGGTGCTGGCCCGCGTGGCCGGGGCGCCCGAAGGGGTCAAGGGCATCAGCCTGTTCGTGGTGCCCAAGTTCCTGGTGAATCAGGACGGCAGCCTGGGCGCGCGCAACGATGTGCACTGCGTCTCCATCGAGCACAAGATGGGCATCAAGGCCTCGCCCACGGCCGTGCTGCAGTATGGCGACAACGGTGGCGCCATCGGCTATCTGGTCGGCGAGGAGAATCGCGGCCTCGAGTACATGTTCATCATGATGAACGCGGCCCGCTACGCCGTGGGCGTGCAGGGCATCGCCGTGGCCGAGCGCGCCTACCAGCATGCCGTGGCCTATGCCAGGGAACGCGTGCAAAGCCGCCCCGTCGACGGCTCCGTGAAGGCCAGCGCCACCATCATCCACCACCCCGATGTGCGCCGCATGCTCATGACCATGCGCGCCAGCACCGAGGGCTGCCGCGCCATGGCCACCGTGGCCGCGGCCGCCTACGATGCGGCCCACCACCACCCCGATGCCGAGGTGCGCCAGGCCAACCAGGCCTTCTATGAATTCATGGTGCCCCTGGTCAAGGGCTACAGCACCGAGATGAGCCTGGAAGTCACCAGCCTGGGCGTGCAGGTGCATGGCGGCATGGGCTTCATCGAGGAAACCGGCGCCGCCCAGTACTACCGCGACGCCAAGATCCTGACCATCTACGAAGGCACGACCGCCATCCAGGCCAACGACCTCGTGGGCCGCAAGACCGGCCGCGACGGCGGTCGGACCGCCAAGGCCATTGCCGCGCAGATCGCCCAGACCGAGGCCGAGCTCCACGCCAGCGGCACGGACACGGCCCAAGCCGTGGCCCGGCATCTGGCCGCAGCCCGCCAGGCCTTTGTGCAGGTGGTGGACTTCATCGTGGAGCAGGCCAGGGCCGAGCCCAACGCGGTGTACGCGGGCAGCGTCCCCTATCTGATGCTGGCCGGCAATCTGGTCGCGGGCTGGCAACTGGGGCGTTCGGTGCTGGCGGCCCAGGATCTGTTGCAGCGGGGACAGGATGCGGGCTTCATGCAGGCGAAACTGGCGACGGCCCGCTTCTATGCCGAGCACATTCTGACGCGGGTGCCGGGCCAGGCCCAGGCCATCGTGGGCGGCGGCGCCAGCGTCATGGCCCTGGCCATGGACAGCTTCTGAGCCGGCGGCCGAGGTGCTTTGAAAACCGGAGCTGCCGGCGCA
>NZ_JBFYGN010000005.1:0-242811 GCF_041079535.1 Comamonas guangdongensis | reverse complement strand
TCTCCCGACAGTCCTACATGTACGTTGGACTGGCGGGAAATATGGAGAGTTCAACACTGAACGCAGACAGAGCCTTGAAAAAAGCCCTGCGCAGCTGGCGCCGGCAGGGCGTTGCTCGAGAGGGGGGCCGACCGATCTCTGCTTGAGAGCGGCGCCGGCCCATCAATCCAGGCTGATCTGCGCCTTGTCGATCAGCAGCTTGTATTGCTCGGACTTCTTCTTGGCGAACTGCTGCATCTCTGGAACCGTGAAGCTCATGGGCTGGAAGGCGAAGGTGGAGAACTTCTCCCTGACCTGCGGGTCCTGCAGCACGGCCATCACGTCGCTGCGGATTTTCTCGCGCACGGCGGCGTCCACGCCCTTGGGGCTGAGCAGGGAGACAAAGGAGTTCACGTCCAGTTCGGCGGGGCCGCCGGCTTCGGCGACGGTGGGCACGTCGGGCATTTGCGCGATGCGCTTGGGTGCGGCCACGGCCAGATAGCGGATCTTGCCGCTTTTGTAGATGCCCTGGCTGGAGGGCAGGCTAGCAAAGCTCCAGCTGGGGTCGCCATTGGCGACCGAGGTGAACAGCTGGCTGACCTCGCGATAGGGTACATGGGTCATCTTGCTGCCCGTCAGATAGTCCAGCCATTCGCCGCCCAGATGGCCGGGGCTGCCCACGCCCCAGGAGCCGTAGCTGAGCTTGCCGGGCTCGCTCTTGGCGGCCTTGATCAGGTCGCCCATGTTCTTCCACGGGGAGTTCGTGGGCACGGCCACGAAGAACGGCGTCAGGAACAGCGGGGCCACGGGGTCGAAGTGGCTCAGCGTGTTGAAGTTCTTGTTCTTGTAGAGATAGGGCAGGGCGGAGACATGTTCGCTGTCCAACTGCAGCAGGGTATAGCCGTCGGGCTTGGCGCGGCGCGCATATTCGATGGCCACAAAGCCGCCGCCGCCGGGGCGGTTGTCCACGGTCACGCCTTGCTTCCAGCGTTGGGCCAGCTTTTCGCCCACGATGCGCAGCACGGCATCGGGGCCGCTGCCCACGGCAAAGGCCGTGACCACGGTCACGGGGCGGTTGGGGTAACCGGCCGCCGCATCGCCCTGGGCCAGAGCATGGCCGGCAGTGGCCAGCAGGGCGGCGCCGAGGATCGCTGTTTTCATAGCAGCTTGCGCATATGGCGAGTGGGCTTGGGTCTTGTTTTGCTCGTATTTCACAGTTGTCTCCGGATGATGAATTTTTTAGGGACTGCAGAGCGGTAACGGGCGGCCGGGCTGGGCAATCGGCCGCAGGAGATGCGCTTATTGCGAGGCGTCTGGCTGGGCCAGCGGCGCCGCCTGGGCAAAGGCCGGCAGAGCGCTGCAGGCCCTATCGACGGCGC
This sequence comes from Comamonas guangdongensis, assembly GCF_041079535.1. NCBI lineage: Bacteria > Pseudomonadati > Pseudomonadota > Betaproteobacteria > Burkholderiales > Comamonadaceae > Comamonas > Comamonas guangdongensis. Next base: position 241,453 of record NZ_JBFYGN010000005.1, on the reverse strand, counting down.
TGATCAGCGGCCAGCGGGCCAGGTCCACGCCGAAGCGGCGCGCGCTCTCCGCCTGGGGAATCAGGTAGACATCGGCCATGGAGGGCGCGTTGCCGAAGCAGAAGTCGCCACGCGCCTTGTCCTGGGCCAGCAGGGCTTCGATGGCATCGAAGCCGGCCGTGATCCAGCTGGCGCACCAGGCGTTGACGGCGGCCTCGTCGGCTCCGAACTGCTGGCGCAGGGTTTGCAGGATGCGGCGGTTGTTGATGGGATGCACGTCGCAGCCCACGATGGCGGCCAGGGCGCGCACGTGGGCGCGAGCCTCGGGGTTCTGAGGCAGCAGGGCGGGCGTGGGGTAGCGCTCTTCCAGCCATTCGATGATGGCGGGCGACTGAATCAGTGTCTCGCCGCTGTCCAGCGCGAGGGCCGGCACCAGGCCTTGCGGGTTCACGGCCTTGTAGGCTGACTCGGTCTGCTCGTCCATGCGCAGGTCGACGGGAATGTAGTCGGGCGCGAGGCCTTTGAGCTTGAGCGCAATGCGCAACCGGTGCGAGGTGCCGCTGCGGAAAAAACTGTAGAGCTGCATCGGCTTCACTCCGGCTGGCCCACGGTCAGGGCTATCTCGCCCACGCCTGCCACACGGCCGGTGATCTGGTCACCGGGCAGCACCGCGCCCACGCCTTCGGGCGTGCCCGTGTAGATCAGGTCGCCGGGCTGCAAGTGATAGAACAGGGACAGGTCGGCAATGATTTCGCGGATGTTCCAGATCAGCTTGTTCACATCGGACTGCTGCTTGACTTCGCCGTTGACCGACAGCTCGATGGCGCCCGATTCGATGACTTGGCCGGGCATGGGCACGACTTCGCTGGCGACGGAGGATTGCTCCACATCCTTGCCCAGATCCCAGGGTCGGCCCTTGTCGCGCGCCGCCAGTTGCAGGTCGCGGCGCGTCATGTCCAGGCCACAGGCATAGCCGTAGATGTGTTCATGGGCCTGTTCGGGCGCGATGCGGAAGCCCGCCTTGCCGATGGCGACCACCAGTTCCATCTCGAAATGGTAGTTCTGGGTCTCGGGCGGGTAGGCCACGGTGGCGCCCGATGGCGTCAGCGTCTGCGGCGTCTTGGTGAAATAGAAGGGTCGCTCCGCGCTCTTGTCCACGGGGCGGCCCATTTCCAAAGCATGGGCGTGATAGTTGCGGCCCACGAAGAACAGGCGGTTGACGGGCAGGCGCTGCTCGCTGCCGCGCACGGGCAGGGACTGGACGGGCGCGGGCGCCCACAGGTAGCTGGCTTGGGTCATGTGATTCCTTATAGATATCGGTATTGGGGCTTGCTGCTGAAAGCTGGCGCGCTTCATATACGGGACAGCCAGCAAGGGCCTAGGCGGCCCCGCCGCCCCGCAGCAAAGGCTGTCGTTCCCCTTCCAGGGGGAAGGCGCGAAGCGGCTCAGAGGGTTTCGGCTCGATACGCATGAACGGCTTCGAAGATCGGGGTATCCGCAAAGCGGAACAGATCCAGCTGCGGCTGGTCTGCATCGCAGCTGGCGGTAAAGCTCTGCCACGAGGGCACGACGAACATGTCGCCGCGGCACACCTGCCATTGCTTCTCGCCCACGGTGACCGTGCCCCGGCCGTCGAAGACCTGGAACACGGCCGAGCCCACTTCGCGCTTGGGTTGGGTGCAGGCACCGCTTTTCACGCGGTGCATTTCGCAGCGTATGGTGGGCAGCACGTCGCGGCCGTTGGTGGGATTGGTGTAGCGCACGGCCGCATGGCCGAGACTGACGGTGGCGGCATGGCCTTCGGCTTCGAGTGCCAACTGCTCGCTCAGCGCGCGGTCGGTATCCACCCAGCGGTAGGCCAGCAGCGGCGTGACCGGAGTCACTTCCAGATGCGCCACGGGACGCAGTCCGGGATGGCCCCACAGGCGTTCGGAGCGCGAATGCTCAGGCGTGATGCGTTCCTGCGGGTCCAGGTGCAGGCGGCCGTGTTCGAAGAACTGCGATTCGCCGTAATAGGCGAACGGGATGTCCAGGCCGTCTATCCAGGCCATGGGCTCGCTGGCCGCGTTGTGGTGGGCGTGCCAGTTCCAGCCGCCCTGGGGCAGGAAGTCGCCGCGCGACATGCGCACCGAATCGCCGTTGACCACGGTCCACACGCCTTCGCCTTCGACCACGAAGCGGAAGGCATGCTGGGTGTGGCGGTGTTCGGGCGCATCCTCGCCGGGCATCAGGTACTGGATGGCGGCCCACAGCGTGGGTGTGGCAAACGGGCGGCCGCCCAGCGCCGGGTTGGCCAGCGCAATCGCACGGCGCTCGCCGCCGCGGCCCACGGGCACGATGCGGCCGGCCTCGTCGGCCAGCTTGAGCAGCTGGTCCCAGCGCCACAGGTGGGGTGCGGCCTTGCTGCTCGGGTGGGCCGGCATGAGGTCGCCGATCTGCGTCCACAGCGGCACCAGCATTTCCTGCTCGAAGCCGAGGTACAGCTGCTCGAGTGCGGGCGTGGGCTCGGGCTGGCCGGGGGCGTTCGGGGTCGTGAGCTTGACCGGGGAGGGCAGGGCTTCTACCAGGCTCATTTCTGTCTCTCTCTTCTGCGGGCCATATCTGTTTTGAGGTGCACTGCTGCCTTGGGTTTGCTCTCATGGCCTTGATGCGGCCAAAGGTCGTCAACACCATAAATAAACAGCATGCTGATGATTAGCATAATGTTGATTTGCGTCAGTTCTCATGGGATTAACCCAGGTAGACCGGTTTGCCTCCGTCTGCAGGGCTAGTCGTGCGAACATCGGGGCTTCAGAGAAAGCCCTGCATTGCAAGGCAGGCCTGTGCCAGCCCATCAAGACATGCAATACCAACCCGCAGAACTAGAAAACTATCCCGGCTATCACATTCGCCGACTGCAGCAGATTGCGGTGGCCGTGTTCATGGAGGAGACCGAGGAATTCGGCGTCACTCCCGTGCAGTACGCCTCCCTGTCCGCCGTGCTGCGTCAGCCGGGCATAGACCAGCGCACGCTGGCCCGCAATATCGGTTTCGACACCTCCACCATTGGCAGCGTCATCGATCGGCTCGAGGCGCGCGGACTCATGGCGCGCAATGTCAGCCCCGCAGATCGACGCGTGCGTTTGCTGAGCTTGACCGAGGAGGGCCTGGCTTTGCTACAGGCGGCCGAGCCTTCGGTATTGCGCGCGCAGCGCCGCATGCTGGAGCCCCTGCCCGATGACAAGCGCGCCCAGTTCATGGAAATGCTGTCGCTGCTGATTCACGAGAATGACGAATTTGCGCGTGCGCCCAGTGCTGTGGCTCAGCACAGCGCCGAGCGCAAACGCAGCGCGGCCGTCAAGGCCGTCAAAGGGCTGGCTGGCAAGCCTCGCACTGCGGGCAGTGACTGAATACAAGCAACAAGGTACGCACTTTGGACTGGGACCACCTGCGTTTTTTTGGCGAGCTGGCCCGTAGCGGCAGCATGGCGGCTGCCGCGCGGCATATGGGTGTGGAGCACACCACGGTATCGCGGCGCATTCAGACGCTCGAAAAGCAACTGGGGGCCGTGCTGTTTGCACGCGAGGGCGGGCAGTGGCGGCTGACGGAAGCCGGGCGGCAATTACTCACCGTGGCCAACACCATGCAAAGCGCTGTCGATGCCCTGGAGCACGGACCGCTGGCCCAGGCTGCAGCCAGCGAGGGACCGGCGGGCCTGGTGCGCGTAGGAGCGACCGAGGGTTTCGGCACGCAGATGCTGGCCTCCGAACTGGCCAAGCTGACGCTGCGCTACCCGCTGCTCAGCGTGGACCTGCTGGCGCTGCCGCGCATGCTGCATCTGTCCAGCCGCGAGGCCGATATCGTCATCTCGCTGGAGCGCCCCAAGCGGGGCTCGGTGGTCGTCACCAAGCTGGCCGACTACCGCCTCTATCTATATGGGCAGCGCGAATACCTGGCGCGCAAGCCCCTGGTGGCCCGCACCGAGGACCTGCGCCACCATAGTTTTGTGCACTATGTGGACGACCTGCTCTTCACGCGTGAGCTGCAGTTGCTGGACACCTTGTACCGGCCCGAGCGCTTTGCGCTGCGCAGCACCAGCATCACCGCCCAATATGAGGCCGTGCGCGCCGGCGCCGGTCTGGCGGTGCTGCCGGCCTTTGTGGCCGACAAGGACCCGATACTGAGCCGGGTGCTGCCCGAACAGGCACGCTTCACGCGCACCTTCTGGATGAGCATGCCCGTGGAGTCGCGCCAGATAGCGCGCATTGCCACGACCTGGAATTTCCTGCGCGATGCCGTGCAGGCCATGCGCAGCGAACTGTGCCCGCCGCAGTAGGTCTTGGCACTGGCCGCCGCTGCGGCGGCGAACCAGGTCGCTTCGGTTCCGAAACTTCTTTTTGTGCGAATGCACATTTTTCTCGTACTTCAAAATTTGTAGCTAAAACTCGTTGTACAATTCCGTTCATCGTAGGGGAGTCGCCAAGCTGGTTAAGGCACCGGATTTTGATTCCGGCATGCGAAGGTTCGAATCCTTCTTCCCCTGCCAAGATACAAAACCCTGCTCATGAAAGTGAGCAGGGTTTTTTGTTGTCCGCTGCCCGGCGCTGCGGAGCTGCCCATGCAGAGGCGCACTGCATTCTCACTGTCTCTGAAATTCATAGCTGGCAACGCAGCTCCAGCATGGGCTTGAGCCTGTTTGTTGCGACAATGCCGCGCGTGCAGGGCACGGTCCGGCGGCAGCGTTCGGTGAGTCATCGCGGGGTACCGACAAAACGTCGGCCAGGCCGGCGAAAATCCGCTCAAGACCACCCCAGAGGGCTTGTGGATACTACGTATTCGTCAATAAATATTGATGGATTTCAAACAGATTGATCGATGGATTTCGTCGAATCGTCAATTTAAAGCTGAAAGCTTGCAAATCTGGTTTTAGACTTTGCGCTCTTTGGTTCGACTTGCTGTCGTTTTGTGTTCGATTCGAGTCGAAGTCGATTGGCAGTTTTCGGGAGCAGCGTATGTCCAGCAAATCTTCGATTCTCAAGTCCGCGGCTCTGGCGGCCACACTGTGCCTGGGCACGGCCGCCATCGCGCAGGAGACCCCCATGCAGCGCGTGGAGCGCACCAAGGTGCTGCGCGTGGGCGTGATCTCGGGCGCCACGCCGTACTTCCACAAGGATCTGGTCTCGCAGAAATGGGAAGGCTTTGGCCCGGACTTCGCCGTCAGCCTGGCCAAGAAGCTGGGCACCAAGATCGAGCTGGTGGAAACGACCTGGGGCAACTCGGTGATGGATCTGCAGGCCAACAAGATCGACGTGATGTTCGGCATGGGCCCCACGCCCGCACGCCGGGAGATGGTGGACTTCTCGGAGATGCTGTTCAACAACACGCTCACCGCGGTCTGCAAAAAGGGCTTCGGCCCCGTCAAGAGCTGGGAGCAGCTCAACGATCCCAAGGTCAAGATCGTGGTGGACGTGGGCTCCAACCAGGACCAGTACGCGACCAAGATGCTGCCCAAGGCCAGTATTTCGCGCCTCGACAGCTCGGGTGCGGCCTCCATGGCCGTGCAGACCGGCCGCGCCGACTGCCAGATCCTGATGGTGCTGCTGGCGCAGCCGCTGCTGGCCAAGCGCCCCGATGTGGGCACCATGTATGTGCCTGAGCCCGTGACCACCTCGCCCACGCACATCGGCCTGCAAAAGAGCAGCAACAAGGACTTCGAGAATGTCGTGAACGACTGGCTCAAGGAAGCGCGCGGCAAGGGCGAGGTGCAGTCCGTGATCGTCAAGAACATGGAAAAGCTGGCCGGCGTGAAGCCCGAGAGCTTCCCCAAGCAGGTCAAGTTCTAAAGCCCTGGAGCCGCCGCCGCAGACACCAGCGGCAGCCGGCTGCCCCCGGGTTTCGATGGCGGTCTGCAGGCTCGAGGCCTGGCGGGACCGCTCAAAGCACTTGCGGCCGCCCTTGCTGGCGGCCGTGGCGCGCTGAGGAGACAAGATGTACGAATGGGACTTTTCCCTGCTCTGGACCTATAAGACCCTGCTGCTGCAGGGCATTGCCTACACGCTGCTGTTTACGGCCATCTGCGTGGTGGGCGGTCTGGCCGTGGGCCTGATTGCGGGCCTGGGCCGCTTGTCCGCCAGCCGGTGGATCACGGCGCCGCTGCGCGCCTTCGTCGAAGTGTTCCGCTGCACGCCCGTGCTGGTGCAGCTGGTCTGGTTCTATTACGCACTGCCCGTGCTGACCGGCATAGAGATGTCGGCGCCCATGGCTGCGGGCCTATGCCTGTCGCTGTATGGCGGAGCCTTCTATTCCGAGATCATCCGCGGCGGCATCATCTCCATCGACCCCGGCCAGACCGAAGCCGGCCAGGCGCTGGGCATGACGCGAATTCAGGTCATGCGCCGCGTGGTCCTGCCCCAGGCCTTCAAGCGCATGGTGCCGCCGCTGATGAGTCAGTCCATCATGCAGCTCAAGAACACCTCGCTGCTGTCCGTGCTGGCCGTGCCCGATCTGCTCTACCAGGGCCAGGTGATCGCGCACGACACCTACCGCCCGCTGGAGGTCTACACCTTTATTGCCGTGGCCTATTTCATCATCCTGCTGCCGGCCACCATCTGGGCCAAGCGCATGGAGCAAAACCACTCTCAGGCCAAGGAGGCATAAGCGATGAGTGCTCCTGTTATCGAGATCAGCCAGCTCAGGAAGTCCTTCGGCGACCTGGCGGTTCTGAAAAATATCTCGCTGTCCGTGGAGCGCGGCACCGTGGTGGCGCTGATCGGCCCCTCGGGCTCGGGCAAGTCCACGCTGCTGCGCTGCGTGAATCTGCTCACCGTGCCCGACGGCGGCCGGATCCGCGTGGGCGAGCAGTCCCTGGCCTTCGACGGGGAGGCCACCGAGCTGCCCGGCGACAAGGTGCTGGCCGGCTTCAGAGCGCGTACCGGCATGGTGTTCCAGCACTTCAATCTGTTCCCGCATATGACGGTGCTGCAGAACGTGATGGAGGGCCCGGTCACCGTGCTCAGAAAGAGCCGGCGCGAGGCCGAGGCCAAGGCGCGCGAGCTGCTGGCCAAGGTGGGACTGGCCGACCGTGCCGACATGCTCCCTGACAAAATGTCGGGCGGCCAGAAGCAGCGCGTGGCGATTGCGCGCGCGCTGGCCATGGAGCCCGCGGTCATGCTGTTTGACGAGGCGACTTCGGCGCTGGACCCCGAGCTGGTGGCCGAGGTGCTGGGCGTGATCCAGGCCCTGGCCAGGGAAGGCATGACCATGATTCTGGTCACCCACGAGATCGCGTTTGCGCGCGAGGTGGCGGATCAGGTGGTCTTTATGCGCGACGGCGTGGTGGTGGAATCCGGCCCGCCGTCGCAGGTGATCGACAATCCGCAGCAGGAGGCAACCCGCAGCTTTCTGGGGCGGATTCTGGGCAGCAGCCCCGCGGCCGCCAAGGCCTGAGTGTGTCGGCGTGCGCGAGAGCGCAAGATTTGGATGGATAAGCTATGGAATATCGACTCGATGAAACCGACCGTCAGCTGCTGCGCCTGTTGCAGACCAATGCACGAGCCTCGACGGCCCACCTGGCGCGGCAGATGAATCTGGCGCGCACTACGGTGGTGGCGCGCATCGCCAAGCTGGAGCAGGAGGGCGTGATCGCCGGCTATGGCGTGCGCCTGGGCTCGCGCATGGAGCAGTCGGCCGTGCGTGCCTATTGCGGCATCCGTGTGCAGCCCAAGACGGCCACCTCCGTGATGCAGGCGCTGAACCGCTTCACCGAGGTGGAAGAGGTCTCGGCCGTCAGCGGCCAGTATGACTACATGGTGTTTGTGCGCTGCGAGAGCAATGAAAAGCTCGATGCGCTGCTGGACCGCATCGGCCTGATCGATGGCATCCAGCAGACCTATACCTCCGTGGTCCTGAGCCGCAAGATAGACCGCCGCACCACGGCGGAGGTCGTGGGCGAGCCCGCCGCCGGCTGAGTCCGCCACCGCAGGGGCGGCCGGCGTTTTTGCGCCGCTGCTCTAGGCAGCTCGGGGTGAAGATCAGAGAAAGCGGCTGGCGCGAAACGGCCGCGGGTCCAGCGGCAGCTGCCGGTCGCCCAGCATCAGGGAGGCCAGCAGGGCGGCCGTGCCGGGGCCGGTGCTGAAGCCTATGTGCTGATGGCCGAAGGCCAGCCACAGGCCGGGCCGGCCCGGCATTTCATCGATCACGGGCCGGCTGTCGGGCAGGGTGGGGCGGCGGCCCATCCATAGCGGCTGCTCCAGCCGCTCGCCCAGAGGCAGGGCCTCGCGTGCCGAGGCTTCGGCCGCCTCCAGCTGCCGAGGCTTCATGGGGGCATCGCAGTGGTTGAGCTCCACGCCCGTGGACAGGCGCAGGCCCTGCTCCATGGGCGAGAGCACATAGCCTCCCGCCGTGTCGTAGATGGGGCGCTGCAGGGCGCCAGAGCCGCCCGCCGCGTAGTGCAGGTGGTAGCCGCGCTCGAAGCCCATGGGGACATCCACGCCCAGCTCGGCCATGAACTTCTGGCTCCATGGGCCCAGGGCCACGACCACGCGGCCGAAGTCCCGGGCTGCGCCGCTGCTGTCGATCACCTGCCAACGGCCGTCGCCGGCATGGCGCACCGTGCGCAGGTCGGCGGTTTGCAGTGCTCCGCCGCGCGCCACAAAGGCATCGGCATAGGCGCGGACCACGGCGCCGGGACTGTCGACCGAGCAGCTGTCCTGTATCCACAGCGCCTTGGCGAACACGGGCTTGAGTACGGGCTCCAGGTCCTGCAGCTCGGCCGCATTCAAGGTCTGAGTGGCGATGCCGAATTGCGCCATGGTCGCGCGGCCCAGCTCTGCGCCGGGTCCATCGAAGCCGGCCGCATCGCGGTAGAGAAACAGCCAGCCGTTGTCGCGCAGGCGCTGCAGTTCCTGGACCTCGGCCAGCAGTCGTCGGTGTTCGGCCGTGGACAGACGAATCAGGCCGTCGAGCGCAGCCGTCGTTTCGGCGAATATGTTCTGGCGTGCATTGCCCACAAAGCTTGTGGCCCAGCGCAGATTGCCGGCGACGAAGGCCGGGTTGTAGCAAAAGCCCGCACTCCGGTTCCTGAGCAGTCCGGGCAGAGTACCCCAGAGCCGGGGGTGGTTGAACGGCATGAGCGAGCTGCGTGCGATCACGCCGGCATTGCCGTAGGAGGTTTCCTGCCCCGGCGCACGCCGGTCCATCAGCGTCACGGCCATGCCGCGGCGCTGCAATTCCAAGGCCGTCGCCACGCCGACCATGCCGGCGCCGAGTACGGCCACTGTGTTGTCTGTCATGAAAAGCGCGTGGCAGGGCGGTGAGCTGCCACGTTGAGAGTCCAAAAAACGCGGACCCTATTGTCCCGCGAATGGGCGTGGCGAACGCTCGACCTGGGCTGCGGCCGCGCGTCGTCATGAATGCAAAACGGGAGCCGAAGGCTCCCGTTCCTGTCGCAGAAGGCGCGCTCAGTCCACCACGACCCTGGCCGGGCCGGCTTCCATGCTGCCGACGACGGCGGCATCGGCAAAACCGTTGTCGGCAAAGAGCTTGAGCACCTGATCCACGACCTCGGGCGCGCAGGAAACCAGCAGGCCGCCCGAGGTCTGCGGGTCGGTCAGCAGCGCGCGCTGGGCATCGCTGACGCAGGAGGCCAGCTGGACCTGGGCGCCATAAGAGGCCCAGTTGCGGCCCGAAGCACCCGTGAACACGCCTTGCTCGGCCAGGGCCTGGACCCCGGGCAGCACGGGCAGCTGGCGGCTGGTGATGCGGGCCGTGAGATTGGCGCCGCGCGCCAGCTCCAGGCCGTGGCCCAGCAGGCCGAAGCCGGTCACATCGGTCAGCGCATGCACGCCTGCGAGCTGGGACAGCTGTGCGCCCGGGCGGTTGAGCTTGGTGGTGGCGTCCACCATGGCTCGGTAGCCGGCCTCATCGAGCAGATTCTTCTTGAGCGCGGCCGACAGAATGCCCACGCCCAGCGGCTTGCCCAGAATCAGCACGTCGCCGGCCTTGGCATCGGCATTGCGCTTCATCTGCCTGGGATTGACCAGGCCTATGCCGACCAGGCCGTAGATGGGTTCGACCGAATCGATGGAATGGCCGCCGGCCAGGGGAATGCCGGCATCGCGGCAGACGGATTCGCCGCCCTCGAGGATCTTGGCGATCACATCGTGAGGCAGCACGTTGATGGGCATGCCGACAATGGCCAGCGCCATCAGCGGTGTGCCACCCATGGCGTAGATGTCGGACAGCGCGTTGGTCGCGGCAATGCGGCCGAAGTCATAGGGATCGTCGACGATGGGCATGAAGAAGTCCGTGGTCGCGACTATGGCCTGCTCGTCGTTGATGCGGTAGACGGCCGCATCGTCGGCGGTCTCGGTGCCCACCAGCAGATCGGGGAAGAACTGCTTGGGCAGATTGCTCTTGGCCAGCAGCTCGGACAGTACGCCGGGGGCAATCTTGCAGCCGCAGCCGCCGCCATGGGACAGGGAGGTGAGACGCGGAGCTTGTGAGATATCTGTGGTCATGGATGGAGTCTGGCTGAGTGGGCAGGCGGTGCGAAACGGCCTGAAGCGTGAGCTGTATTATCGGCAGCCTGCGCATTTCCTGCGCGCTCACAGGCGGCAAGCCGCATCCGGCGATCCGTACTTTGGGGACAAAGGTTCACAGAGTCACCGCCAAAGATGTGAAAAAATGTGTACAGAATGCGGGTGCAGGCGCGCAGCGAGGTGCCCGCTTTTTTGATGGAGCCGTTGTTGTCATATCGCAAGCCAGGTCATAGTCGTGGAGCGCCGTGCTTGGCTTGTGCCGGCCGATGGGCATGGCTGCTCGCGCTCTGCCTGGCCTGGGCCTCCACCACGGCCCGCGCGGAAGCCGAGGCCGAAGACCATGTGCAGGCCGTGACGCGCACCGTGCTCGGCATTCTCGGCTACACGCGCTGGCCCGCCGACAGCGCGGTGCTGCGGCTGTGCGTGACCGGAGCCACGGCCTATGCGTCGGGCCTGATGCAAAGCTCGGGCCAGATGGTCGGCACTCAGCGCCTGGACGTCAGGCGTGTGGAGATCGAACAGCTGAAAGCGACGGACTGCGAGGGAATTTATTTGGGCGATGTGGAAGAGCTGCAGTGGCGCAGCCTGATGCGGCGGGAGGCTGGGCGCCCGCTGCTGACGATCAGCGAGCGCAGCGCGCTGTGCCGCATCGGTGCCATGTTCTGCCTGCGGCGCCAGGGCGAGGGCCCGGGTTTCGAGGTCAATCTTGATTCGGTCGCGCGCAGCGGCCTGCGCATCAGCCCCAAGGTGCTGCAGCTGGCGCGATCCAGGGCCACGCCATGAGCTTTGTCCCGCACCGCAATGCCTCGTTGCATGACGTGATCCGGCGCGCCCATCTGCGCATGGCCGCCTGGGCCATTTCGCTGGCCGGCGTGCTGCTGCTGCTGGTCGGCGTCGTGGTGCTGCGCCTGTATCTGCTCAACAATCTGCAGCTCATGGCCCGGTCCCTGGCCTATACGGTCGAGGCCGCGCTGGTCTTCGAGGATCGCGACGAGGCCGGCAAGCTGCTGGAGCAGCTGCTGCGCGGCGAGGACGTGGCGCGGGCCCAGGTGTTCGACGCGCGCAATCAGGTGTTTGTGCAATGGTCGTCGCGAAAGTCGGCACGCGGCGGCGTCGGCGAGATGCTGGCGGCCGGCATAGGACTGCGGCCCGAGGAGGCCGAGGTCAGCCAGGACGGCAAGCCGGTGGGGCGCGTGGTGCTCTACAGCGACGGCGCCGGGGTGGTGCGCTTTCTGTGCGCGGGTCTCGCGGTGCTGGTCTTCTGCCTGGGCATCAGCGGTTATCTGGGCTTGCGGCAATCGCGGCGCATGCTCAGAGACATCGCCGAGCCGCTGGAGCAGCTGGCCAGGGTGGCGCGGGCGGTGCGGCGCGACCGCTCCATGGAGCAGCGCGTGCCCGCGGCCCGCATCGCCGAGCTGCGTGAGCTGGGCGACGACTTCAATGCCTTGCTGTCGGAGCTGCAGATGCGCCACGAAAAGCTGCGGCAGCAGAATTCGGTGCTGGAGCTCAAGGCCTCGCGCGACGGCCTGACGGGTCTCGCGAACCGCTCCCATTTCGAGAAGCGCCTGCGCCAGGCCCTGGGCGATGCGGCCGAGACCGGGCGCAAGCTGGCCGTGCTGTTTCTCGACAACGACCGCTTCAAGCAGGTCAACGACGTCCATGGCCATGCGGCCGGCGATGCCCTGCTCAGGGCCGTGGGGGAGCGCCTGCATGCCATGGTGCGGGAGGCGGATCTGGTCGCGCGTCTGGGCGGGGATGAATTCGCCATCCTGCTGTACCCGGTGGGCGGCGTGGCCGATGCGCAGTTCGTGGCCGACAAGATCCAGGATGCGATGCGCGAGCCCGTGCTCATGGGCAGCGGCGTGCAGCTCCAGCCTTCGGTCAGTGTGGGCCTGGCCGTCTATCCGCAGCACGGCCAGGATCTCGAGGCCTTGATGAACCACGCGGACCAGGCCATGTACCAGGCCAAGCTCGCGCGGCATAGTGCAAATGACCGGGACAAGGAATGAATATGCAAGAGAGCAAGCAGATTCTTGGGGGCTGGAGGGCTGCCGGCTGGGGTCGCTGGTGCCTGGCCATGGCCTTGGCCCTGCTGCTGGCCGCATGCCAGACCCCGCCCAAGGGACTGACGGCCCAGCAGCAGCAGGCATTGCGCGCGCAGGGCTTCGAGCCAGCGCAAGAGGGCTGGGAACTTCAGATGTCGGGCAAGCTGTTGTTCGAATTCGACTCCTACGAGCTTGGCGACAAGGCGCGTACCAGGGTCGCGGAACTTGCCCATGCGCTGATGAAGGCCGGTATAGAGCGGCTGCGCGTCGAAGGTCATACCGATGACCGGGGCAGCGATGCCTATAACCTGAAGCTGTCGGAGCGCCGCGCACAGGCCGTGGCCGAGGTGCTGGTGGAGGCCGGCATGCCGCGGCAGAACATCGAGGTCAAGGGGCTGGGCCGTTCCATGCCCGTGGTTTCGGGCGGTGCCGCGGAAAACCGCCGCGTGGCCATCGTCGTGCCCTTGATGTGATGGCGGAAAGCAGCAGGAGTCGAACCTACCCGGGAGCGGCTGACGCCCCCCACCGGGTTTGAAGCCCGGCCGCGCCACCGGGCACGATTGCCTTCCTTGAGCAAGAGCCAAAGCCATGGCCTCAGTCTTGTAGAAGATAGAGGATTGTAGCCAGCATTTGCAGCGTCATGAGGCTGGCGCCGCCATGGCCCGGCGGGCTAGTCTTCTATCAATGCCATAGCGGCTGGCGCAGCTGCTGCCTGGGCTACAGGCCGGCAGAGCCTGGGCTGTCGGTAGCTTGCCAGCGTACGTCGGGGCGCAGCAGATGCGCATCGTGCACGCGGCGGGTATAGCCTATGCGGTCGAAGAATTCCAGAATCTGGATCGCGCGCTTGCGGCCCAGATCGGTGGCGTCGCGAAAAGCACGGGCCTCGACCTCGTGCCGGGGGGCATCGGCCGCCAGGCCGGTAATCAGCGCGGCCAGCTCGTCCATGCGCGAGGAGGCGTAGAACAGGTCCTTGACGACCTGGAACAGCAGGCCCTGGCGCGAGAGCTTTTTGAGCAGTTGGCGCACGAGCTCCTCGCCTGCGCCGTGGTCGCGCGCCAGATCGCGCACCCAGGGCGGGTCGTAGCGGCCGGCTGCTATGGCCGGCAGCAGCTTCTCGGCCAGCGCCTGTTCTGCGGCCGACAGCTGAACGCGATGCTCGGGCAGGTGCAGCCAGGCGCCCGTGCTGGCCAGCTGCTTCTGCGCCAGCAGCGCCTCGACCAGGCCTTGGTAGAGCGCATCGTGCGCAGCCTGCTGCAGGCCGGGCAGAGCCATGCGGCGCAGGCGCGCGGCGTTGACGCCGGGCTCGTCGGGGGATTTTTCATGAAAGCGGGCCAGGGTCTGCAAGGTTTGATCCTGCAGGGCCTGCCAACGCTGCTCGTCCAGCACCAGGGCGTCGCCATTGCCGACGGACAAGGTCACGGTGCCGGGCCGCGGTGCTGTCGCATCCAGTCCATGCCCGCTCAGGCGCATGAGCTGGGACAGCGCGATGCCGTGCGGTGCCTGGGCAATCAGCGCGGCCAGGTGGCCGTGGGTAACCAGTTGCTCCATCGCGTCCAGATAGGCCATGCGTTCCGCGCTGCGGCGCTTGCGCGCCGGAGCGTAGGGGTCCAGCACCATGCCGCCGGCAATGGTGCGGCTGGCCTGGGCATTGCGCAGAATCAGGCGGTCGCCGGGCAGGGTGAAGAGGGGAGCGTCGAGCACCAACTGCACCCGGGCCTCGGTGCCGGGCTCGATGGCCGTGTCCTGGAGCAGTGCCACATGGCCGGTGGTGCGCCGGGTTCCTGCATGTACATGCACCGGGGTCCATTGCTGCATGGGTGCGGCCTCGGCCAGCAGATGCATATGGATGTCGATGCGCTCCGTAGCCTGCAGCAGCCGTGCATCGGCGATCCAGTCGCCGCGCTCGATCTCGTCCTTGGCAATGCCGACCAGATTCAGCGCGCAGCGCTGGCCGGCCACGCCGGTTGCGCTGGCCTGGTTCTGCGCATGGATGCCGCGCACGCGCACCTGCTTGCCGCTGGCCGAGTGCAGCAGCGTATCGCCGACCGTGACCTGGCCGTTGAAGACCGTGCCCGTGACCACCGTGCCCTGGCCCGCGAGCGTGAAGACGCGGTCCACCGCGAGGCGGAACAGACCCTCGCGCGCGCGGGCCGGCATTTGCTGGGCCTGCAGATCCAGGTGCTGGCGCAGCGCCCAGACTCCGGGGTCGTTGGGCAGGGCGGCGGCAGTTTCGAAAACCGGCGAGCCCGCCAGGGCCGTGGCCGAGAGAATGGCGGCGATCTCCTCGCGCACCTCGTCGATGCGCTCGCGCGGCACGCGGTCCACCTTGGTCAGCGCCACCGTGCCCCGCCTGACGCCGAGCAGCTGCAGGATCTCGAGGTGCTCTATGGTCTGGGGCATGATGCCGTCGTCGGCGGCCACGACCAGCAGCGCATGGTCGATCCCGACGGCGCCGGCGGCCATGGTGTGGACGAATTTCTCATGGCCGGGCACGTCGATGATGCCGAGCACATCGCCATTGGGCAGCGGCGCATAGGCATAACCCAGCTCGATGGAAATACCGCGCGCTTTTTCTTCCTTGAGGCGGTCGGTTTCCACGCCGGTCAGCGCGCGCACCAGGGTGGTCTTGCCGTGGTCGATATGGCCTGCTGTGCCAATGATCATGAAGTCTGCTTTCTCTGCCGGCGTTCGGGTATGCGGTGATTCGCTGCCTAACGCCTTCCGGACAGGCGTATGCAGCTATTGATTGTGGGGTGCTAGATGTGGTCGGCCGTGCCCAGCTCGTGCAGCTGTCGCTCGAATGCAGGCTGGGCCGAACTCTCCAGGCAGCGCAGGTCCAGCCACAGGGCGTCCTCATGCAGGCGGCCAATCACGGGGCGGGGCAGCTTTCTGAAACGCGCTTCGAGCTGCGTGAGCAGGCGGCCGGCCTGCCTGCCGCTGGCCGGATAGATTCTGAGGCCGAAGCTGGGCAGGCTTTCCACGGGCAGGGCGCCGCTGCCGATCTGGCTGCTCATCGCGGCGGTTTCCACCACAAAGCCCGTGCCCAGCAGCAGCTGCAGCAGGGGTTGCAGCTGCTCGGCCTGGGCCTGCATCTCTGCGGGCTTGCGGGTGAACAGGCGCAGCGTGGTCAGCTGCTGGGCCAGGGTCTCGGGGTTGAGGTAGAGGCGCAGCGTGGGCTCGAGCGCCGCGAGCGTGATCTTGCCGACCCGCAGCGCGCGCTTGAGCGGATTCTTCTTGATCTGGGCAATCCATTCCTTCTTGCCCACGATGATGCCGGCCTGCGGCCCGCCGAGCAGCTTGTCGCCGCTGAAGGTCACGATATCGGCGCCAGCGGCCACGGTTTCGCGCACCGTCACCTCATGGGGCAGGCCCCAGGCACGCATGTCTACCAGCGTGCCGCTGCCCAGGTCCACGATCACGGGCAGGCCTTTCTCGCCCGCGATGCGCGCCACCTCGGCGTCGCTCACCGATTTGGTGAAGCCCGTGATGGCGTAGTTGCTGCAATGCACTTTCATGAGTGCGGCCGTGTGCTCGCCAATGGCGCCCAGATAGTCTTTCTCATGGGTGCGGTTGGTGGTGCCGACCTCGACCAGTCTGGCGCCGGCACGCGTCATCACATCGGGGATGCGGAATGCGCCGCCGATCTCCACCAGTTCGCCGCGCGAGACTATCACTTCCCTGCCCGCAGCCATGGTGGACAGCACCAGCAGCACGGCGGCCGCATTGTTGTTGACGATGGTCGCGGCCTCGGCGCCGGTTAGCTCGCAGATCAGCGACTCGACGAGGTCGTCGCGGTCGCCGCGGCCGCCGTCTTCGAGGTCGTATTCGAGATTGGCCGGTGCGGCCATGGCTTCGACCACGGCATCGATGGCCGCCTGCGGCAGCAGTGCCCGGCCCAGATTGGTATGCAAAACCGTGCCGCTGAGATTGAACACGGGCCTGAGCCTGGGCGCAAAGCGCTGCTCCAGCTGCTGTTGCGCCTCCTGCAGCATGTCTGCGGCATCGCAGTGCAAGGCCTCGCCCGCCAGCAGGCGCGAGCGCAGTCTGCCCAGCACCTCACGCACGGCCTGGGTGCATGCCTCCAGGCCATAGCTGTGCCGCAACGTCTGCATGACATCGGCGAGCAGCAGCTTGTCGACGGCCGGCAGCTGGGAAGGGTGCGTGATTTCCGGCTTGGTGTGGGGCTTGGGTGCGGCAGTGGTTTGCATAAGGCGCTACAAGAATATTCAGCATTGGCAATGCAAAAGGGCGGCGGAAAGCTCCCCGCCGCCCTTGCGATTGTGGCCCAGAGAACTGGTGTGGCCGGGGTCCTCAGGCGGCCGGATCGATCAGCGCGTGGTCCGACTCCGCCTCCTGCTCCTCGGCAAACGCCACGAAGAGCAGGGGATTGGGGCTGGCGCGCTGGAACTTGGTTTCGCTCATCAGCAGGTCCAGCATCAGGCTGGCCAGATCGTCGGCCAGAGGGTCGACTCGCGGGTCCTTTTCCTGGTTCACGATCTTGCGGTAGCTGCCGCATTCGTCGCAGGTCTCGGCCAGCACGGCCTCGCCGGCGCCATCGATGCCCTGGTAGTGAACGCCCTTGGTGGACTCGCAGTGCGTGCACTTGACGCGCACCATATGCCACTCGCAAGCGCAGGTGCCGCAGTGCAGATAGCGATGGCCGGCCGACTTGCCGCCGATGCGGATCACGCTGCTCACGGGCTCGCTGGCGCAGATGGGACAGATGCTGGCCGGGTCGGTGATCGGAACCTCCCGGGCGCCGATATTGGCTGCACGCATGGTGAACACCACCTGCAGCGCGGCCATGATGAAGGGAGCCATGCCCACATGGCGGGCGGCTACCTCTTTTTGCAGCAGCTTTTTGGCGATGTCGTCGCGCGTCTCGGGTGCCAGATGGCGCAGCTCCTGGAGCAGGGGCTGCAGTGCCGCGGGCAGCCCCTGGGCGCCTTCCAGGGTGCCGAGCATGCTGTCCAGAACGGTCTGCCAGGCCGGATCGATATGCTCCACAGCGGGCAGCAAGGGCATGGAGTGTTCTTGCGCGCGCGCGATGCCGGCCGCATCGGGCGCGCCGACTTCCACGCTGCCCACGGCCTGGTGCTGGGCATCCATGATCTGGGCAACGAACCGCAGATAGTCGGCAATGGGATTGCCTTCGGCGAGCTGGCGCAGGCGCGCGGCGCGTTCGGCAAACAGGCTGCCGGCCACGGGCAGCAGAACGCGGGGAAAGCTGGTGTGGTCCAGCGCTTCGATCTCGCCAGGTTGAAGAATGCGTTGCATTGACAAAGATTCCAAAACACGACTTACGCAAATTCGGCTCAGGCGAGGCATTTCACTCATGGAAATGCCCGTGTGCATCCTCGTTTGCGCAAGTCCTACAAAAAATTCAGCCGCCAAGCACCGTCTGGACGCTTGGCGGCCGGGTTGCCGGGGTGGCAACTAAAGCAGCGCGGCTTTAGTCGTTGTCACCCGTCACCTTGCGGTACCAGCCGCGGTGATGCTGCTTGGCCCAGGCGCGGGTCACCGTGCCGTAGAGCATGGCACGAATCGTGCCGCGCGTCCAAATGGCCGCATAGACGTGCAGGATGATCAGGCCGATCATCCACACGGCCGCCACGGCGTGGACCAGGGTGGCGGCGCGCACCACGTTCACGGGCAGCGTCCACCAGGCGCGCCACATCACGAAGCCGGTGATGACGATGAGCAGCATGCCGATCACCAGGCCCCAGAACAGCAGCTTCTGGCCGCCGTTGTACTTGCCCTGTTCGGGCATGTCATGGTCGTCGCCGTCGATCATCTTGTTGACGTTCTTGAGCCATTCGATGTCGCGGGATTCCACGACGTTGAGCTTGGCAAAACGGCAGGCCATGATGACGAAGAACAGGCCCATCACCACGCCCACATAGGGGTGCAGGATGCGGGTCCAGGGTCCACCACCGAACAGGTTGGTCAGCCAGAAGAAGGCCGGATGGAAGAAGGCCAGGCCGGACAGGGCCAGCAGGATGAAGCAGATGCCTACGATCCAGTGGTTGGCACGTTCCGACGCCGTGTAGCGCACGAGGTCACGAGGATTGCGTTGCATCAGCGGGCCTCCTTTCCGGCTTTATCCGCGGCTTGGTCCTTGCGGTCCATTTCGTCTTCCAGTTCCTTGGACACGTCGTTCGGTCCCTTGGTGATGTAGTGGAACAGGCTGCCGATTGCGGCAGCGCCCAGAGCGGCCATGGCCAGAGGCTTGGCAACGCCCTTCCACAGGGACACCATGGGGCTGATCGACGGATCGTCGGGCAGGCCCTTGTACAGCGAAGGCTTGTCGGCGTGATGCAGCACGTACATCACATGGGTGCCGCCCACGCCTTGCGGGTCGTACAGACCGGCCTGCTCGTAGCCGCGCTCCTTGAGGTCGACCACGCGATGCGCGGCCTGCTCCTGCATGGCTTCCTTGGTGCCGAAGGAGATGGCTCCGGTCGGGCAGGTCTTGACGCAGGCAGGCTCCTGGCCCACGGCCACGCGGTCCGAGCACAAGGTGCACTTGTACGCCTTGTTGTCTTTCTTGGAGATGCGCGGAATGTTGAACGGGCAACCGGTCACGCAGTAGCCGCAGCCCACGCACTGATCCTGCTGGAAGTCCACGATGCCGTTGGCGTACTGGACGATGGCGCCTGGCGAAGGGCAGGCCTTGAGGCAGCCCGGGTCTTCGCAGTGCATGCAGCCGTCCTTGCGGATCAGCCATTCCAGATTGCCCGTGGCCTCGTTTTCGTACTCGGTAAAGCGCATCACGGTCCACGACTCCGACGTCAGATCCGTCGGGTTGTCGTAGACGCCGGCGGCGGCCGTGCCGATTTCGTCGCGCAGATCGTTCCACTCCATGCAGGCCGTCTGGCAGGCCTTGCAGCCTATGCATTTGGAGACGTCGATCAGCTTGGCCACTTCGCCCGAATGGGCGCCACGCGCGCTGGGGGCGGTCGTGGTCGTGGCCGAGCGGCGCTTGATATCTAAAGACATGGTTGATGACATCAGCTGCTCCTTAGATCTTTTCTACCTTCACGAGGAAGGTCTTGGATTCAGGGGTCAAGCTGTTACCGTCACCCACCGAGGCCGTCAGGTTGTTAGCCAGATAGCCCTTGCGTCCCGTAGACGAGAAGCCCCAGTGAATTGGCACACCCACGTGATGGATGGTCTTGCCATCGATCTTCATGGGCTTGAGGCGCTTGGTCACGATGGCGGCCGCCTTCACAAAGCCACGCTTGGAGCTGACCTTGACTTGCTGGCCGGTCTCGATGCCCAGCTCCTTGGCCAAGGCTTCGCCGATTTCCACGAACTGGTCGGGCTGAACGATGTTGTTCAGCTGCACATGCTTGGTCCAGTAGTGGAAGTGTTCGGTCAGGCGATAGGTCGTGCCCACATGCGGGTAGTCCTTGGGATCGCCCATGGTGTCCTTGGCGGTGGACAGAATGCGCATCACGGGGCTGCTGACGGCCTGCTTGTTGTTGGGGTACATGGGGTTGTAGCCCAGCGGGTTGTCAAACGCCTCGTAGTGCGTGGGGAACGGACCTTCGGCCATGCCCTTGCGGGCGAACAGGCGCGCCACACCTTCGGGGTTCATGATGAAGGGGTTGGTCGTCTCGGGTGGCATGGTCGGGCCCATGTCGGGCACGTCGATGCCGCCCCAGCTGGAGCCATTCCACTTGATCAGCGCACGCTGGGGGTTGAACGGCTTGCCTTCGCGGTCGCAGGATGCACGGTTGTACAGCACACGGCGGTTGGCCGGCCAGGCCCAGGCCCAGTTCAGCGTGTTGCCCAGACCGCTGGGGTCCGAGTTGTCGCGGCGTGCCATCTGGTTGCCGGACGAGGTCCAGCTGCCAGCCCAGATCCAGCAGCCACCCAGGGTGGAGCCGTCGTCGCGCATCTCGCCGAAGCCGGCCAGCTGCTCGCCGGCCTTGCGGATGAGCTTGGTCGGATCCTTGGGATCGAACAGGTCCACCAGCGCGCGGCCGTTGTACTCCTTGGCTACCTCGTCGGCGCCCGGGTGCTTGGCCTGCAGATAAGGCCAGTAGAGCTTGGCGATGGGCTCGAAGAACTTGCCGCCTTCCTTCTCGTACAAGGCCTTCAGGCGCAGATGCAGCTCCGACATGATGTTGATGTCGGTCTTGGCTTCTCCCGGAGGCTCGGAAGCCTTCCAGTGCCACTGCAGCACGCGGGACGAGCTCACCACCGAACCCTCTTCTTCGGCGAAGCAGGTGGTCGGCAGCCGGAACACCTCGGTCTGGATCGAAGCCGAGTCCACGTCGTTGAATTCGCCGTAGTTCTTCCAGAATTCGGAAGTCTCGGTGACCAGCGGATCCATGATGACCAGGAACTTGAGCTTCTTCAGGCCTTCGCGCACGCTGTTGCTGTTGGCTAGGGCCGCCAGCGGGTTGAAGCCCTGGGCGATATAGCCGTTGAGCTTGCCCTGGGTCATCAGGTCGAAGACCTGCAGCATGTCGTACTGCTTGTCCAGCTTGGGCAGGTAGTCGAACGCCCAGTTGTTCTCGGCGGTCGCCGCGGGGCCCCACCAGGCCTTCATCAGGCTCACGTGGAACTTGGGCGTGTTCTGCCAGTAGTTCATCTGGCCGGGGCGCAGCGTCTTGGGCGTGCGCGCGGTGATGTACCCCTGGTAGTCCTGCTCGGCCTCGTTGGGCAGAGTCAGATAGCCGGGAAGCGAGGCGGACAGGATGCCCAGGTCCGTCAGGCCCTGGATGTTGGAGTGTCCGCGCAAGGCGTTCATGCCGCCGCCGGCGATGCCGATATTGCCCAGCAGCAGCTGGATCATGGCACCGGTACGCAGCATCTGGGCACCGATCGTGTGCTGGGTCCAGCCCAGGGCATACATGATGGTGGCCGAGCGACCGGCTTCGGCCGTGGAGGCCAGCTTTTCGCAGACATGCAGGAATTTTTCCTTGGGCGTGCCGCAAATGCTTTCAACCTTTTCGGGCGTGTAGCTCTCGTAGTGCTTCTTGAGCAGCTGATAGACGCATCGGGGGTGCTGCAGAGTCGGGTCCACCTTGGCAAAGCCATCGTCGCCCATCTCGTAGTCCCACGAACCCTTCTCGTAGGTGCGCTTTTCGGGGTTGTAGCCCGAGAAGATGCCGTCGTCGAACGCAAAGTCCTCGCGCACGATGAAGGTGAAGTCCGTGTAGTTCTTCACATACTCGTGGTGAATCTTGTCGTTCGTCAGCAGATAGTTGATCACGCCGCCCAGGAAGGCGATGTCCGAGCCGGAACGGATCGGTGTGTAGAAGTCAGCCACCGATGCCGAGCGGTTGAAGCGCGGATCGACCACCATGAAGTGAGCCTTGTTGTGCTCCTTCGCTTCGGTCACCCACTTGAAGCCGCAGGGGTGTGCTTCGGCGGCATTGCCGCCCATGATCAAAATAACGTCCGCGTTCTTGATGTCGACCCAATGGTTCGTCATCGCTCCACGGCCAAACGTCGGGGCAAGACCTGCCACCGTCGGGCCGTGTCAGACACGTGCTTGGTTGTCGAGTGCAAGAAGGCCCCAGGAGCGGGCCACTTTGTGCGTGATGTAACCGGCTTCGTTGCTGGCGGCCGAGGCGGCCAGCATGCCGGTGGTCAGCCAGCGGTTGACCGTCTGCCCCTTGTCGTTCTTTTCAACGAAGTTGGCGTCGCGGTCGGCCTTGAGCAGCTTGGTGATGCGATCCAGGGCCTCGTCCCAGGACATGCGCTTCCACTCGCTGGAGCCGGGCGCGCGATATTCGGGGTACTTGAGGCGGTGCGGGCTGTGCACGAAGTCCATCAGCGAAGCACCCTTGGGGCACAGCGTGCCGCGGTTGACCGGATGGTCGGGGTCGCCTTCGACGTGCATCACCGACAGCTTGGCATTCTTGGCACCATCGCCAAGCGAGTACATCAGAATGCCGCAGCCTACGGAGCAGTAGGTACAGGTTTGGCGGGTGACCGTGGTGGAGGACAGCTTGTACTGTCGCACCTCAGCAAGAGCGGCTGTGGGCGAGAAGCCCATCAGCGCCAGGCTGGAACCCGCCAGAGTCGAACCAGTCACTTTCATGAACTGGCGTCTGGAGAATTGGACCATTGTGGGGTACCTTTTCAGATAAACGCTTTTGTGTGAAAGTAAATTTTACGTTTCATGCCGCAGCGTACCCAGGTTACAAACCCTTAATTGTTGAGTAGGCGCGTGCGCCATTGGCCTGTAATGCTGGGTTGCTATCGGTTTTAAATGTTCTGAAAAGGTCGCGATGCAAATTTTTATCGCTGTTCGCCAGCTTGGTTACTAGTTATTTAGTATTAAATATCGCGTAGTTTTTCCGATTTTTCCGGTATTCCATCCAGCGCCGGAGTCTCGGGTGCCGGCTGCTGCTGCGCGGCGGCAGCCTCGGCGCTCTGCATTGCGTGCCGGTGCGCACCATGCTGTTGCAGTCGCAGCTCTTCCTGCTTTTGCATATTCGCAAACAGATCCCAGGTGGCCATGAAGAGCGCCGCAATGGCGGGTCCCAGGACGAAGCCCGTCAGGCCGAACACGGACATGCCGCCCAGCGTGGAAATCAGCACGATGTAGTCGGGCATCTTGGTGTCCTTGCCGACCAGCAGCGGGCGCAGCAGGTTGTCGATCAGGCCGATGACCAGAAAACCATAGGACGCCAGCACGACGCCCTTGCTGGTGGCGCCCGTGGCCAGGAAGTAGATGGCCACCGGGCCCCAGACCAGGCTTGCGCCCACGGCGGGCAGCAAGGACAGGAAGGCCATGACCACGGCCCAGAGCACGGCGCCCTGGATGCCCAGAATCCAGAAAATCAGCCCGCCCAGCGCACCCTGGGCCGCGGCCACGGCCAGATTGCCCTTGACCGTGGCGCGGATGACGGTGATGAACTTGGTGGCCAGCTCGCGCTTGTGCTCGGCCTGCAGCGGCGTTGCGTCCCAGACCCGCTGAGCCAGGGCCTTGCCGTCGCGCATCAGAAAAAACATCAGATACAGCATCACGCAGAAGCCCAGCAAAAAGCCCAGCGTGTTCTGGCCGAAGCCGACGGCCACGGCCGCGGCCTGCTTGCTGGCCTGCATGGTGACTTCGGTGATCTTGTCCTGCAGTTCGGCCAGCGTGCCCAGGTGCAGTTTCTCGAGCCAGGGCGTCATCCAGCCCGGCAGTCCGTCGAAGATCTGCTGCAGATAGGTGCTGGCGGAAAGATTGCCGCTGCTCACGCGCTCGTAGATGGCGGCCGTTTCCCGGACCAGGGAGATGCTGATGAGCACCAGCGGCAGGATGGCGATCACCAGGCTGGACAGCAGCGTGAGCAGGGCGGCCAGCGTGGGCTTGTTGGGCATGCGCTCCAGCATGCGACGGTGCATGGGGGCGAACACGATGGCCAGCACGATGCCCCAGAAAATGGCGACCGAGTATTCCGACAATACAAGTCCAAAGCCAAGGGTTACTGCAATCAGCAGCAAGATGAACACACGTTTGTGCAATGGCGAAACCGGCATGCCGTTCCTTTTCCTTTTTCTGTACGTTGGCTGCAATGTAAGCGAGGTGGCCGGACGTAAAGCTGAGTCCACTCGCAGCAGTAGGGGCATGAACGGTGGCACAATGGCGCACGCAACTCAAGGCCCTTCCCAGCCACAGTCGCATCCGCCAACCGGTACAGCCGTGTCGCGGAAGGTTCTACAAACCAGCTAATGCTTCCCGCAGGGAAGCGGAGGTCAGCGCAATATGAGCGATCAGTCATCGATCTATCAAGCCTACCAAGGCAACACCTACCTCTTCGGCGGCAATGCGCCCTATGTCGAAGAGATGTACGAGAACTACCTGGCCAATCCCGGCAGCGTGCCGGATTCTTGGCGTGAGTACTTTGATGCTCTGCAGCATGTTCCCGCTGTCGACGGTACGGACAACAAGGACGTTCCCCACCTGCCCGTGATCAACGCCTTTGCCGAGCGTGCAAAGCAAGGCGGCACCAAGGTGGTCGTGGCCTCCGGTGCGGACTCCGAGCTGGGTCGCAAGCGCACCGCCGTGCAGCAGCTGATTGCCGCCTACCGCAATGTGGGTCAGCGCTGGGCCGATCTCGATCCTCTGAAGCGCACCGAGCGCCCCGAAATTCCCGAACTCGATCCTGCTTTCTACGGCTTCGCCGATGCCGACCAGGAAACCGTGTTCAACGTGGGCAACACCTTCTTCGGCAAGGAGTCCATGACTCTGCGCGAACTGATCAATGCGCTGCGCGAAACCTACTGCAGCACGATCGGTTCCGAGTACATGTATGCCACCGACCAGAACCAGAAGCGCTGGTGGCAGCAGAAGCTGGAAACCATCCGCAGCAAGCCCGCCTTCAATGCCGCCGAAAAGTCGCGCATTCTGGACCGCCTGACGGCAGCCGAAGGCCTGGAGCGCTATCTGCACACCAAGTACGTGGGCCAGAAGCGCTTCTCGCTGGAAGGCGGCGAGTCCTTCATCGTCGCCATGGACCAGCTGATCAATGCTGCCAGCCTCAAGGGCGTGCAGGAAGTCGTGATCGGCATGGCTCACCGCGGCCGTCTGAATGTGCTGGTCAACACCCTGGGCAAGATGCCCAAGGATCTGTTTGCCGAGTTCGATCACACCGCTCCCGAAGAACTGACCGCGGGTGACGTGAAGTACCACCAGGGCTTCAGCTCCGACGTGTCGGCCAAGGGCGGCCCAGTGCATCTGTCGCTGGCCTTCAACCCTTCCCACCTGGAAATCGTCAACCCCGTGGTCGAAGGCTCGGTGCGCTCGCGCATGGACCGTCGTGACGACCCCCATGGCAAGCAGGTTCTGCCGGTGCTGGTGCACGGCGACGCGGCCTTCGCCGGCCAGGGCGTGAACCAGGAAACCCTGGCGCTGGCCCAGACCCGTGGCTACTCCACGGGCGGCACGGTGCACATCATCATCAACAACCAGATCGGCTTCACCACCTCCGATCCGCGCGACGCACGCTCCACGCTGTACTGCACCGACATCGTGAAGATGATCGAGTCGCCCGTGCTGCACGTTAACGGCGATGATCCAGAAGCCGTGGCACTGGCCGTGCAACTGGCCCTGGACTTCCGCATGGAATTCTCCAAGGACGTGGTCGTCGATATCATCTGCTTCCGCAAGCTGGGCCACAACGAGCAGGACACGCCTGCACTGACCCAGCCGCTGATGTACAAGAAGATCGCTGCCCACCCCGGCACGCGCAAGCTGTACGCCGACAAGCTGGCTGCCCAAGGTCTGGGCGACACGCTGGGCGACGACATGGTCAAGGCCTACCGTGCGGCCATGGACGAAGGCCGTCACACGGTGGACCCCGTGCTGACCAACTTCAAGAGCAAGTACGCCGTGGACTGGAGCCCCTTCGTGGGCAAGGCCTGGACCGATGCCGGCGACACCGCCATCCCTCTGACCGAGTGGAAGCGTCTGGCCGAGAAGATCACCACCATTCCCGCAACCACAACGCCTCACGCTCTGGTCAAGAAGGTCTACGACGACCGCGCTGCCATGGGGCGTGGCGACGTGAACGTGGACTGGGGCATGGGCGAGCACATGGCTTTCGCCTCGCTGGTGGCTTCGGGCTATCCCGTGCGTCTGTCCGGCGAGGACTGCGGCCGCGGCACCTTCACGCACCGTCATTCCGTGATTCACGACCAAAAGCGTGAAAAGTGGGACGAGGGCACTTATATCCCCCTGCAGAACGTGGCCGACAACCAGGCTCCGTTCGTCGTGATCGACTCCATCCTGTCCGAAGAGGCGGTGCTGGGCTTCGAATACGGCTACGCTTCGAACGACCCCAACACCCTGGTGATCTGGGAAGCCCAGTTCGGCGACTTCGCCAACGGCGCCCAGGTGGTGATCGACCAGTTCATCGCTTCCGGCGAAGTCAAGTGGGGCCGTGTCAACGGCATCACGCTGATGCTGCCGCACGGCTATGAAGGCCAGGGCCCCGAGCACAGCTCGGCCCGCGTGGAGCGCTTCATGCAGCTGGCTGCCGACGCTAACATGCAGATCGTGCAGCCGACCACGGCCAGCCAGATCTTCCACGTGCTGCGTCGCCAGATGGTGCGTGGCTTGCGCAAGCCGCTGGTCATCTTCACGCCCAAGTCGCTGCTGCGCAACAAGGACGCTACCTCGCCGCTGACCGAATTCACCAGCGGTGGCTTCCAGACCGTGATTCCCGAGCAGGACGAATCCGTGGTCAAGAATGCGGCCAAAGTCAAGCGCATCATCGCTTGCTCGGGCAAGGTGTACTACGACCTGGTCAAGAAGCGCGCCGAGAAGGAAAGCAAGGACGTGGCCATCATCCGCGTCGAGCAGCTCTATCCCTTCCCGCACAAGGCTTTCGCTGCCGAAGTCAAGAAGTACGCCAACGCTACCGAAATCGTGTGGTGCCAGGACGAGCCGCAGAACCAGGGCGCCTGGTTCTTCATCCAGCACAATATTCACGAGAACATGCGTGAAGGCCAAAAGCTGGGCTACTCCGGTCGCGCTGCGTCCGCTTCGCCCGCCGTCGGCTACTCGCATCTGCACCAAGAGCAACAGAAGGCACTGGTGGAAGGCGCATTCGCCAAGCTCAAGGGTTTTGTCCTGACCAAGTAAGGCTGTAGACCCCTTTATTACGCGGTTACCTCACAGACAAAACACCTAGGACTTACGCAGACCAGCATGCATATCGTCGCCCTGCCCCCGTGCAGGCGCCTGGCTAGAAACTGATTTGCGTAAGTCGTCACACTTTTGGAAAGAATTCAAAATGGCTATCGTAGAAGTCAAAGTTCCCCAGCTGTCCGAGTCCATCACCGAAGCCACCATGCTGACCTGGAAGAAGAAGGTCGGCGAGGCCGTGGCCGTCGATGAAATCCTCATCGAAATCGAAACCGACAAGGTGGTGCTGGAAGTGCCCGCTCCCTCGGCCGGCGTGATCACCGAAATCCTGCAGGGCGACGGCGCGACCGTGGCCGCCGAGCAGGTGATCGCCAAGATCGACACCGAAGCCGTGGCCGGCGCTGCTGCTCCCGCCGCCGCACCTGCCGCCGCAGCTTCGGCTCCCGCTGCAGCTCCCGTCGCTGCCGCCGCCGCCGGTGGCAACAAGAGCGGCGTGGCCATGCCCGCCGCCGCCAAGATCCTGGCCGACAACAACCTGTCCGCAGCCGGCGTGTCCGGCACGGGCAAGGACGGCCGCGTGACCAAGGGCGATGCCCTGGCCGCCATCAAGGGTGGCGCCGCCATCCCCACCGGCGCACCTACCAAGGCTCTGCCCCAGGTGGCCGCTCCTGCCGCCAAGGAAGACCTGGGCGAGCGTCCCGAGCAGCGCGTGCCCATGACCCGCCTGCGCGCCCGCATCGCCGAGCGCCTGCTGCAGTCGCAAGCCACCAACGCCATCCTGACCACTTTCAACGAAGTGAACATGGCTCCCGTGATGGAGATGCGCAAGAAGTTCCAGGACCAGTTCACCAAGGAACATGGCGTGAAGCTGGGCTTCATGTCCTTCTTCGTCAAGGCTGCCGTGCACGCCCTGAAGAAGTTCCCCGCCGTGAACGCCTCGATCGACGGCAACGACATCGTCTACCACGGCTATTTCGACATCGGTATCGCCGTGAGCTCGCCTCGCGGCCTGGTGGTGCCCATCCTGCGCAATGCAGACCAGATGAGCTTCGCCGATATCGAGAAGAAGATTGCCGAATTCGGCCAGAAGGCCAAGGAAGGCAAGCTGGGCATCGAAGAAATGACCGGCGGTACCTTCTCCATCTCCAACGGCGGCACCTTCGGCTCGATGATGTCCACCCCCATCATCAACCCGCCCCAGTCCGCCATCCTGGGCGTGCACGCCACCAAGGACCGTGCCGTGGTCGAGAACGGTCAGGTCGTGGTTCGCCCCATGAACTACCTGGCCATGTCCTATGACCACCGCATCATCGACGGCCGCGAAGCCGTGCTGAGCCTGGTGGCCATGAAGGACGCGCTGGAAGATCCTTCGCGCCTGCTGTTCGACCTGTAATCCGCTACGGGTCCCTCGTACGAAAACCCACCCAGGCCGAGCGCCCAGCGGTGGGTTTTTTCAAGCACCAAACACAAGAGATTGAGTCATGAGCAAGCAATTTGACGTCATCGTGATCGGCGCCGGCCCCGGCGGCTATATCGCGGCCATCCGCGCGGCCCAGCTGGGCTTCAACGTCGCCTGTATCGACGAGTGGAAGAACGCCGCCGGCGGTGCCGCTCCCGGCGGTACCTGCACCAATGTGGGCTGCATTCCCTCCAAGGCGCTGCTGCAGTCCTCCGAGCATTTCGAACATGCCAAGCTGCACTTCGCCGACCACGGCATCTCCACCGGCAAGGTCGAGATGGACGTGGCCAAGATGATCGCCCGCAAGGAAGCGATCGTGAAGCAGAACAACGACGGCATCCTCTACCTGTTCAAGAAGAACAAGGTCACCTTCTTCCACGGCCGCGGCTCCTTCGCGCGCGCTGTCGACGGCGGCTACGAGATCAAGGTGGCCGGCAAGGAAGAGGAAGTCATCACCGGCAAGCAGATCGTGGTGGCCACGGGCTCCAATGCCCGCGCACTGCCCGGCCTGCCTTTCGATGAGGAGTACATCCTGTCGAACGACGGCGCGCTGAGCCTGGACAAGATGCCCAAGAAGCTGGGCCTGATCGGCGCTGGCGTGATCGGCCTGGAAATGGGCTCGGTCTGGCGCCGCCTGGGCACGGAAGTGACCGTGCTTGAAGGCATGGACAAGTTCCTGCCCGTGGTGGACGAGCAGATCGCCAAGGAAGCCAAGAAGGCTTTCGACAAGCAGGGCCTGAAGATCGAGCTGGGCGTGAAGGTCGGCGAAGTCAAGGTCGGCAAGAAGGGCGTGTCCGTGGCCTACACCAACGCCAAGGGCGAAGCCCAGACGCTGGACGTGGACAAGCTGATCGTCTCCATCGGCCGCAGCGCCAACACCAATGGCCTGAACGCCGAAGCCGTGGGCCTGGCCCTGGACGAGCGCGGCATGGTTGTGGTGGATGAGCTGTGCAAGACCAATCTGCCCGGCGTCTGGGCCGTGGGTGACGTGGTGCGCGGCCCGATGCTGGCGCACAAGGCCGAGGAAGAAGCCGTGGCCGTGGCCGAGCGCATCGCCGGCCAGCATGGCCATGTGAATTTCGCGACCCTGCCTTCCGTGATCTACACCAGCCCCGAAGTGGCATGGGTGGGCCGCACCGAGCAGCAGCTCAAGGAGCAGGGCGTCAAGTACAAGGCCGGCACCTTCCCCTTCCTGGCCAACGGCCGCGCACGCGCGCTGGGTGACACCACCGGCATGGTCAAGTTCCTGGCCGACGCCGAAACCGACGAAATCCTGGGCGTGCACATGGTCGGCCCCATGGTCTCCGAGCTGATCTCCGAAGCCGTGGTGGCCATGGAGTTCAAGGCATCGAGCGAAGACATCGCCCGCATCTGCCACGCTCACCCCTCGCTGTCCGAATCCACCAAGGAAGCGGCTCTGGCCGTGGACAAGCGCACCTTGAACTTCTAAGGTTTTTCAGTCTTGCGCGCCGGCTGTGACATGGCTGTGATGTGCCTGCGCGCAAGCTGAAGTTTCTTAAAGTCAGGCAAAAATGGCTGCTAGCGCTTGTCGAATAAGCGCCAGCGGCTATTGTTTTTTGAGCATCTGGAGACGAGACGGTGAATGTAAAACAGGCCTACGAGGCAGAGCTGGCCGCCAAGGGTTTTAAAAGCGATCCTGCGCAACTGCGCGCGGTCGAGGCGCTGCAGCGCTGCGCCGACGAGTGGACCGTGTACAAGGGCAAGCGCTCCAATGCACTCAAGAAACTGATCAACCACCCCGATCTGCCCAAAGGCGTCTATATGTATGGCGGGGTGGGGCGCGGCAAGAGCTTTCTGATGGACTGCTTCTTCAACGCCGTGCCCCTCAAGCGCAAGGTGCGCCTGCACTTTCACGAATTCATGCGTGAGGTGCACCGCGAGATGCATCTGATGCAGGGCACGCAGAATCCGCTCGACGCCCTGGGCGCCAAGATCGCCAAGAAGTACAAGCTGATCTGTTTCGACGAATTCCATGTGGCGGACATCACGGACGCCATGATCCTCTACCGCCTGCTGGATTCCCTGTTTGCCAACGGCGTGGGCTTTGTGACCACCTCCAACTTTACCCCCGACGGGCTTTATCCCGGGGGGCTGCACCGGGACCGTATCCTGCCAGCGATCGCGCTGCTCAACGAGCGCATGGAGGTCGTGAACGTCGACAACGGTACGGATTACCGCCGCCGCACGCTGGAGGATGCCAAGCTCTATCACTGCCCGCTGGGTTCCGAGGCCGATGCGGCCATGATGGACACCTTCAACCGCCTGGCCGAGGCCCATGACGAGGAGCCCGTGGTGCAGATCGAGACGCGCAAGATCGCGGCCAAGCGCCGCGCCGGCGGCATGGTGTGGTTCGATTTCCGCGAGTTGTGCGCCGGCCCGCGTTCGCAGAACGACTACCTCGAAATCGCGACCCAGTTCCACACCATCCTGCTGTCCGACGTGCCGCAGCTGCATGTGAACATGGCTTCGGCCGCACGGCGCTTCACGCTGCTGGTCGACGTGCTCTATGACCGCCATGTCAAGCTCATCATGTCCGCGGCCGTACCGCCCGAGCAGATCTATACCGAAGGGCCGCTGGCCCACGAGTTCCCGCGCACGGTCTCGCGCCTCAACGAGATGCAGTCCAAGGAATATCTGGCACTGGAGCGCCGCGTGGTCGACACCAGTCTGACCTGAGCGCGCATGCGCCTTAAGATGTCGTGACTGGTGCAGATTCGGCCCGGGCATTTCTCTTCCGGAAATGCCCGCTGTGGGCCTTGGTTGGCCCCAGTTCCGGATGTGTTCTCCCGCTTTAGCTCTCAAGTCCATGCAGATCTCCACTCTCTCCTTCAAGCGCTCTGCGCACAGCCTCGCGCGGCTGGCGCTGCCCGTGGCCGCGGTCTGGCTGCTGGCCCTGTCGGCCCAGGCTCAGCAGCAAGGCGCTGGCCAGCCGGCCGGCGGCGAGGTGGACAGGTCGGCGCAGAAGGCCGCGGCCGACAAGGAGCGTCAACGCGTGAAGCAGGAGCGCGACGCGGAGCGCCGCGAAATCGTGGGCAAGCGCGCGATCATCGAGCAGCAGCGTATCGCCGACGAGAAGCTGTGCTATCAGAAGTTCGCCGTGGAAGGCTGTTTGGCCGAGGCGCGCCGTCTGGCGCGCGAGAAAGATGCACCGCTGCGCGCGCGCGAGCTGGAAATCAACGATATCGAGCGCAAGGAAAAGGCCACAGAGCGCCTGAAGAGCATCGAGGAGAAAAAAGCCCAGAACGCTGCCGTGCCCATGAAGTCGCAGCAGCGCGAGAAAAATGCGAAGAACCCGCCGTCCCCCTCCGGCAGCGGCGCCAAGCCGCCCGTGGATGAGCAGGCGGTGCAGGCCCAGCGCCAGAGCGAAGCCCAGCAGCGTGCGGCCAAGCAGGCCGACTATGTGCGCCGCCACGAGCAGAACCGGGCCCAGGCCGAGCAGGGCAAGGCCGAGCGTGAAGCCAAGGCCCGTGCGGACTACGAGGCCAAGCTCAAGGCCGCGGCCGAGCACAAGGCCAGCTCGCTGAAGCAGGCCCAGGAGCGCGGCAAGACGGCGGCGCCCCTGCCGCCGCCGGCGCCCTGATGCGGCTCATGGCCGGGCCAGGTGCCCAGTCATAGAGTTTGCTAGCAAAACCATGGCTGCAAGCGCTGGAGGCACAAGCGTTTGCGGTTTTTTCAGGGCTGCGGGCTGGGTTGGCCTTAAGCCGTTTCTTGCGCAGCGGCCAGTTTCAGAATGGCCAGCGACAGATTGTCGCCAAGGCCCGAGGCGCGCTGGCGCGCCTTCTCGATCAGAAACTGCGAGGCTTCGCGCGGCGACAGTGCCTCCAGCACCCGGCCCAGCTCCTCGCTGGTGAAGTAGTGCCAGACACCGTCCGAGCAGGCCATCAGCGTGTCGCCGGGCTGCAGTTTTTCAATCCTGTAATGCTCCATGGGCGGTGCGCTTACGGAGCCCAGGCAGCCCAGCAAGATATTGGACTGGGGGTGGTTGTGCGCCTGGGCCTCGGTCAGCTCGCCGCGATCGACCAGGGCCTGCACATAGGAGTGGTCCTTGGTGCGGTAGCGCTGCTGCTGGCCGTGGAAATGGTATAGACGCGAATCGCCCGAATGCATGAAGTGGCAGCTGCCGTCGGGCAGCACCACGAAAGCGGCGATCGTGCTGTGCGGCTCCTGCTCGGCGGCAATGGCCGTGAGGCGGATGACGGTGTGGGCATCCTGCACAATGGTGTGCAGCAAATGCGTGCAGTCTTCCTTGGCGGGCTCGAAGCGTTCGAACAGCTGGCGCGCGGTGAGCATGACCTGGTCCGAGGCCTTGCGCCCGCCGCTGCGCCCGCCCATGCCATCCGCCACTACGCCGAGAATGCAGCTCTTGGCGTGGGGATGGGCCATGAGCAGGACCTGATCCTGCTGATACTCCCGGTCGCCACGGTGAATGCCGGTGGCGGCCTGGATGCGGAAGTTCGAAGACATGGGAAATATGGAAGCGCAGAAAGGTAAAGCGAGATCTTTACCGGTAGTTACATTTTAGTGCCTGGCGATCAGGCCCGATGGCTGTGAATGATAGAGATCTTGCTCGTGCCGTGAGCAAACAAGGTGAACCAGTCTTGAGTCCATTGATGGAAGCGGTCAGCGCCGCATTTTCGCCCGACGGTCTGCTGTCGGCCGCCGAACCCGCGTTTACGCCGCGCGCCGGCCAGACCGCCATGGCCCGGGCCGTGGCCGCTGCGATTGAAGACGGCGAGGTGCTGGTGGTGGAGGCGGGCACGGGCGTCGGCAAGACCTATGCCTATCTGGTGCCGGCCCTGCTCAGCGGCCAGCGCGTGCTGGTGTCCACGGCCACCAAGGCCTTGCAGGACCAGCTGTTTGCGCGCGATCTGCCACGCCTGGTCCACGGCCTGGGCCTGCCGCTGCGCATGGCGCGCCTCAAGGGGCGCTCTTCCTATCTGTGCCTGGAGCGGCTGGAGCGCGTGCGCCAGGGGCGCGGTGCGCCGCAGGATCCGCAGGTGCTGCGCGCCGTGGCTGATGTGGAGCGCTGGGCCAGAACCACGCGCAGCGGCGATCTGGCCGAGCTGCCGGCGCTGGACGAGCGCTCGCCCGTCGTGCCGCTGGTCACCTCGACCAAGGACAACTGCCTGGGCTCGGGCTGCGCGCACTGGCAGGGCTGCCATGTCAACCAGGCGCGGCAACAGGCCTTGCAGGCCGACGTGGTCGTCATCAACCATCACCTGCTGTTCGCCGATCTGGATGTGCGCGACTCCGGCATGGCCAGGCTGCTGCCCAGCACGGGCGTGGTGGTGGTGGACGAGGCCCACCAGCTCAACGACATCGGCGTACAGTTTGCGGGCCAGGCCCTGTCTAGCCAGCAGCTGATCGGCTATGCGCGCGACGCCCTGCGCGTGACCCAGGAGCATGCGCGCGGCATGGCCGACTGGCTGGTGCTGTGCGCCACGCTGGAGCAGGCGGTAAGGGAGCTGCGGCTGCAGGCCGGCAAGCCTCCCGTGGGCGGGCGCATCCCCTGGCAGGCGGTCACGCCGCTGGGGCTGGACGCCCAGCGCTGGCGTGCGGCCCTGGTGCGGCTGGGTCAGAGCCTGCGTTCCTTGCTCACGCCGCTGGCCGGCACGGAGGCCATGGCCGCCGATCTGCAGCGTCTGTACGAGCGCGGGGCCGGGCTGCTCGCCGCTCTGGCCAGGTTTGCGGCGGCAGCCGACGAGGACTGCGTGCGCTGGCTGGAGCTGGGGTCCCAGCATCTGCGCATGCTCGAATCTCCGCTATCGATCGCCGCCGTCATGCAAGAGCGCCTGCTGCAGCGCGGCCTTGAAGGCGAGGGCGCAGAGCAGCAGCCGCGCAAGGCCTGGATTTTCACCTCGGCCACGCTGGGCAGCGATGCCCAGCTGAGCTGGTTTACCGAGCCCTGCGGCCTGCGCGAAGCCCGGCTGCTGCGCGTGGACAGCCCGTTTGACTACCACGAGCAGGCCGGCGTCTACGTGCCCCAGCCGTTTGCCACGGCCGGCAGCGCCCAGCACAGCCAGCAGGTGGCCCGGCTGGTGCTGGACGCGGCCCAGCGCCTGGGCGGTCGCACCCTGGTGCTGACCACCACGCTCAAGGCGCTGCACGCGATCAGCGAGGCGCTGCGTGCGGCTTTGGGCCTGTTTGCCGATCTCGATGTGCTGGTCCAGGGAGAGGCGCCCAAGTTGGCGCTGATCCAGCGTTTCATGGCTGCGGGCGCTGCGCGCTCCCAGCGCGGCAGCATTTTGGTGGCCTCGGCGACCTTCTGGGAGGGCGTGGATCTGCCCGGCGATGTGCTGCAGCTGGTGGTCATCGACAAGCTGCCGTTTCCGCCGCCCGACGATCCGCTGGTCGAGGCGCGCTGCCGGCGCCTGGAGGGGGTGGGCCGCGCGGGCTTTCACGACTACATGCTGCCCGAGGCCGCGATGGCGCTCAAGCAGGGCGCGGGGCGGCTGATCCGCAGCGAAACCGACCGGGGCGTGCTGGTGATCTGCGACCCGCGCCTGATGACCATGGCTTACGGCGCCGAGCTGCTGGCCGCCCTGCCTCCCATGCGCTTGCTGGCCGGTCAGGGCGAGTTCGAGCAGGCGCTCGACGGTCTGGCGCGGCCAGCGGCGCCGGGCTGAAACAAAAATGGCTGCGCAGTGCGCAGCCATGGAGGTGATGGGGTGCTGAAGGCTTACCAGAGCTTCCACCAGGACTTGCTTTGTGCCTTGTTCGGGTCCTGCTCGGGATTGTCACCATAGCTGGCCTTGAGCACGCGCTCGGCATCGTCGCGCAGCTGGGTCATGCCCAGGGCGTCGTAGGATTTGACGAGGATGAGCATGGCATCGCGCACTGAGGGCACGCCCTGGTAGTCCTTGATGGCGGCCTGTGCACGGGCGATGGCCGCCACATAGGCGCCGCGGCTGTAGTAGTACTTGGCCACATGGACTTCGTACTGGGCCAGCGAGTTCACGATGTACTGCATGCGCTGGCGCGAATCTTCGGCGTACTTGGAGTCCGGAAAGCGCGTCACCAGTTCACGGAAGGACTCGAAGGAGTCCTTGGCGGCCTTCTGGTCGCGCTCGGACAGGTCCTGGCGGGTCAGCCAGCCGAACATGCCCAGGTTGTCATTGAAGTTGACCAGGCCCTTGAGGTAGAGCGCATAGTCCATGGCGGGACTGGCCGGGTGCAGCTTCGTGAAGCGGTCCAGCGTGGCCAGGGCCTGCACTTTTTCACCGCCCTTGTACTGGGCGTAGGCCTTCTCGAGCTGGGCCTGCTGGGCCAGAGGCGTGCCCGCGGCGCGGCCTTCAAGCTTTTCGAACAGCGGCACGGCCTTGTCATAGGCGCCGGACGAGGATTCGTCACGCGCCTCGGTATAGATGCGCTCGGGTGTCCACTTGGCCGTCGGATCGTCCTTGGTGCTGGAGCATCCCGCCAGGGCAGCGGCGATGAACACGGCAGGGACTAGAGTCAGTGAAATACGCGGCATGTTGGACAGTTTTCTGACAATCATTGGCTGTAAGTAGAAGCAGGCCGATACGGCCCTGCGGCATGGCGTGAAACCTACACCATACACCACCGCGCGCATGGCCCGGGAGCAAAGCATTGTAATGGGCTGCTGCATCGCCGCAGCGACTTGCCGGGCTCTTTACGCGGGCGCGGCTTGGCGCAGAGTCATTGAGCCCGCAGGGACGCAGCGGGCTTTCTACAATAGCGCCCATGTTTGTCCATCTGCGCCTGCACACCGAATTTTCCGTCGTCGACGGAACCACTCGCATCAATGCCATGATCAAGGCCGCAGCCGAAGACGGGCAGGTGGCGATGGCCATCACCGACTTCAACAGCCTGTTCGGCGGCATCAAGTTCTACCGCGAAGGCCGCGCCAAGGGCGTCAAGCCCGTGCTGGGCGCCGAGATCGTGGTCGAGGGCGTCAACGAGGCACCGGCCTCGCGCCTCATCGTGCTCGTGCAAAGCAAGCAGGGCTATCACAATCTGGCGGAGCTGCTGGCTCGCGGCTGGACGCGCAATGTGGTGCGCGACCAGGCCCAGCACAAATGGGAGTGGCTGCAGGAGCTTGGCGAAGGCCTGATCGTGCTCTCGGGCGCCCAGGCCGGACCCGTGGGCATTGCGCTGGCGCGCGGCGATGAAAAAGGCGCGGCCGAGATCGCCCAGCGCCTGGCCAGCATGTTCCCGCACCGCTTCTATATGGAGCTGCAGCGCGCGGGCCGCGCCGATGACGAGTCGCATGTGCTGGCCGCCGTGAAGCTGGCCAGCCGCCTGAATCTGCCCGTGGTGGCGACCCACCCGATCCAGTACTCCAAGCCCGAGGACTATGAATCCCACGAGGCGCGCGTGTGCATCGCCGAGGGCGAGATCCTCGGCAACGCCAAGCGCGTGCGCAAATTCACGCGCGAGCAGTATTTCAAGACCGCTGCCGAGATGGAGCAGCTGTTCGCCGATATCCCCAGCGCCATCGCCAACACGGTGGAAATCGCGCGCCGCTGCAGCCTGACGCTGGTGTTGGGCAAGCCGCAGCTGCCCAACTTCCCCGTGCCCGAAGGCATGACGGAGGCCGAGTTCTTCCGCCAGGAGTCCTATCAAGGCCTGGAGGAGCGCCTGCTCCACCTGTATCCCGATCCGGCCAAGCGCGATGCCGAGCGCCCGCGCTATGTGGAGCGTCTGGAGTTCGAGCTGGACACCATCCTGAAGATGGGCTTTCCGGGCTACTTCCTCATCGTGGGCGACTTCATCAAGTGGGCCAAGCAAAACGGCTGCCCCGTGGGGCCGGGCCGCGGCTCGGGTGCGGGCTCGCTGGTGGCCTATGTGCTCAAGATCACGGACCTTGACCCGCTGGAATACAACCTGCTGTTCGAGCGCTTCCTGAACCCCGAGCGCGTGTCCATGCCCGACTTCGACGTGGACTTCTGTCAGCAAAACCGCGACCGCGTGATCGAGTACGTCAAGCAGCTCTACGGCCGCGACGCCGTGAGCCAGATCGCCACCTTCGGCACCATGGCCGCGCGCGCGGCCATCCGCGACGTGGGCCGGGTGCTGGACATGAGCTATACCTTCTGCGACGGCATCTCCAAACTGATCCCGAACAAGCCGGGTCTGCATGTCACGCTCAAATACCCGCCCAATCCGCCCAAGGAAGGCGACAAATACACCTATGCGATCAAGGAAG
The DNA here is from genome assembly GCF_041079535.1 of Comamonas guangdongensis. Taxonomy (NCBI): domain Bacteria; kingdom Pseudomonadati; phylum Pseudomonadota; class Betaproteobacteria; order Burkholderiales; family Comamonadaceae; genus Comamonas; species Comamonas guangdongensis. The sequence goes on along the minus strand of NZ_JBFYGN010000005.1, from coordinate 203,664 downwards.
AGCCGATCCTGGCCGAGCGCATAGAGCGCGAGGAAGACGTTAAAACCCTGATCGAGATGGCGCAAAGCCTGGAGGGCATGACCCGCAACATCGGCATGCACGCCGGTGGCGTGGTGATCGCGCCGGGCAAGCTGGCCGACTTCTGCCCGCTGTACCAGCAGCCCGGCAGCACCTCGGCCGTGGCCATGTACGACAAGGACGACGTGGAGGCCGTGGGTCTGGTGAAGTTCGACTTCTTGGGCCTGGCCACGCTGACGATTCTGGAGATTGCGCGCGAATTCATCATGAAACGCCACAAGGGCCAGGAGAACTTCCAGTTCGAGAACATTCCGCTTGACGACTACCCGACGTACAAGCTGTTCTCCGACGGCAAGACAGAAGCCGTATTCCAGTTTGAATCGCGCGGCATGCAGCAGATGCTCAAGGAGGCCAAGCCTTCACGCCTGGAAGACCTGATTGCGCTGAATGCCCTCTATCGACCCGGTCCCATGGACCTGATTCCCTCCTTCATTGCCCGCAAGCACGGACAGGAAGTCGTGGAGTACCCGCATCCGCTGGTCGAGCCGGTGCTGGCCGAGACCTACGGCATCATGGTGTACCAGGAGCAGGTGATGCAGACGGCCCAGGTGCTGGGCGGCTACTCGCTGGGCGGCGCTGACTTGCTGCGCCGTGCCATGGGCAAGAAAAAGGTCGAGGAAATGGTCAAGCACCGGGCCATCTTCCGCGAGGGCGCGGCCAAGAATGGACTGACCGAGGAAAAGGCCGACGAGGTCTTCGACCTGATGGAGAAGTTCGCGGGCTACGGCTTCAACAAGTCGCACGCGGCAGCCTACTCCCTGCTGGCCTATCACACCGGCTGGCTCAAGGTGCATTACACGGCCGAGTTCTACTGCGGCAATATGACCGTGGAAATGGACAACACCGACAAGCTCAAGGTGTTGTACGAGGACGCACTCAAGATGGGCATCACCTTCGAGATGCCCGATGTGAACCGTGGCGTGTACCGCTTCGAGCCGGTGACGGACAAGGTCATCCGTTATGGTCTCGGTGCCATCAAGGGAACAGGTCAGGCCGCGATCGAGGCCATCGTGGCCGCGCGCAACGGTGAGGGCACGGGCCCCAACGGCCACGAAAAAGGGCCGTTCAGGAGTCTGTTCGACTTCTGCCTGCGCGTGGACCGCAGCAAGCTCAACAAGCGCACGGTGGAAGCGCTGATCAAGGGCGGCGCCTTCGATTCCATCCACATGAACCGTGCATCGCTGATGGCGACGCTGGACACGGCTTTCGGCTTTGCCGCCACCTCGATCGCCAACGCCAACCAGGGCGGCCTGTTCGACATGATGGGCGACGACGCTGTGGGCTCCAGCACGGCGGAGCCGCCCATGGCCGATGTGCTGCCCTGGGGGGTGAAGGAAAAGCTGACGCTGGAGAAGACGGCCATAGGCTTTTACCTGACCGGCCATCTGTTCGACGAGGTGGAGTCCGAGGTGCGCCGCTTTGTGCGCACCCCCATAGGCGAGATGCGCGACAGCCGCGAGCCCCAGACCATGGCCGGCATCATCGGCGGCCTGCGCACCATCAACGGCCAGCGCGGCAAGCTGGGCATCTTCACGCTGGATGACAAATCGGGCGTGATCGAGGCCTCGGCCGACGAAAAAGTGCTGACCGCCTGCGCCGAGCTGCTCAAGGACGACGAGTTCGTCGTGGTCTCGGGCCGTCTGCAGCCCGATCGCTTCAGCGGCGGCCTGCGCTTGAAGGTGCAGCAGATGTGGAGCCTGGCCGACGCGCGCTGCCGCTATGCGCGCTATCTGCAGGTCAGCGTGGGCGAGCATATGCCCGATGTGCCGGCGCTGCTGCGCCAGTTCCCGGCCAAGGTCGAGGAAACCGAGAACGGCCCGCTGCAGCGGGGCGTGAAGGTCAGGCTGGACCTGGTCTGCCAGGACGAGCGCGGCTCTGCCTCCTGCGAGCTGGCGCTGGGCGAGGGCAGCCGCTTCTACCCCTCGGACGCGGCGCTGGCCGCCTGGTATGGCTCGGCCGGCACGGGCCAGGTCAAGGTGGTCTACGAATAACCGGCCCAAGCCGCACCTCGAGCGCCGCTTGGGGGGCTGCGCCTGCTGACTGAATTCATAGCAGCAGGCGCTTTGTTCATCTGGGCTGGGGCGGAATTTCCATCCTAGGCCCGGGATTTGTATCCGTCAGCCTTGAAATCCCTAACAATGCTATGCATATGCCAGCGCAAAAACAGCGCAATGGCTCGCTAGAATGGATTTCATGGCTACCCAACTCCCATCAATTCCCCCGGTCTCGCCTACGGTCGGCAATCCGCCTGACAATGGTGATTCCTTGGTACTGGAGCGCCGCCGCCAGCGACTGCAGCCGCCGCGCATGTACCAGGTCGTGATGCTCAACGACGACTTCACGCCCATGGAGTTCGTCATTGCGGTGTTGCAGGAACTTTTCGGCAAGGACCGGGAAACCGCCACCCAGATCATGCTCAAGATTCATCTGGACGGCCGCGGCGTCTGCGGCGTCTATACCCAGGATGTGGCAGCGACCAAGGTCGAACAGGTGCTGCAGGCCGCCCAGAAGGCGGGGCATCCGCTGCAGGCTACATACGAGCCTGTTGAATAAACGCTGGGAGCCCCCAGATTAGGTAGCAGTAAGTATTACCAAGCAAGCCGAAAGGAGTCGCACATGATCGCTCAAGAACTGGAAGTCAGCTTGCACATGGCTTTTGTCGAGGCCCGTCAGCAGCGCCACGAGTTCATCACCGTGGAACACCTGCTGCTGGCCCTGCTGGACAATCCCAGTGCAGCCGAGGTGCTGCGCGCCTGCGCGGCCAATATCGACGACCTGCGTTCGTCGCTGTCCAACTTCATCAAGGACAACACGCCGCAGGTGGATGGCACGGAAGAGGTGGATACCCAGCCCACGCTGGGCTTCCAGCGCGTGATTCAGCGCGCCATCATGCATGTGCAATCCACGGGCAATGGCAAGAAGGAGGTGACGGGCGCCAATGTGCTCGTGGCCATCTTCGGTGAAAAAGACTCCCATGCCGTGTACTACCTGCATCAGCAGGGAGTGACGCGCCTGGACGTGGTCAACTTCATCGCCCACGGCATCAAGAAGGGCGAGCCGCCCGAGCCAGCCAAGGCCGAAGCGCCTTCGGAGAGCGAAGAGGGGGCGGGCAGCGAACGCAACGAAAAGGCTTCGCCGCTGGAGCAGTTCACGCTCAACCTGAACCAGGCCGCCAAGGAGGGCAAGATCGATCCGCTGATCGGGCGCGAGTACGAGGTCGAGCGCACCATCCAGATCCTCTGCCGCCGCCGCAAGAACAACCCGCTGCTGGTGGGCGAGGCCGGCGTGGGCAAGACGGCCATCGCCGAGGGCCTGGCCTGGCGCATCACCGAAGGCACGGTGCCCGAGGTGCTCAAGGACGGCGTGGTCTATTCGCTGGACATGGGCGCGCTGCTGGCCGGCACCAAGTACCGCGGTGATTTCGAGCAGCGCCTCAAGGGCGTGCTCAAATCGCTAAAAGACAAGCCGCAGGCGATTCTGTTCATCGACGAGATCCACACCCTGATCGGTGCGGGTGCGGCCTCGGGTGGCACGCTGGATGCGTCTAATCTGCTCAAGCCCGCGCTGTCCAGCGGTCAGCTGCGCTGCATAGGCGCGACCACCTTCACGGAGTATCGCGGCATCTTCGAGAAGGACGCGGCCCTGTCGCGTCGTTTCCAGAAGGTGGATGTGGTCGAGCCCTCCGTGGCCGAGACCGTGGACATTCTCAAGGGCCTGAAGTCGCGCTTCGAGGAGCACCACAGCATCAAGTATGCGCAGGAAGCCCTGCAGGCCGCGGCCGAGCTGTCGGCCAAGTACATCAACGACCGCCATCTGCCCGACAAGGCCATCGACGTGATCGACGAGGCCGGTGCCGCCCAGCGCATTGTTCCGCTGGAGCAGCGCAAGGACATGATTGGCAAGGCCGAGATCGAGGCCATCGTTGCAAAAATAGCGCGCATTCCGCCCGCCAATGTCAGCAACGACGACCGCAGCAAGCTGCAGACGCTGGAGCGTGACCTCAAGAGCGTGGTCTTCGGCCAGGACAAGGCGCTGGAGGTGCTGTCGTCGGCCGTGAAGATGGCGCGCTCGGGTCTGGGCAAGCCGGACAAGCCCATCGGCTCCTTCCTGTTCTCGGGCCCCACGGGCGTGGGCAAGACCGAGGCCGCCAAGCAGCTGGCCTATATCCTGGGCGTGGACCTGATCCGCTTCGACATGTCCGAGTACATGGAGCGCCATGCGGTCAGCCGCCTGATCGGTGCGCCTCCCGGCTATGTGGGCTTCGACCAGGGCGGTCTCCTGACCGAGGCCGTCACCAAGAAGCCGCATTCGGTGCTGCTGCTCGACGAGATCGAGAAGGCGCATCCGGACATCTTCAACGTGCTGCTGCAGGTCATGGACCACGGCACGCTGACCGACAACAACGGGCGCAAGGCCGACTTCCGCAACGTGATCATCATCATGACCACAAACGCGGGCGCCGAGACCATGAACAAGGCCAGCATCGGCTTCATGAACGCGCGTGAAGCCGGCGACGAGATGGCCGACATCAAGCGCCTGTTCACGCCGGAGTTCCGCAACCGCCTGGATGCTATCGTGAGCTTCAAGCCGCTGGACGAGCAGATCATCCTGCGCGTGGTGGACAAGTTCCTGCTGCAGCTGGAACAGCAGCTGGCCGAGAAGAAGGTGGAGGTCACCTTCACCGACGTTCTGCGCAAGCATCTGGCCAAGAAGGGCTTCGATCCGCTGATGGGCGCACGCCCCATGCAGCGCCTGATCCAGGACACGATCCGCCGTTCGCTGGCAGACGAGCTGCTGTTCGGCCGCCTGGTCAAGGGCGGGCGCCTGGCCGTGGACTGGGACGATGCGGCCAACGACGGCAAGGGCGACGTGAAGCTCGATATCGCCGAGCTGCCCAAGGACGATTCGCCCAAGTCGGCGCCCGAGCAGGCCGTGGCCGAATAAAGGGCCCCCCCCTGAGCGGCGATGCCGCTTCCCCCTGAAAGGGGGCGGCACCATCGCGGCGGGGCGGCCCTTGCTCGGTGCCCCTGGCTTTAGGGTGTGCCGGTTCATGAAAAAGCCGACAGTGTCAAAGCTGTCGGCTTTTTCTTTGCTGCTCCGTTATGAATAGCTTCCAGCGCAAGCCTCGTTTGATGTGCGCACTGGTTTGAATCTGAAATTCAGGAGCAGCCAGCGCAAGCAGCTATCAAAAATGGTTACTTGACCTGGCGTTTTTCGAGCTTGCGCGCCAGCGTTCGGCGGTGCATGCCCAGGCGGCGCGCGGCTTCCGAGATATTGAATCCGGTCTCGGCCAGGGTTTCGTGGATATGCTCCCACTCCAGGGTCTTGATGGAGGTGGTCTGGTTGCTGACCTCCACATCGGTGCGACCTTCGACGCGGCCGAAGGCGGCTTCGATGTCGTCGGTGTTCGAAGGCTTGGCCAGATAGTGGCAGGCGCCTAGCTTGACGGCCTCCACGGCCGTGGCGATGCTCGCATAGCCGGTGAGCACCACGATCAGCGCCTCGGGGTTGTGCTGGTGCAGCATCTGCACGCAGTTCAGGCCCGAGGCATTGCCGGCCAGCTTGAGGTCCATGACCGCGTAATGCGGCTTGTGCCGGGCCAGCAGGTCCTGCAGCTCGTCGCCGCTGACGGCATGCAGCACGCGATAGCCCCGGCGCTCGAACGAGCGCTTGAGGGTGCGGGCAAAAGCTGCGTCATCCTCGACCAGCAGCAATAAACGGTCTTCTTCCATGCAACAAAAACGCTTCAAATCGCCATGGCGGACTGGGGCAGGCGCACTTCCACCAGCGCTCCGCCGCCCTCGTGGGGCGGCAGATTACGTGCCTGAACCTGGCCGCCCAGGGCACGGGCCACATTCATGACCAGAAACAGTCCCAGGCCCCGGCCCGGACGTTCCTGCTTGGTGGAGACATGGCACTGGCCCAGCTGCTGCAGCACAGCGGCGTCGAACCCAGGTCCATGGTCGCGTACCTGCAGCAGCACCTGCTGCTGGTCACTGTCCATGCTCAGCTCCACCCAGTCGGGCGAGGCTTCGAGCGCATTGTCCAGCAAATTGCAAATCATTTGCTGCAGCGCAGTATCCGAGAGCATGGCAAAGTCCGTCACGCCCCGGTCGTGGAGCGCGAAATGGGCCAGGCTGTTATGGCCTTGCCAGTGGCCGACTATGCCCTGCACAAAGCTCACGAAAGTGGTGGTTTCCGCCCCCTCGGCGCGCGTTTCGCCGGCCGACAGCAGCACGCCCGAGACTATGGATTTGCAGCGCAGCAGCTGGCGCTGCATCTCCTGCAGGTCTTCGCGCAGGTCCTGGTCCTGCATCAGCGCCCGCATATGCTGCCAGTCGCCCAGAATCACCGACATGGTGGCCATGGGCGTGCCCAGCTCGTGGGCGGCGCCCGTGGCCAGCAGGCCCAGGCGCACGATGTGCTCCTCTTCGCTGGCGCGCTGGCGCATGTCGGAGATGCGCGTGTCGCGGCGGCGCAGATTGTCCACGATGCGCGTGAGAAACACGATGGTCAGGATGCTGGTCAGCGCAAAGCTGATCAGCACGCCCACCACGTACAGGCTGGGCAGGCCTTCCTGGCTCTCGAACTGCACATGCAGCGGCAGGTGGAACAGGATCAGGCCGATGACGCCCACAAAGGAGGCCGCGACCACGCACCAGGTGTAGTAGGGCCTGAGCAGCACGGCGCTCAGAATGCCCTGCAGCAGATACAGGTAGATGAAGGGGTTGCTGGCGCCGCCGCTCAGGTACAGCTGTATGGTCAGCGCCAGCACGTCGGCCAGCAGCGCGTAGAAGACGCTGCGCGAGGTGACGGGCCGGTGCAGCCCCTGGCTCCAGTAGATATAGGCCAGATTCGTCGCCACCAGCGCCACCAGCACCAGGGCCATGGGCAGCAGGGGCAGGGTGATATGAAAACCATAGTGCACCAGGGAGATGGTGACGACCTGGCCGATCACGGCTATCCAGCGCAGCTGAATCAGCAGCTGCATGTTCTGCCGCTCGGTCAGCCGCTGTACGCGGAACAGGGAATCGGAATTTTTGCTCACCGCGCAATTGTCCCCGAGCCCGCTTCCGTGCGGTGTCCTGGGGCCATGTCGTTCTGCTGTAGGGCGGGTGCCAAAGCGGCACGGCCATGAAAAAAGAGTTTCCACGCGCCCGCGCAGCCTGGGTTTGCGGCCCCTCAGGGACGGACGTTCTTCATTCTGGGAACAGCCCGGCGATGAAAAAAGCGCCCCGAGGGGCGCTTGGTCGAGCGGATGGGGTCAGGCCCTGGCCCTGTCGTGCCGGCGCACCAGCCAGGCAGCGACCACGACCATGGCTGCCAGCCCGTACCAGGTCAGCGCATAGACCAGATGGCTGTTGGAGAACTGGATCACGGTCATGCCGGGGCGAAGCTCGGCGGTCGCCGGCGCGCTGTCCGCATGGGCCGGGTTGCCCGCGGGAACGCCCAGATCGATGAAATAAGGTGCGGCCCGGCTCAGACCCCGGCTTTGGGCAATGGCCGCCACGTCGCGCGAGAACCACTGGCCTGCGGCCGCATCGTTGTGGCGCAGAAAGCCGCCGCCGGGCTCGCTCATGCGCATCAGGCCGATCACCGTCACGGGCTCCGTCGCAGGCTTGGCCGCGTCTATCCGCTGCAGCCATGCGGCGCGCAGCTTTTCGGGCGTGAAGCCACGGTTGACCAGGATCTGCGTGCCGTCGGCCAGCTGCAGCGGCGTCATGAGCCAGAAGCCCGCGCCGTCTTCGGTCAAGGCCTTGGTCAGCACGCTTTGCTTGTCCAGCCACAGGCCGTGGGCCTGGACGGGCAGGTATTCGTAGCCCGCGGCATCGATCTGCGGCCACAGGCCGGGCGCGGGCACGGCCACGGGGGCTGCATGCACGCGCTGCTCCACGCGCGCGATGAGGTCCAGCTTCCAGGCGCGGCGCTGCACCTGCCAGCTGCCCAGAGCCATGAAGCCTAAAAACAAGGCGATGCCCACGCAAATGAGCATCGCCTTGGCGAAGGGGGAGCGCCGCTGCGCGGCGCTCCGGTTCTTCAGTGTCTGAGTCAAGGTGTGACTGCAGCAGGAGCCGACATGGCGGGCGCCATGGGCATTTCGTGCTTGGGCATCATATTGGTGTTCATGTGGAACATGACCCACAAGGTGCCGGCAATGCCGATGGCCACGAAGACGACCGTGAAGATGGTGGACAGCATGGTCCAGCCGCCCTGGATCTTGCCGTTCATGTGCAGGAAGTACACCATGTGCACAATGATCTGCACCACGGCAAACAGGCCCAGCACCGCCACGGCGGTTGCGCGGTCCTGGATCACATTGCCCATGACCAGTGCGAAGGGAATGGCGGTCAGGATGACGGCCAGGATAAAGCCCTTGACATAGTCGCCCAGGCTGACGTGCAGGTCGTCATGTGCGTGGTGGTCGTCATGGCCGGCGTGGATATCGTGTGCGCTCATTTACAGCACCCCCATCAGATACACAAAGGTGAACACGCCGATCCAGACCACGTCCAAGAAGTGCCAGAACATGGACAGGCAGTTGATGCGGCGCACGTTGGCTTCGATCAGGCCGTGCTTGCTGATCTGGATCATCAGCGTGATCAGCCAGATCAGACCGAAGGTCACGTGCAGACCGTGGGTGCTCACCAGGGTGAAGAAGGACGACAGGAAGGCGCTGCGCGTGGGGCCCGCGCCTTCATGGATCAGGTGGTGGAACTCATACAGTTCCACCGCCAGGAAGGCCGCGCCCAGCAGGCCGGTGATGGCCAGCCAGAGCAGCGTGCCGTTCACATTCTTCTTCTGCTTTTGCAGCATGGCGAAGCCGAAGGTGATGGACGACATCAGCAGGAAGGCCGTGTTCAGGGCCACCAGGCCCAGATCGAACAGCTCCTTGCCCGTAGGGCCGGCCGCATAGTTGCGGCCCAGCACGCCATAGGTGGCGAACAGCGCTGCGAAGATCAGGCAGTCGCTCATCAGGTAGAGCCAGAAGCCCAGCGAAGTGCCGTTCTCTGGATGCGGCTCGTGGGCGAGGTGGTACTCGCGAGTAGCCAGGGCGGCTGCGCCGCCAGCGTTGATATGCGTATTAGACATGGGCTGCTGCAAGCTGCTTGGTACGTGCTTCTTCCGTCACGGTCACTTCGGCCGCGGGGATGTAGTAGTCACGCTTGTAGTTGAAGGTATGGATGATCGAGGCCAGCACGGTCAGTGCGAAGGAGCCGATCGCCAGAGGCCACATGTGCCAGATCATGGCAAAGCCGAAGACGGAGGACAGGGCAGCGATCACCACGCCGGCGCCGGTGTTGGCGGGCATGTGGATGGCTTGGAAGCCGTTCAGCGGACGCTGGTAGCCATGCTTCTTCATGTCGGTCCAGGCATCGATGTCATGCACCACGGGGGTGAAGGCAAAGTTGTACTGGGGAGGGGGCGAGGAAGTTGCCCATTCCAGCGTACGGCCTTCCCAGGGGTCGCCGGTCTCGTCGCGCAGCTCGTCGCGCTTCCAGATGGACACCGCCAGCTGGATGAAGAAGCAGCCGATGCCGGCAGCGATCAGGGCCGCACCGCAGGCAGCGATGATGAACCAGATCTGCAGCGAAGGATCGTCAAAGTGGTTGGCACGACGGGTCACGCCCATCAGGCCCAGGATGTACAGGGGCGTGAACGCAACCCAGAAACCCACCAGCCAGAACCAGAACGAAGCCTTGCCCCAGAACTCGTTGAGCTTGAAGCCGAAAGCCTTGGGGAACCAGTAGTTGATGCCGGCAAACACGGCAAACACCACGCCGCCGATGATCACGTTGTGGAAGTGGGCGATCAGGAACAGCGAGTTGTGCAGCACGAAGTCTGCGGGAGGCACGGCCAGCAGCACGCCGGTCATGCCGCCGATGGCGAAGGTGACCATGAAGCCCACGGTCCACAGCATGGGCACCGAGAAGCGGATGCGGCCGCGGTACATGGTGAACAACCAGTTGAAGATCTTCGCGCCCGTAGGGATCGAGATGATCATCGTGGTGATACCGAAGAAGGTATTCACGCTGGCGCCCGAGCCCATGGTGAAGAAGTGGTGCAGCCACACCAGGTAGGACAGCACGGTGATACACACGGTGGCGTAGACCATGGAGGTGTAGCCGAACAGACGCTTGCGGCTGAAGGTGGCCACGATTTCGGAGAACACGCCGAAGCAGGGCAGGATCAGGATGTAGACCTCGGGGTGGCCCCAGATCCAGATCAGGTTCACGTACAACATCGGGTTGCCGCCGAAGTCGTTCGAGAAGAAGTGCGTGCCCAGGTAGCGGTCCAGGGTCATCAGCACCAGGGCAGCCGTCAGCACGGGGAAGGAGGCCACGATCAGGGCGTTGGTGCACAGGGCGGTCCAGGTGAAGACGGGCATCTTCATCAGGTTCATGCCGGGCGCGCGCATCTTGATGATGGTCACGATCAGGTTGATACCCGATAGCGTCGTGCCGACACCCGCGACCTGCAGGCCCCAGATGTAGTAGTCAAGGCCGGTTCCGGGGTTCTGGTGTCCCAGATTGGACAGAGCCAGCCAGCCGGAGGTGGAGAACTCGCCCAGGAACAGGGAGATCATCACCAGCACGGCGCCGCCGGTGGTCATCCAGAAGCTGAAGTTGTTCAGGAACGGGAAGGACACGTCGCGCGCGCCGATCTGCAGCGGCACCAGATAGTTCATCAGGCCCGTCACGAAAGGCATGGCCACGAAGAAGATCATGATCACGCCGTGGGCGGTGAAGATCTGGTCGTAGTGGTGAGGGGGCAGATAGCCCATGTTCTCGCCAAAGGCCATGGACTGCTGCAGACGCATCATCACGGCGTCGGCGAAGCCGCGCAGGAACATGACCAGACCGAGGATCATGTACATGATGCCGATCTTCTTGTGGTCGATCGAGCAGATCCAGTCGTTCCACAGCGGAGCCCAGAGGCGGAACTTGGTGATGCCGGCCACGACGACGAGGCCGCCGAGCATCACGGCGAGGAAGGTATAGAGCACGATGGGCTCGTGCGTCATGGGGATCTGATCCCACGTGATGCGGCCGAGCAGCCAGTGTGCCGGTGTTGTTTGTTCAGACATGTTGAGTCTCGTTTGTTCTCTTCGTTACTGCAGCACGGCCTTGGCTTGGGCGTTCTGCGAGTCCAGCAGGGCCACAACGCGATCGGCGTTCTGAACCGTGCACACGTCCTGGGGCAGGTTCAGACCCGAGGCCTTCATATGGGCTTCGCCGCCCGCAGCGTCGATGGCCATCATGTGGTGCATGCACATCTTGCCGTCTTCGACGCAGCGGTTGAGCACCTTGTCGTACAGGCCTTCGGCCACGGAGGAGAAGCGCTCGACGGGGTTGCGTTCGCTGGGCTTGGCCAGATCCAGATAGGCCTCGCGGGTCAGCACCTTGCCTTCGGTCTTGGCCTTGGCAACCCATTGTGCGAACTCTTCGTTGCTCACGCCGTGGAACTTGAAGGTCATGCCGGCGAAACCGGCGCCGCTGTAGTGCGAAGCCTTGCCACCGTAGATGCCGGGCTTGTTGATCACGGCGTGGAGTTCGGTCTGCATGCCGGGCATGGTGTAGATCATGCCGGCCAGGTCAGGCACGTAGAAGGCGCTCATGGTGTCGGAGGCGGTCAGCTTGAAGTGAATCGGGCGATCCACGGGAGCAGCCACCTCGTTCACGGTCGCAATGCCTTGTTCGGGGTAGAAGAACAGCCATTTCCAGTCCATGGAAACCACTTGCACTTCCAGGGGCTTGACGTCGGCCGACAGGGGCTTGGTCTCGGAGATGCGGTCCAGCGGACGATAGGGGTCGAGCTTGTGGGTGCTGATCCAGGTGATGGCGCCCAGAGCGATGATGATCAGCAGCGGCACGGTCCAGATCACCAGCTCCAGCGCGGTGGAGTGGTGCCATTCGGGATCGTACTTGGCCTCGGTGTTGGACTGGCGGTACTTCCAGGCAAACAGCAGGGTCAGAAAGATGACGGGGACGATGATGAGCAGCATCAGCAAGGTGGCCGTAATGACCAGATCGCCTTGTTGCTTGGCAATGTCGCCAGCTGGATTGAGCACGACGGCTTTGCTGCAACCGGCGAGGGTTGCGGTCAAAGCGGCCGCTGAGAGCCACGCGGGCCCACGGATTTCCTTGATTTTTAACATGCTTTGGGCGTGACAAAGTCGCGCTTAGGTGTAAACGCGGATTACTGGATCTGGGCGAATGTAATACGAACCGGGTGTTTGTCCATTGGACATTTTGTCCAAGGTCAAACCGCAGGATATCAAAATGCGCTATGCGACAAGGGTTTAGCTGTCTCGGACAGCAGTGTACTCGCTGGCGCAAAAAAGCTTGCAATTGTCAGAACCGGCCCCATGAGGCCAGCCCGGCTGGCCCCTGGCCGACAGCACCCGGGGCAAAAACTCTATTGCAGCTGCACATGCTTGGGCGTAGAACGGAAAGCGTCCCAGCGACAGCAAGTAAGACAAGGAGATACACCATATGACAAGCCTGAACCCGTCCATTGGTCTTACTCAGCAAGACTACGACCATTTCGAAAAACTGGGCTACGCGCAGACCGATGAGGATGTGACTCCCGGCGAGATTGCCGTCGGCGTGATCATCGGACGATCTTCCGAGTATTTCGACTTCTTTGTATTCGGCATCGCCTGCGTTCTGGTGTTTCCGGCGCTGCTGTTCCCCTATCTGTCCAAGCTCGATGGCACGCTGGCCGCGTTCGCGATCTTCTCCCTGGCCTTTGTGGCGCGTCCCGTCGGCACGGCGCTGTCCATGGCCGTGCAACGGCGCTGGGGCCGCGCGACCAAGCTGACGCTGGCCCTGTTCCTGCTCGGGGTCTGCACCGTGGGCATGACTTTTCTGCCCAGCTATCATGACGCCGGCATGAAAGCCGTCTGGGCACTGATGGTGCTGCGCGTCGGCCAGGGCCTGGCTCTGGGCGGCTCCTGGGACGGGCTGCCGTCGCTGCTGGCCATGTCGGCCCCCAAGAATCGCCGCGGCTGGTATTCGATGATCGGCCAGCTGGGCGCGCCCGTGGGTTTCGTCATCGCCGCCGCGCTTTTTGCCTATTTCTATGCGAGCCTGAGCGCTGAGGATTTCCTGAGCTGGGGCTGGCGCTATCCCTTCTGCGTGGCTTTTGCCATCAACGTGGTGGCCCTGTTTGCGCGCCTGCGCCTGGTGGTGGGCCAATCCTATGTGCAGATGCTGCAGGAGCGGGAGCTTGAGCCCATCGGCGTGACCAGCCTGATGCGCGACGAAGGCCGCAACGTGATGATCGGCGCTTTTGCAGCCCTGGCCAGCTTTGCGCTGTTCCATCTGGTGACCGTCTTCCCGCTGTCCTGGATCTCCATGTACTCCAACCAGTCGGTGACGGAGGTGCTGGTGGTGCAGATCATAGGCGCCGTGCTTGCGGCCGGAGCCATCATGTTCTCGGGCTGGCTGGCCGACCGCGTGGGGCGCCGCAACACGCTGGGCGCCATGGCCTGCCTGATCGGCATTTTCAGCTTTCTCGCCCCCTGGCTGCTGGGCAGCGGCACCGTGGGCAACAATGTGTTCATCATCGTGGGCTTCGTTCTGCTGGGCCTGTCCTACGGTCAGTCCTCGGGCACGGTGACCTCGAACTTCCCCTCGCGCTACCGTTACACCGGTGCGGCCCTGTCCACCGACATGGCCTGGCTGATAGGCGCGGCCTTTGCGCCGCTGGTGGCGCTGGGCGTGTCTGCCCGGTTCGGGCTGGTGGCGCTGGGCCTGTATCTGCTGTCCGGCGCGCTGTGCACGTTGGCGGCCCTGGGCATCAACCGCGCGATCGAGGCGCGCGACCAGTAAGCGCTGTCGCTCAACGGGAACGCCCGGCTGGTTCCGGGCGTTTTTTTGTTGCTGCCGCGCATGAAAAAGCCGCCCGGGCAGGCGGCTTTTTTTTGCGGGCCGGAGATCAGTCCAGAGCCAGGCCGGCCTTCTTGATCACCTCGCCGAAGCGCTTGCTTTCGGAGGCCATGAAGGCCTTGAACTCCGCGGGCGTGGGGTTGAAGGATTCATAGCCGAAGGCCGCGAATTTTTCCTTCACATCGTTGCCCGTCAAGGCCTGGCGCACATCGTTGCGGATCTTCTCGATCACGGCGGCCGGCGTGCCGGGGCGCACGGCCAGGGCGTTCCAGCCTATGGCCGTGAAGTCCTGGGGGCCGCCCGACTCGGACACCGTGGGCACGTTCTCGAAGCCGGCCAGGCGCTGGGGCGCGGCCACGGCCAGGAAGCGCAGCTTGCCGCCGCGCACCAGGGGGCCGGCCGTGCCCAGGGAGCCCAGCGCAAAGGTCAGCTCGCCATTGGCCACGCCCTGGTACAGCTGGCTGGTTTCCTTGTAGATCACATGCTCCATCTTGGTACCGGTCTGGTTTTCCAGCAGGGCCGAGCCCAGGTGCACGGGGTTGCCCACGGACCAGGAGCCGTAGTTGAGCTTGCCGGGATGGGCCTTGGCATCGGCAATCAGGTCGCCCATGGTCTTGTAGGGGCTGTTGGTGGGCACGCAGACGAAGAAGTAGTTGCGGAACAAGGGCATCAGAATGTCGAAGTCCTTGTTCAAGTCGTAGGGCAGCTTCTTGAACAGGTGGGGGTAGGCGGCGATGTGGACATTGTCCAGCTGGATCATGTCCGTGCCGTCGGTAGCACCGCGCTTGAAGGCTTCGATGGCGATGAAGCCGTTACCGCCGGGGCGGTTTTCCACCACCACGGGCTGACCCCAGGCTCGGCCCAGCTTGTCGGCCACCAGGCGCGAGACGCCGTCGGGTCCGCCACCCACGGGGAAGGGGTTGATGATGCGCGAGGACTTGGTGGGCCACTTGCTGGCATCGGCCTGGGCCAGCGCCGGGGCCGCGATGGATGCGGCGATGGCGCCGAGCGCAAATGCGGCTTGGCGACGGCTCAGATTGAGCTTATGGGTCATGCTTGTCTCCCTGATCCTGAAGAGGATGGTCTGTCGATAATGCGTTTGCGTGTTGGCTCGGGGCTCTCACGCCTTATGTTTTCTATAGCTGAAACCCGTTGGGGCAGCGTTTCAGATCGACAGATTGTGTCATTTGGATACAAAACACCTAGTTCTACCTCTGGCTAGCAGCTATAGCAAAATGGCATAGCTTGTTTTGGGAATGGCGCGATGAATCTTCAGCAGATAGAAACCTTTGTCCAGGTGGCCGAGTCCGGCAGTTTCAGCAAGGCCGCGGTGCTGCTGGACACGGCGCAGCCCGCGCTCAGCCGCCAGGTGCGTGCGCTGGAGACCGAGCTGCGCGAGACCCTGCTCATACGCACGGGCCGCGGCGTGACGCTGACGGACGCGGGCCGCCGCCTGCTCGAGCACGGCCATGCCATCATGCAGCGCGTGGCCCTGGCCAAGGAAGACCTGAGCAGCCAGCGCGACGAGCCCGTGGGGCGCATCACCGTGGGCCTGCCGCCCAGCCTGGCGCGGCGCCTGACCCTGCCCCTGATCGACGGCTTCAGCCGCGAGATGCCCAAGGCGCGGCTGGCCGTGGTCGAGGGCTTTTCCATGAATATCTCGGAGTGGCTGACCTCGGGGCGCATGGACCTGGGGCTGGTCTACACGCCCGAGCCCCACCCGCATATCGAGGTCTCGCCGGTGCTCGAGGAGCGCCTGTGCCTGATCGGGCCGGCCAGCGCCCTGGCGGGCCGCACCAGCATTCCGTTCGAGCATCTCAACGAATTTCCGCTGATCATGCCCCAGCGGGGACAGATCTTCCGCAAGCTCATGGAGGCTCAGGCCACGCTGTCGCAGGTCAAGCTCAACGTGGTGTGGGAAGTCTCCAGCGTACCCGCGATTCTGGACCTGGTGCGCGGCGGCTATGGCTATGCGGCGCTTACGGACAGTGCCATGCTCAGCCATGCCGCCGACGCCTCTCTGGCCGAGGTGCCCATCAAGTCGCCGCATATCGTGAGCACGCTGTGCCTGGTGCAGTCGGCCAAGAAGAAGTCCACGCCGCTGATTCGGCGCACGGCGGAGCTGCTGCGGCGCTTGAGCCTGCAGGTCTGCTCCGTGGAAAGCGGCCATCTATAAGCCTCTCGCGGCGGCACGGCTGCTATTGAAAACAGTGCTGCTGGCGCTGGTGGGCAATGAATTTCAGGCTTGATCAGCCCTGAAACTATGCGAATACAGGCGCTGGATGCTTTTTAAACGATAGCGCTCAGATCAGCGGACGCAGGGTTCTCGCGCCTTCCTGCAGCAGCGGCAGGATTTCGCGCTGCATGACCTGCGGGCTCATGCGCCGCGACGAGGCCACCATATTCAATGCGGCCACGGTGCGGCCCTGCATATTGCGCAGCGGCACGGCCACGGCCTGGATAGCCAGTTCATGCTCTTCCTGGGCTAGGCAGTAGTCCAGGCGGCGCACCTCGTCGAGCACGGCCTTGAGCGCCGCAATATCCGTCACCGTATGGGCCGTGAGCTTGGGCAGGTCGTAGGTGGCCAGCCAGGCGTCGAGTTCCGCGGGCGAGAGCGCGGCCAGCAGCACCCGGCCCGTGGAGGTCGCGTGGGCGGGCAGGCGCGTGCCCAGATGCAGGCCGTGGGCCATCAGCCGCTCGCCCTGTTCATGCACCGCGCTGCGCGCCACGATGACGACCTCGGGCCCTTCGCGTACCACGCAGGAGTAGGAGAGCCCGGTCTGGGCCGCCAGGCGGTGCAGCACCGGCTGCACGATGCGCGGCAGGCGCGCCGAGGCCAGATAGCTGCCCGACAGGCGCAGCACCTTGGGCGCGAGCCAGAAATAGCTGCCGTCGGTTTCCAGATAGCCGAGGTGGGCGAGGGTCAGCAGATGGCGCCTGGCGGCCGCACGGGTGATGCTGGCGCGTTCGGCCGCCATCGTGGCGTTCAGGCGCTGGCGCTCGGTATCGAAGCTCTCCAGCACGGCCAGGCCCTTGGCCAGTCCCGCAATGAAGTCGGCGGGGGCGATGCTGCTGCTGCGCTCGGTCATGGTCGGGTGGTGAAAGTGTTTTGCGCGATTATCGGTATGTTTGCGCGATTATCGCGCAAACTGCGCGTATGCCTCTGTGCCCCGGAGCAGCACAAAACTTAATCTTGCCCTTGAGCCAGATCAGCGGTGCAGCGCGCGCTGGGTGGCCAGTTTTTGAGCCATAACAAGGAGGCACACATCGTGCGTACACAAGTAGCCATCATTGGTGCAGGTCCCTCGGGTCTTCTGCTGGGACAACTGCTGTACAAGGCAGGCATCGACAACATCATCATCGAGCAGCGCAGCGCCGACTATGTGCTGGGCCGCATCCGCGCCGGCGTGCTGGAGCAGGTGACCGTCGATCTGCTCAAGCAGGCCGGCGCCGACAAGCGCATGAACGAGGAAGGCCTGCCGCACGACGGCATCGAGCTGCTGTTCAAGGGCCAGCGCCACCGCATCGACCTGCACGGCCTGACCGGCGGCAAGCGCGTGATGGTCTACGGCCAGACCGAGGTGACGCGCGATCTGATGGAGGTGCGTGCCCAGGAAGGCCTGACCACGGTGTACGAGGCCAGCCATGTGCAGCCGGTCGACTTCGAAAGCGACAAGCCCAAGGTGCGGTACGAAAAAGACGGCCAGGTGCACGAGATCGAGTGCGATTTCATCGCCGGCTGCGACGGCTTCCACGGCATCTGCCGTGCCAGCGCGCCCAAGGACCAGATCAAGACCTTCGAGAAGGTCTATCCCTTCGGCTGGCTGGGCCTGCTGTCCGATACGCCGCCGGTTTCCGAAGAGCTGATCTACGCCAACACCGAGCGCGGCTTTGCGCTGTGCAGCCAGCGCAGCGCCACGCGCAGCCGCTACTACCTGCAGGTGCCGCTGACCGACAAGGTCGAGGACTGGAGCGACGAGGCTTTCTGGGAAGAGCTCAAGAAGCGCCTGGACCCCGAAGCCCGTGCCAATCTGGTGACCGGCCCCTCGCTGGAGAAAAGCATTGCGCCGCTGCGCAGCTTCGTGACCGAGCCCATGCGCTTCGGCCGCATGTTCCTGGCCGGCGATGCGGCCCATATCGTGCCTCCCACGGGCGCCAAGGGCCTGAACCTGGCAGCTTCCGATGTCGGCTATCTGTCGCAGGCCTTCACCGAGTACTACCGGGACAGGTCCGAAGCCGGTATCGACCGCTATTCCGAGCAGTGCCTGCGCCGCGTCTGGAAGGCCGAGCGCTTCTCCTGGTGGATGACCTCCATGCTGCACAACTTCCCCGGCGAGGGCGAGTTCAACACCAAGGTGCAGGAGGCCGAGCTCGACTACATCGTCAACTCCGTGGCCGCTTCGACCTCGCTGGCCGAGAACTACGTGGGCCTGCCTCTGGTTTAAGGGCCGGGAATTTTTGCTCCCATCACTGTCCTGATGAACCGCATGGCGCCCGATCTTGGTCGCCATGCTTGAACTGCCTGCATTGCCGCGCGCGATGCGGGCTTTTTTTTTATCCATGCGAATTCGTCGCTGCAGCCTTGCGCAAATTTTGATGCCGCCCAGCCGCGAGCGCCGCCAGCGAGGAGTAAGCTTGCCCCACTTATGGCGCACATCATGTTTTCCCCTCCGTATATCGCTGCCGCGCAGGCGGCCCGGTCCCTGCGCGAGCATGGCTATGCCGTGCTGCAGCCCGAGGATTTCGCCCAGTGGCTGGGTCTGGGCCTGGACGATCTGCAGGCCATGGACGCCGACTGGCAGGGCCTGCCGCCCGATGCTTTTCTCAAGGATGGCGGACGCTACCGGCGTCGCCGCCATTCCTGCTTTGTGGCGCAGGCGGATGCGCTGGAGCAGGTGCCGCACCGTGCCCATTGGCAGCCCGTGGAATACAACGCCCTGCATGGCGGCATGCAGCGTCTGTTTGATCCGATGTTGCCGACGACCGTCCAAAGCCCGGCCTGGAGCCGCATGCTGCAGGCGCTGGCCCAGCTGTCCGACCAGGTGTTCTGCGCGCCAGGCCAGACCCAGCGCTGGTTTGTGGAGGCGCACCAGTTTCGCATCGACACCACGGACGGCATAGGCCGGCCCACGCCCGAGGGCGCGCACCGCGACGGCGTGGATCTGGTGGTAGTGATTCTGGTGGGACGCAAGGGTGTGAAGGGCGGCGAGACCCGGGTGTTCGAGGCCGCGGGCCCCAGCGGCCAGCGCTTTACCCTGACCGAGCCCTGGTCCGTGATGCTGCTCGACGATGCGCGCATGATTCATGAGACCACGCCCATACAGCCCGTGCAGCCCGGCGGCGTGCGCGATACGCTGGTACTGACCTATCGCCGCGGCGGCTTTCAGGGCGCCTAAGCCGTGGCCTGAAACAGGTCGAGGTGTCGCCCATCGAGGCCCGGGCTGGAGTCAGGGACTTGCGGTTGATGCAAGTCAATACGCGGGTGCATGATAGGAGCAGACTGCTTGCATCGAAACGGCGGCGGCTGCGTGAACCAGCGCTGCCAAGCATGAAGGAGAAGCACATGACCATGTTCAATCACATCCTGGTTCCCATCGACGGCTCCAAACCCTCGCTGCTCGCGGCCCGCAAGGCGGCCGAACTGGCCAAGGTGTTCGGCAGCGCCGTCACGGCGGTCTATGTGGTCGATCCCTACCCTTTCACCGGCGTGGGGGCGGACTTCGCCTACGGCCAGTCCCAGTATCTGAGCGCCGCCACGGCCGAGGCCAATGCGGCCCTGGATGCCGTCAAGGACATCATGCAGCAGGCCGGCGTCAACGTGAGCGCCCTCGTGGGCGAGGGCCATGCGGTCCATGACGGCATCGTGCGCACCATGGAAAGCGTGGGCGCCGACCTCATCGTCATGGGCTCCCAGGGCCGCCGCGGCCTCGAAAAGCTGGTGCTGGGCAGCGTCACCCAGCGCGTGCTGGGTGCAGTCAAGATCCCGGTGCTGGTCGTGCGCGAATAAGAGGCTGCACCTCCATGCAAAAGGCCTCCATCCGGAGGTCTTTCTTTTTGGGATGCCATGCTCAAAACAAGCATGTCCCAACCCAGGGGCAGCGAGCAAGGGCCGCCCCGCAGCGAAGATGCCGTCCCCCTTCAGGGGGAAGCGGCGCAGCCGCTCAGGGGGTTATTGAATCGTCGCCCCGGAGGCCTCGACGATGGCCTTGTTGGCCTTGAAGTCCGCCTGGAAGAATTTGTCGAAGGCCTGCACGCTCATGGCCTGGGGCTCGGCGCCCTGGGTCAGGATGGCTTCCTTGACCTCGGGCATGGCCAGCAGCTTGTTCACCTCGGCATTGACCTTGTTGACGATGGGCGTGGGCGTGTTCCTGGGCATGAAGATGCCATACCAGGTGCTCACATTGAAGCCCTTGAGGCCGGATTCGGCCAGGGTAGGCGTTTCGGGCAGCGAAGTGGAGCGGGCCGCCGAGGTCACGGCAATCGCGCGCAGCTTGCCGGACTTGATCTGGGCGATGGCCGAGGGCACGGAGGACACCAGCAGGTCCACATTGCCGGCCAGCGCGTCC
Organism: Comamonas guangdongensis; assembly: GCF_041079535.1. Classification (NCBI taxonomy): domain Bacteria; kingdom Pseudomonadati; phylum Pseudomonadota; class Betaproteobacteria; order Burkholderiales; family Comamonadaceae; genus Comamonas; species Comamonas guangdongensis. The sequence continues at coordinate 183,128 of NZ_JBFYGN010000005.1, read as the reverse complement.
ATCATGGCCGGGTTGGAGCCCTTGTAGGGCACATGGGTCAGCGCAATGCCCGCGGCCTTTTCCAGCATCACGCCGGCCAGGTGGATGCTGGTGCCGTTGCCCGGCGAGCCATAGGTGATCTTGGCCGGGTTCTTCTTGGCCGCGGCAATCACGTCGGCCAGGGTCTTGTAGGGCGAGTTGGCCGCAGTGGCGATCACGATGGGGGTGTAGGCCACATGGGCCACGGGCGTCAGGTCCCTGGTGGGGTTCCAGCTCAGATTCTTGTACAGATAAGGGCCGAGGACCACATTGTCCTTCTGGCCCATCACCATATCGTAGCCCGTGGGCGCGGACTTCACGGCCTCGGTGATGCCTATGGTGCCGCCCGCGCCTGCGCGGTTGTCGGGCACCACGGTCCAGTGGCTGACTTCGGTGAGCTTGTTGGAGATCACGCGCGAGAGGATGTCGGTGCCACCGCCGGGAGGGAAGGGCACGATCAGGCGCACGGCCTTGTTGGGATAGTCGGCGGCAGGACTTTGAGCGGCGGCGGAAAAGCTCAGGCCTGCGGTGGCAAGCATGGCGGTGCAGGTGATCAGTTGGCGAAACATGAAAAAGAAACTCCAGAGACGGATGGGGTGTGCGGCGGCACTGGCGCATTGCTTGTGGCAACACTCCGGTGTTGGCGCCGATGACCGTCGGCCGCAGAGCTAAAGCGCTCCTGAGTCCGGGGCCGGGTCACGGAAGGTGGGCGTTTCGATGATCGGGGACGATGGTTCCGCCATCAAGAGGGTATTTGTCTTTACCGAAGAGACCGCCGCCATGCGGTACGGGCATGGCCGGCTGCAGTCGCGCGCGCTGTTTTGCAGGGTGGCTGCAAAGACTTGCACTGGGGCGGCGTTCCGATCAGGTATCGCCGCCGATGTGGCCCACGGGCGCGGATTGCGCTGCCGAAGCCGCGGTCGAGCAGCTTCGGAACAGGCGAACCATTCTGCCATGCCAATGCCCGCGCGAGAGCGAGTGACACGGGATTTCGGAAGATGGGGCGCAAGCTCAGGCCTGCGGCCGGAGCCGGGGTGTTTCGAGGGAAATTCGCCGCAAGCACTTGATGGACAAGCGCCTGCAGCTATGGTTTTGTGATGGGTCGCGGCTCAGGGCTGGCGCACATCGGCCACCACCTGCGCGCCGAAGTCGGGCCTGTCCAGCCAGGCGAGTACGCGAGCGGCAGCATCCTGGGCCGAAGTCAGCTGACCCGCCGCATGCAGCTGGGCAAAACGGTCCACATCGGGGAAGTCGCCGCTGTGCGCGCTGCGCAGCTGCAGCTGCATCTCGGTGTCGATCACGCCCGGGGCCAGCGAGACGATGCGCGCGCCATGGGGCTTGGCGGCTTCCTCGAGCGCCACGCAGCTGCTGAACTGATCCATGCCCGCCTTGGCCGTGCAATAGCTGGCCTGGGAGGCCATGGCGCGGCGGCCCAGGCCCGAAGAGATGTTGAGCACCTTGCGCGGCGGGGTCCAGCCCTCGGTGGCGGCCAGAAATGCCGCGGTCATGGCCATGGGGGCCTCGAGGCCCACGCGCAGCGCGTGGATCATCTCGGCCGTGGGCAGCTGCGACAGCGGCGCGATCTGCGGGATCACGCCAGCGTTGTTGATCAGCGTGAGGCTGGCCCAGTCGCTGCTTTTGAGCGTGCCCAGCCAGGTCGCCAGGCGCTGGGCGGCGGTGGCGCTCTGTGCCAGGTCCTGCTCCCATTGCAGCAGCTGCTGGGGCGTGGCGGCAGAGGTGGCCAGCTCGGGGCTGGTCTTGCGCGCAATGCTCAGCACATGCTGGCCTTTTTGCAGCAGCTGCTGGCCCATGGCCAGTCCCATGCCGCGCGAGCCGCCCGTCAGAATCGTCAAATGCTTGGTCATATGCGCATCTTAGGGGCGATTCGTGACAAAAAAACAGCCCCGGGCGATTCGCATCGACCGGGGCTGGCGTCAGGAGCGCGCCGGCGGCTCAATGGCCGAGATAGGCCTTGCGCACCGCATCATTGGTCAGCAGATTGGCGCCCGTGTCTTCGAGCACCACCTTGCCGGTTTCCAGCACATAGCCGCGGTCGGCGATCTGCAGCGCGCGGTTGGCATTCTGCTCGACGAGGAACACCGTCACGCCCGCCGCGCGTATGGTCTGGATGATCTCGAAGATCTGGGCGATGATCAGCGGCGCCAGGCCCAGCGTGGGTTCGTCGAGCAGCAGCAGCCGCGGCTTGCTCATCAGCGCACGGCCTATGGCCAGCATCTGCTGCTCGCCGCCCGACATGGTGCCCGAGCGCTGCGCGGCCCGCTCCTTGAGGCGCGGAAACAGTGTGAACACATGTTCTATGCCGTCGGCAATCTCGGTCTTGTTCAGGAAGAAGCCGCCCATCTGCAGGTTCTCGGTCACCGTCAGGTCCTTGAAGACCCGGCGGCCTTCGGGCGAGACGGCAATGCCGCGGCGCATGATGTGGTGGGTGGACATCTGGGTGATGTCCTCGCCTTCGAAGGCGATGCGGCCGCTGCTGGCGCGCGGGTTGCCGCACACCGTCATCAGCAGCGAGGTCTTGCCCGCGCCGTTGCTGCCGATCAGCGTGACGATCTCGCCCTGGTTGACGTGCAGGCTCACATGGTTGACCGCGCAGATGGCGCCGTAATGGGTGGAGACCTGCTCCAGTTGCAACATATGCTGGCTCATCTCAGGCCTCTCCCAGATAGGCCTTGATGACCCGTTCATCGTTGCGAATCGCCTCGGGCAGGCCCATGGCGATGGGCTTGCCATATTCCATGACCAGAATGCGCTCGGACACGCCCATCACCAGGCTCATATCGTGCTCGATCAGCAGCACGGCCACGCCGTACTGCTTGCGCAGATCGTCGATCAGATGCTGCAGGTCTTTCTTCTCCTGCGGATTCAGACCCGCGGCCGGCTCGTCGAGCATGAGCACGCGCGGCTTGGTGATCATGCAGCGCGCGATCTCCAGGCGGCGCTGGTGGCCGTAGGCCAGGTTGCCGGCCTCGCGGTTGACGAAGGAGCGCAGGCCCATGACGTCCAGCCATTTGAGCGCGTTCTCGATCTTCTCCTCTTCGGCGCGGCGGTAGCCGGGGGTGTTGAACAGGCCGCCGAACAGCGTGGCGCGCGACTGGCGGTGCTGGGCGACCAGCAGGTTTTCGAGCACCGTCATGTTCTTGAACAGGCGCACGTTCTGGAAAGTGCGCACCACGCCGTGGTTGGCGACCTGGTGGCTGCTCTGGCCCGCAATGCCTTGTCCGTCGAGAACGATGGAGCCCGCCGAGGGCTGGTAGAAACCGCTGATGCAGTTGAACACCGTGGTCTTGCCGGCGCCGTTGGGGCCGATGATGGCAAACACTTCCTGCGGGCGCACATTGAAGCCCACATGGTCCACGGCCAGCAGGCCGCCGAAGCGCATGCACAGGTCGTTGACTTCTAGCAAATAATCGCTCATGCGTCTGTCCTGCTTGTGGTTGTAGTTATCAAAATGAGAGCGTTAAAGCAGGGTGTCATGAGGGCACCTTCACTTGGCGGCGCTTCACGGGCAGCAGGCCCTGAGGGCGCCAGATCATCATCAGAATCATGACCAGGCCGAAGATCAGCATGCGGTATTCCGAGAATTCGCGTGCCAGCTCGGGCAGCACGGTCAGGATCAGGGCCGCAACAATCACGCCCAGCATGGAGCCCATGCCGCCCAGCACCACGATGGCCAGGATCAGGGCCGACTCGATGAAGGTGAAGGATTCGGGATTCACGATGCCCTGGCGCGCCGCGAAGAAGGCGCCGCCGAAGCCTGCGAACATGGCGCCCAGCGTGAAGGCCGAGAGCTTGATCTTCATGGGGTTCAGGCCCAGGGAGCGGCAGGCGATCTCGTCTTCGCGCAGCGCCTCCCAGGCGCGGCCTATGGGCATGCGGATCAGGCGGCTGCTGATGAACAGCGTCACCATGGCCAGCAGCAGCGCCATCAGATAGACGAAGATCACCGTGTGCATGGAGTTGAACTCCAGCCCCAGGAACTGATGGAAGGTGGTTCCGCCTTCGGTCAGCGGCGAGCGCGTCATGGGCAGGCCCAGCGCCGTGGGCTTGGGGATGCTGGAGATGCCGTCGGGACCGCCCGTGAAGCTGGTCAGATTGGTCAGCAGCAGGCGGATGATTTCACCGAAGCCCAGCGTCACAATGGCCAGGTAGTCGCCGCGCAGGCGTAGCACCGGAAAGCCCAGCACAAAGCCGAAGGTCGCCGAGGCCAGGCCCGCGAACGGCAGCGCCTCCCAGAAGCTCCAGCCGGCCCAGTGGAACAGCAGCGCATAGGTATAGGCACCCACGGCATAGAAGCCCACGAAGCCCAGGTCGAGCAGACCCGCAAAACCCACGACCACGTTCAGGCCCAGGCCCAGCATCACGTAGATCAGGGCCAGCGTCGCGATGTCCACGGCATTGCGGCCCGCGAAGAAAGGCCAGGAGGCGGCCATCATCAGTGCCACGAAGATCAGCACATGGCGGGTGCTGGATTTCACCTCGGGCAGGGCGGGCAGGTTGGGCTTGGGCAGCTTGCCCGCGAGCAGCGGCTTGAGCATCTGCACCACAAACACCGCCAGGCAGGCCCAGGCCGTCATGCGCCAGTCGGGGACGATGATGGTGCGCACTCCGGCGCGCTCCAGGTGCAGGCTGAAGATGGGGGCGACGACGATGGCCGTCATCACCGTGGCGATCAGAGCATCGCGCAAAGCGGAGGAAAAGCTGTACTTCATCAGACCTTCTCCACTTCAGGTTTGCCCAGCAGGCCAGTGGGGCGGAACATCAGAATCGTCACCAGCAGGCCGAAGGCCACGATGTCCTTGTATTCCGAGGAGATATAGGCGGCGGCAAAGGTTTCCGCCACGCCCAGGATCACGCCGCCCAGCATGGCGCCGGGAATGGAGCCGATGCCGCCCAGCACCGCGGCCGTGAAGGCCTTGATGCCGGCCAGAAAGCCGATGAAGGGGTTGAGCTTGCCCACGGCCAGCGCGATCAGCACGCCGCCCACGGCGGCCAGCATGGCGCCCAGCACGAAGGTGAAGGAAATCACCTTGTTGGTGTCTATGCCCAGCAGATTGGCCATGTGCATGTCCTGAGCGCAGGCGCGCGAGGCGCGGCCCATGCGTGAGTGCTTGATGTAGAGCGTGAGCAGCACCATCAGCACCACCGTGACCACGATGATCAGGATGCGGGTATAGGGCACGAAGACCTCGAAGCCACCACCCATGCTGAAGTTGATGGCTCCGGGCAGCAGCGAGGGCACGGCCATGTCGCGTGCGCCCTGGCCCAGGGCCACCCAGTTCTGCAGAAAGATGGACATGCCGATGGCCGAGATCAGCGCCACCAGGCGCGGGCTCTGCCGCACGGGCTTGTAGGCCACCTGTTCCACCACCAGTCCGTAGACGCCGGTGACGAAGACCGCCACCACCAGCATCAGGCCGATGATGGCCCAGACCGGCAGGCCGCTTTGCGTGCCGACGGCCGAAAGCGTGACGAGGCCTATATAGGCCCCGATCATGTAGATGTCACCGTGTGCGAAGTTGATCATGCCGATGATGCCGTAGACCATGGTGTAGCCAATGGCGATCAGGGCGTAAATGGCTCCGAGTGAGAGCCCGTTGAATAGCTGTTGTATCAGCTGAGGGAAAAAGTCTGACATGCAATGCCACCGTTTAAACAGGAAAAGGCCCGAGGGCCAGATAGCAAGCATCCGGAGGCCTATGGCCTGGGCCATACGCGCTCCGGAAGGCGGTGGTGGAATTACTTGGCGATGGACTTGCTGCCGTCCTTATGCCACTGGAACACCTGGAAGTCGAAGGAATTCAGGTCGCCCTGCTTGTTCCAGGATACGGGGCCCAGCACGGTGTCGACGTTGGACTTGTGCATCCAGTCGGCGACCTTGGCGGGATTGTCGCCAGCAGCCTTGATGGCGGCCAGCAGGGACTGGGCGGCAGCGAACGAGGTCAGCTGGAAGGCGCCCGAAGCATTGCGTTTCTTGTCCTGGAAGGCCTTGACCACGGCAGCATTCTTGGGGTTGGCGGCGAAGTCGGCCGGCAGGGTCACCAGCATGCCTTCGACGGCGGGGCCGGCAATGGCGTTGACTTCGGGGTTGCCCACGCCTTCGGGGCCCATCATCTTGACCTTCAGGCCCTGCTCGGCAGCCTGGCGCAGCAGCAGGCCCATCTCGGGGTGGTAGCCGCCGTAGTAGACGAAGTCCACGCCTGCGCTCTTGAGCTTGGTGATCACGGCGGAGTAATCGCTGTCGCCGGCATTGATGCCTTCGAACAGGGCCACGGGCACGTTGGCCTTCTTCAGGTCGTCACGCACCGAGGAGGCGATGCCCTGGCCATAGGACTGCTTGTCGTGCAGCACTGCAACCTTCTTGGGCTTGATCTTCTCGATGATGAACTTGGCGGCCGCAGGGCCTTGCTGGTCATCGCGGCCGATGGTGCGGAAGATGAAGTGGTAGTTCTTGCCGTCGGTCAGCGCGGGCGAAGTTGCGGAGGGGGTCACCACCACCACGCCTTCGTTGTTGTAGATGGGAGCGGCGGCGATCGAGGCGCCCGAGCACACGGGGCCGATCACGTAGCCGATCTTGCTGTTGACCACGCGGTTGGCGGCCACGGGGCCCTGCTTGGGCTCGCAGGCATCGTCCACGGGCACCAGTTCGATCTTCTTGCCGCCGATGCCGCCGGCCGCATTGGCCATTTCGACGGCGGTCATCGCGCCTTCCTTGACCATGTCGCCGTACTGGGTCAGCGGGCCGGTCGTGGGGACCACCATGGCGATCTTGATCTGGGCATGCGCTGTGGAGAACAGGGCGACGCCGGCCAGGCCCAGGGCTGCAACAACGGTCTGCATGCGGAACGGAATGTTCATGTGGACTTCCTTCAAAGTCGGTAAGCGTTCGAGAAACGCGGCGCCAAAGCACGGGCCGCGAAAAGAAGGCCAGATTAAACGAGTGGTGGTCCGTGGCAACAGGGAATGCAGGGGCTGGCGTGAGGCCTGGGTTTTTGCTACGCACTGCATAGCAGCCTGCGCCGCAAGGCTCTGCGCTGAGCCGTGTTTCTTTTTGAAATATCCGGCCGGGCGGCGGCTAGGCATAAAAACACAGCGACAGGCAAGGTTGTTACGGTTTTTCTGCTATTTTTGTTGCAGCGCAGCAACTTTGCGCGTGCCGGGCCTGCCGCGGGTTTGACGCGGATTAAAAGTCGGGCGCGGATTCCAGCTTCAGCGGCCGGCCGCTGACCGGGTGCGCAAACTCCAGCGCTGCCGCATGCAGCAGCAGCCGCGGCGTGCTGCGCGCCAGCGCTTCGCTCGCATACAGTGCATCCCCGAGCATGGCGTGGCCCAGGGCTGCCATGTGCAGGCGCAGCTGGTGGGTGCGGCCCGTGAGGGGGCTGAGCAGCACGCGCGTGCAGGCCTGGCCCGCTGGCCCGCTCTGATGCGCGAGGACCCGCCACAGCGTCTGGCTGCTCTTGCCGTTCTCGTGGTCGATGACGCGCAGCGGGCGCCGTTCCCAGTCGGCGGCTATGGGCAGGTCTATCCGCTGCCAGCCCTGGTCGTCGGCGCTCTCCGGCGACTCCTGCAGCCGGCCCGCGACCACGGCGATGTAGCGCTTGTGCACCAGCCGGTCGGCGAAGGCCTGGCTCAGCTGGCGCTGCACGGCCAGGCTGCGCGCCATGATGAGCAGGCCCGAGGTGGCCTGGTCGAGCCGGTGGACGATGAGCGCATCGGGCCAGCGCTGCTGGGCGCGCAGACTCAGACAGTCCTGCTTGTCGGGGCCCCGGCCGGGAACGCACAGCAGGCCCGCTGGCTTTTCGAGCACCAGCAGGGACTCGTCCTCGTAGTGGCAGACGGGCTGGTTCATGGGTTCAGCAGCTCGTGGACCGTGGCGCAGAACTCCTGCACGTCATTGGGTTTGTGGATCAAGGCCTTGGCGCCGGCGGCCAGCGCCGCCTGCTCGATCTCCGCGGTCACATAGCCCGAGGCCAGGGCCACGGGCAGACCGGGATTGATCTGCAGGGCCTGGGTCAGCAGATCGACGCCGCTGAAGCCCGGCATGTTGTAGTCGGTGACCAGCAGATCGAAGCGCGCGGGATTTTCGCGCAGCGCGGCCACGGCCTCATGCGGATCATTGAAGCCGCTGACCTGGTAGCCGCGGCGGCGCAGCAGGCGCTGGAAGAGAAAGACCAGGGCCTGATCGTCGTCCACGTACATGACATGGCGTGCGGCCGCGGCGGCAGACGGCTGCGCCGCGGGCGGCGCGGCCAGCGGGGCACTGCAGGGAGGCGCGGCCTCCGCGGGCGTGCCGCCGAGCGGGAAATACAGCGTGAAGCAGCTGCCCTGGCCGGGTTCGCTGTGCACGTCCACGGCGCCGCCATGGGTGCGCATCACGCCATGGACCACGGCCAGGCCCAGGCCCGTACCCTGGCCCACGGGCTTGGTGGTGAAGAAAGGCTCGAAGATGCGGCGCTGGGTGGCCGCGTCCATGCCGGGCCCCGAGTCCTGGACCATGAAGACCATGTACTCGGCCACCGGCAGGCCCATGCGCTCGCACTGATAGCTGTCGGGCGCCACGCACAGGGCCTTCATCTGGATGCTGCCGCGCTCCTCGCCCAGGGCCTGCATGGCGTTGTTGCAGAGGTTGAACAGCGCCTGCTCCACCTGCGTGGGGTCGGCCATGAGCGGGGGCAGGTCGGCATCGGGCTCGTGCACCTGCAGCTCTATGGCCGGGGGCAGCGACACGCGCAGCAGCCTGGCCGTGTCAAGCATGACCTCGCGTATCTGCACGGGGCGGCGCTCGGGCTTGTCGTTGCGGCTGAAGGTAAGGATCTGGCGCACCAGATCCCGCGCCCGCCGACCGGCTTTCTCGATCTCGCGCAGGCTTTCCAGCGCCGCGGGGTTGTCCAGGCAGTCGGCCTTGGCCAGCTCCACATTGCCCAGGATGGCGCCCACGATATTGTTGAAGTCGTGGGCAATGCCGCCGGCCATGGTGCCCACGGCCTGCATCTTGTGCGACTCGCGCAACTGGTTTTCCAGCGCCCCGCGCTGGGCTTCGGCGCGTTTGCGGCTGGTCAGGTCGCGCGCAAAAATGGTGGTGGTGTCGCCGCTGCTGTGGTGCTCGAAGGAGACGCTGACCTCCACCGGTATGTCATGGCCGCTGGCCGTCATGCCCGTCATCTCGCCGAGCACGGCCTGGGTGGTCAGCTGCGCGAAGGCCAGCGCGCGCGAGGCGTCGGGCAGAAAGCGCTCCAGCGGGCTGCCCAGCGCATCCTGCGGCGAGCACAGGAACAGGGCCGCTGCCGTGGGGTTGAACACGGTGATGCGCTGGTTTCTGTCCACGCAGATGATGGCGTCCAGCGCCGAATTGATGACGGATTCCAGCCTCCGCTCGCTGGCGTAGAGCTGCTGGTTGCGCTCCTGCAGCGCCTTGCGCTCGGCCAGCAAAGGGCCTTGATTGACCACGGCGCACAGATATTGCCAGGTAGGCGGCCCGCTTTGCTGGGGCACGGCCACGCCGGCCACATGCAGGTCGCCGCAGAGCTGATGGCCTTCGGTGATGTCGAACGCCACCTCGTGAAGCTCGGCGCGGCCCGAGGCCTGGGCCAGGGCAAAGGCTTCGAGCACGCGTTCCTTGTCCTGGGCATGGACAAAGGGCTTGAAGTTGACCAGCAGCCGGTCTTTTTCCGTGGGCTGGAACGCGCGGTGGGCCATGGCGTTGGCCTGGACCACCATATCGTATTCATCCACCACCAGCAGCGGCAGCGGAATGCTGGCAAACAGGGTCTCGAAGCGCTCCGAGGCGCTTTCGGCCACGGCCTGGCTGTAATTGAGCACCTCGTTCTGCAGCTCCAGCTCGCGCTGGTAGTTGCGCAGCTCCGCGACCAGAGCCTGCAGCGGATCGTCGTCCTCGGGGACTATGGGGCGGATCTGGGTGGCCAGTGCCGGCGGCGCAGTCCCCGGCGCCAGAAGTGCGTGCAAAGGGAGAATGTCCAGGGCTTCGGCGGGATCGGGTGTGGCGGCGGCAGGGCTGCTCATGAGGCAATAGGGGGGTGCAGGCCCGGTAAGCGGGAAACACGCGCAGTGTAAGCGCGGACGCTGCCGGCAACAAGCCGCGGCACCCGGTCGCAAGCAGCGGCGGCCGTCGCTGCGGCCGCGCTGCCGGACCCGGAGCCCCTAGCCCTCGTTGCCGTCCATGGGAACGCAGCTGCAGAACAGATTGCGGTCGCCGTAGACATTGTCCACCCGGCCCACGGGGCTCCAGTACTTGGTGTGGCGCAGGGCGGGTAAGGGGTAGGCGGCGGCTTCGCGGCTGTAGCCATGGGTCCAGTCCGCGGCCAGCAGGGCCTGGGCCGTGTGGGGCGCATTCTTGAGTGGGTTGTCGTCCCGCGGCAGCGCACCGGCTTCGATCGCCGCAATCTCGCCGCGGATGGCGATCATGGCGTCGATGAAGCGGTCCAGCTCGTACAGGCTTTCGCTTTCGGTGGGCTCCACCATCAGGGTGTTGGGCACGGGAAAGGACAGCGTGGGTGCGTGGAAGCCGTAGTCGATCAGGCGTTTGGCCACATCCTCGGCCATCACGCCGCAGCTGTCCTTGAACTGGCGCAGGTCCAGAATGCATTCATGGGCCACATGACCGTGCTCGCCCGCGTACAGCGTAGGGAAATGCGGCTGCAGGCGGGCGCTGATGTAATTGGCATTGAGGATTGCTGTTTCGGTTGCCAGCTTCAGGCCTGGCTCGCCCATCATGCGGATATACATCCAGCTGATGGGCAGCACGGCCGCGTTGCCCAGGGGTGCGGCGCTGACCGCGCCGACCCGGCCCGCAATGCCGGCCGTGGCATGGCCGGGCAGGAAAGGCACGAGGTCCTCGACCACGCAGACGGGGCCCACGCCGGGGCCGCCGCCACCGTGGGGAATGCAGAAGGTCTTGTGCAGATTCAGATGGCTGACGTCGCCACCGAATTCTCCGGGCGCGGCCAGGCCGACCAGCGCATTCATATTGGCGCCGTCCACATAGACACGGCCGCCATGGCTGTGCACCAGCTCGCACAGCTGCTTCACCTGGGTCTCGAACACGCCGTGCGTGCTGGGGTAGGTGATCATGACGCAAGCCAGGTGGGCGCTGTGCTTTTCGCAGTGCGCCCGGAGGTCGTCCAGGTCCACATTGCCGTTGTCGTCGCATTTGGTGACGACGACCTTCAGGCCCACCATATGCGCCGAGGCCGGATTGGTGCCATGGGCGCTGCTGGGGATCAGGCAGATATTGCGATGGCTCTGGCCCTTGGAGTCGTGAAAGGCCTTGATGGCCAGCAGACCCGCGTATTCGCCCTGGGAGCCGGCATTGGGCTGGAGGCTGATGCCCGCATAGCCCGTGGCCTGGCACAGCCAGCGGCGCAGCTGCGCGTCCAGCTCGGCATAGCCCTGGAGCTGGTCGGCCGGCGCGAACGGGTGGACATCGGCAAACCCGGGCCAGGTGATGGGAATCATCTCGCTGGTGGCGTTGAGCTTCATGGTGCACGAGCCCAGCGGAATCATGCTGCGGTCCAGCGCCAGGTCCTTGTCGCTGAGGCTGCGTATATAGCGCAGCATGGCGGTTTCGGAATGGTGGGTATTGAAGACCGGGTGGGCCAGATAGCGGCTGCTGCGCTGCAGGCTCTCGGGAATCAGCGAAGTCGGGCCTTCATCCATGGCCTCCACGCTGGGCAGCTCTGCGCCGTCCTTGGCGAAGATGCTCCAGATCAGCTCCACATCGGCGCGGGTGCTGGTTTCATCCAGGCTGATGCAGATGTATTCCTTCCAGGCCTGGCGCAGGTTCACGCCTCTGGACCGTGCGCGGGCGACTAGCGCATCAGTGGCGTCCTGGGTGTGCAGGCACAGCGTGTCGAAAGCCGTTCCGTGGTGGCGCTGGCCAAAGCCCAGCTGGGCCAGGCCGCGGCTCAGGATGGCCGTGAAGCGAGCCACCCGCTGGGCGATGCGGCTCAGGCCTTGCGGGCCGTGATAGACCGCGTACATGCTGGCGATCACGGCCGGCAGTACCTGGGCGGTGCAGATATTGGAGGTGGCTTTTTCGCGACGTATGTGTTGCTCGCGCGTCTGCAGCGCCAGGCGATAGGCAGGCTTGCCATGCGCATCGACGCTGACGCCGACCAGTCGGCCCGGCAGGGAGCGCTTGTATTCGTCGCGGCAGGCCATGAAGGCCGCGTGCGGGCCGCCGGCACCCATGGGCATGCCGAAGCGCTGGCTGTTGCCGACCACGATATCGGCCCCCCATTCGCCCGGAGGCGTGAGCAGGGTCAGGGCCAGCAGATCGGTCGCCACGATCGCAGCCGCGTGCTTGGCGTGTATGGCCTCGACATCGGCCTTCCAGTCCGCTATCCAGCCGCTGGAGGCCGGGTACTGGATGAGGGCCGCAAAGAAGTCGCCCGCCAGTGCGGCCTCCCATTCCTCTTTGCTATTGACCACCAGCACCTCGAGCGCCAGGGGCTTGGCACGGGTCTGTATGACTTCAATGGTCTGCGGATGCACATCGCCGGTCAGCACGATGCGGTGGCTCTTGGATTTGACCGAGCGTCTGGCCAGGGTCATGGCTTCGGCGGCGGCCGTGGCCTCGTCGAGCATGGAGGCATTGGCGATGGGCATGCCGGTCAGGTCGCAGACCATGGTCTGGAAGTTGATCAGCGCTTCCATGCGGCCCTGGGAGATCTCGGCCTGGTAGGGGGTGTAAGCCGTGTACCAGGCCGGGTTCTCCAGCACATTGCGCAGGATCACGCCGGGCGTGAGCGTGCCGTAATAGCCTTGGCCGAGAAAGCTTTTCAGGACCTGGTTCTTGCTGGCAATCGTCTTCAGCTCGGCCAGCGCGGCGGCTTCGGTCACCGGGGCGGGCAGGTCCATGGGCCTGGCGCGCGCAATGGAGGCCGGCACGACCTTGTCGATCAGCGCATCCAGCGAGGGCTGGCCGATGGCGGCCAGCATTTTGGCGGCATCGTCGGCGTCGGGGCCGATGTGGCGGGGAATGAACTCGCCGCTGTTTTCCAGCGATTCAAGCGAGGCGACGGGAGCGGGGGGCGACATCAGCATGGGAGGGACCTATTCTCAAATACTGTGACTGACGGACCGCATGCGAGGCATGCGTGGCGGCCATATGCCAGGGGCGGCACATGGCCGGTGTTTCAAGGTGCGCAGGCTTGCTCCAGCGCGTCATGCATGAGGGCCAGGCGCTGGCTTTCCTGATCGGCGTATTCCCAATCGGGCTGTTTGCTGCGCGCCACGGCGTTGAGCCATTGCTGGCATGCCAGGGCCAGCCGGGCCTGCCTGCGTACATCGGCATCGATGGCTCCGGCGATCTTGAGCTGGCCAAAGGCCGTCGCCACATGGGCACGGCATACCGATTGCAGATAGCGGTGGTTCATGTCGTCGTCGGCCAGCCACTGGGTTCTGGCAGCGTCGTCGCGCTCGAGCATGTCCTCGGGAACGGGCAGATCCCAGTCGCTAAGATGCTGGCGCAGGAAAACCATGACTTTGGGGGACCTGCCGCCGGCCTGCTCCTGGTACCAGTCCTGCAGAGAGGCCAGGGTGTCATTGCCGTCATCGCTGCCGAAGGGGCTGAAGTCGTCACCGCAGTCGTAGTAGAACTCATGCGCCGCCACTCGCACAAAAGCCGGATGGCTGGTGCTGCGAGCAAGGCCTTCTTCAGGATCGTCGAAGTACAGGGTGGTGCTCATGATGGTATGCAAAAACGGCCTTCGCTGGGCGAAGGCCGTGTGCCATTAGTTGTCCTTGGCGAAGTCGTTGTAGGCAGTTTCTTCCATCAGGCCTTCAAGCTCGCTCGCATTGCTCATCTTGACCTTGAAGAACCAGCCGGTGTTCAGGGGATCGCTGTTGGCCAGGGCCGGATCGGCACGCAGGGCTTCGTTGACCGCCACGATCTCGCCGGTCACGGGCATGTAGACATCGGCCGCGGCCTTGACCGACTCGACCACGCCGGCCACGTCGCCGGCCTTGAAGGTCGCGCCCACGGCGGGCAGGTCCACGAACACCACGTCGCCCAGTGCGTCCTGCGCGTGGACGGTGATGCCGACAATGGCTGCCTGGGTATCAGCGGCGTTGATCCATTCGTGTTCTTTGGAATATTTGATGCTCATGAAAAGCTCCGGATGGGGATTCAGGGGAATCGGGTTTTGAGAAAGGTCCAGCTCGCACTGTAGCGGCGTTCGGGGCCTGGTTTGGCGAACTGGCCTGCTCAAGCGCGAGGCCACGGGCCTAGCTCCGGTAGTAGTTGGTGGGCACGAATGGGGTGGCCGTCACCTTCATGGGCACGGGCTTGCCGCGCACCATGGCAAAAATCTGCGTCTCCGGCGCCGCGTAGTCGGGCGCCACATAGGCCAGGGCCACGGGCTGGTTGAGCGTGGGGCTCAGCAGGCCGCTGGTGATATGGCCTATATGCTGGCCGTCCATGTTCTCCAGCACCGCGGGCTCGCGCACGGGAATGCGCTCCAGCGCAATCAGGCCCACGCGCTTGCGCTTGAGTCGCTGCGGCTCCTGCAGCTGCTCGAAAACGATGGCAGCGCCGGGAAAGCCGCCCGCGCGCTCGCCGCCGGGGCGGCGCACCTTCTGCATGGCCCAGTTCAGGGCCGCTTCGACCGGCGTTGTCGTGGTGTCGATGTCATTGCCATAGAGACAGAGCCCCGCCTCCAGGCGCAGCGAGTTGCGCGCGCCCAGGCCCACGGGGGCCACTTCGGGCTGGGCCAGCAAGGCTTCGGCAAACGCTTGAGCCGCATCGCCGGGCAGGGAGATTTCAAAGCCGTCCTCGCCGGTATAGCCGCTGCGCGTGATGTAGAGCGCATGACCTTGCCAGTCGCAATGATTGCCGGTCATGAAGACCAGTGCACCGATGCCGGGGATAAGCCGCTGCAGCGCGGTGGCTGCCTGGGGGCCTTGCAGGGCCAGCAGCGCGCGATCGGGCAGGGGGACAAGCTCGCAGCGGCTGCCGATGCGGCCTTGGATATGGGCGATATCGGCCTCTTTGCAGGCGCCGTTGACGATGAGGAACAGATCCGCGCCGCGATTGACGAACATCAGATCGTCGAGAATGCCGCCCTCGTCGTTGAGCAGCAGGCCGTAGCGCTGCTTGTGCAGACCCAGGCCGATCACGTCCACGGGCATCAGCGACTCGAGGGCGGCGGCCGCATCGGGCCCGCGCAGCAGCAGCTGGCCCATATGGGAGACGTCGAACAGGCCCGCGGCCTGGCGCGTGTGCAGATGCTCGGCCATCAGCCCCTGGGGATATTGCACGGGCATGGAGTAGCCGGCAAACGGCACCATGCGGGCGCCGAGCTTTTGGTGCAGCGCAAACAGCGGCGTGGTACGCAGGGCGGAAGAGGTGTCGGCAGCAGTCACAGGCAAGCGCTCCGGTGGTCAAACCAAAATGAGTTGCCATGCATGGCAGGGCCATGAATGGCCGGGCCACGAATGGCGGGCTTGCCCTGCTGTCCGCTTTACCTGAGAGATTCACTGCCGCGCATTGAGGCCGGGCAGTTTGCTCCTTCGGTGGATGCCATCCGGCATCTCTCTCCAACAAGGAACGCCGTAGCACCAAGGTGCGACAGCGGTTGCCAGTCCTTTTGCCTGAGCGTTTGGGCACCGGGATGGGGTGTCTGCGCCTTCGGCGGTGCATGGCCGCTCGAAGCGGCAGGCACTCTCTCCTGACCTGGGAATTCTAGCCGTGGGCGCGGGCCCCGCATCACCGCAATACGCAGTTTCGGGGTTTTCGATAGGCCAGAGCCGGGCAACTGCTTGCGCGCAATCCGGCGCCCGGCGTGCTCACTGCTTGCCAGCTGCCGAGGAGGGAATGTCTTGGCGCGGAAAACTCAGAGCGTAGGGCTGCTCGAAGCAGGCCGTGACCGGCTTGCCGTCGCGCATGCCGGGTTCGAACTTCCAGCGCTTGAGCGAGCGCGTGATGGCCGCCATGATGCGTGGATCGGTGCCGGCGGGCAGATAGGCCACGCGGCCCAGCTCTCCCTGGGGCGTCACTTCCAGCCTGACCACGACCTGGATCTGCAGGCCCTGGGGAAACCAGTTGGCATGGATGACCGGTGTTCCGCGCTGCTGCGCCCGCGGGCTTCGCTCCAGCTGGCCCGGTGGTATGCAGTCGGCAGCGATCCAGGCCGGCCAGCCCTCGGCCTGGCCGCTGGAGGCCGGTGTTGAATCGGCCTGCGGTTCTGGAGTAGGCTCGACCGCCTGTGGTGGGATGGCGCCGGCGCAGGCACCGAGCAGCAGGGCCGTCAGGAAGGAGGTGCAGAGGGCGAGGCAGCGTGAGTGGCGCGAAATTTCCATGCGGCATTCTCGGCCATGCCGCTCCCGGTCTCAGGATTGCGCGGGAATCAGGGCCTGCCTGGCGCCATCGGCCTCGGCGCAGGCCCGCCACCAGGGCGTTCCCGTATGCGGGGCATCGAGGTCCAGGCGCTCGCCCATCATGGGGGTGGAGATCGCGACGCCGTGTTTCCGGCTCAGGCCCAGGATCTGCTCGAACGGGTCCCACCAGGCATGCATGGCCAGGCTGAAGGTGCCGTTGTGTATGGGCAGCAGCCAGCGCCCCCCGAGATCCTGGTGGGCCTGCAGGGTCTGGGCCGGATGCATGTGGACATAGGGCCAGTGCGGATCGTAGGCCCCGGTTTCCATGAGCGTGAGCTCAAACGGGCCGAAGTGCCGGCCTATCTTGGCAAAGCCGTCGAAATAGCCGCCGTCGCCGCTGAAGAAAATGCGCAGCGGCCGGGAGTCCTGCAAATCCTCTATGACCCAGGAAGCCCAGAGCGTGCGGTTGCCGTCGCGCAGGCCACGGCCCGAGAAATGCTGGGCCGGCGTGGCCGTGAAGCGCAGGCCGTCGACCTCGCTGCCCTGCCACCAGTCGTGCTGCACGATCTTGTCGGCCGGCACGCCCCAGGCCGCAAGCCGGTCGCCAACCCCCAGCGGGCACAGAAAAATCCCCACCTTGGGTGCAAGCACGCGGATGGTGGTGCGGTCCAGATGGTCGTAATGGTCATGCGACAGCAGCACGCCGCGCAGCGGCGGCAGCTCGTCCAAGCCTACGGGCGGCGCATGAAAGCGCTTGGGCCCGGCAAACGGCAGAGGCGAGGCGCGCTCCGAGAACACGGGGTCGGTAAGCCACCAGCCGCCGCGCAGCTTGAGCAGCAGCGTGGAGTGGCCCAGGCGGTAGAGGCTGCGCTCGGGGGCGGCCTCCAGGGCGGCCGCGTTCAGGCTCTGCACCGGCAGAGCCTGGCCGGGTACGGAGTCCGCGGGCTTGTTGAAAAAGAAGTTCCACAGCGTTCTGGCGTCGGGCTTGGGGCCGTTGGCCGGGCGCGGATGGGTGTTGCGAAAACGCCCGTCCGCATACTGGGGCGAGTCCTCGTAGCCGGCGGCGGCAGGTCTGGAGTTCTTGAACAAGATAGATTGCGGCAAGTGGCAGATTCGGCGTAGTTTGGGGCGGCTGCAGCTGTTGCAAGCAGGCGTTTGCAAGAGGCCGTATCGGCAGGCCGGCCATTCTTGCCCGCGGCGGCCGGGGTGAGACACTGGCCGCCACAGGAGCACGCACGAGATGAATCCCATGGTTCGCAATCTGGAGAACATGCTGGCCGCCGGCAAGGACAGCGCATTGCTGCGCTATACCCTGGGCAAGGCCTATGCCGACGAAGGCCAGGAGCTGCTGGCCTGTAGCCATCTGCAGCAGGCCACGCGCCTGGATCCCAACTATTCGGTGGCCTGGAAGCAGTTGGGCAAGGCGCAGTTGGCGCTGGGCGACGCGGAGGCCGCGCGCCAGGCATGGCAGCAGGGCTTGGCCTGCGCCCAGGCCAAGGGTGACGCCCAGGTGGTCAAGGAGCTGCAGGTCTTTCTGCGCCGCCTGGACAAGCGCTCCGGCGAGGCTTGAAGCGGCTTGCCAGGGCCCGAACGCGCCAGCACCGCCATCAAAAAGAGCTACCCGCGCCAGTGGATGCGGCGGGGGCAGCTCCTGGCAGTGGCTTCCGAGGCCTAGTGCGCGCCGGCAGCCGCCTCGGCTCCTCCCGCATGGGCAGCGGGGCGCTTGGTGAACCAGATCAGCACGATCAGGCTCAGGAACAGCATGGACGACGCCAGAAAGATGTCGTCGGCTGCGCGCGTGAACGCCTGCTGGTCGATCATGCGGTTGATCTGCGCGTAAGCCTGCTCGGCGCTCATGCCCGAGGCCTGCAGCTGATTGACGGTGATGGCAAACGTGCCCTGGCCTTGCACCAGCAGCTCGGTCAGATGCGCATGGTGCAGGGCCGCGCGGTTTTCCCAGAGCGTGGTGGCGATCGAGGTGCCCATGGCGCCGGCCGTGATACGCACGAAGTTGGACAGGCCTGCAGCGGCCGGAATGCGGTCCGGCGTCAGGCCGCTGAGCGTGATCGTGGTCAGCGGAATGAAGAAGAAGGCCATGGCGGCACCCTGGATCAGCGTGGGAATCAGGATGTGGCGGAAGTCCGTCTCCACGGTGAACTGCGAGCGCATCCACAGCACCAGCGCGAACACGATGAAGGCCATGGTGGCCATCTTGCGCGGGTCCCAGACGGAGACCTTGCGGCCCACCAAGGGCGTCAGAACGATGGCCAGCAGCCCCACCGGAGCCAGCGCCAGGCCGGCCGAGGTGGAGGTATAGCCCATCCACTGCTGCAGCCACAGCGGCAGCAGCACCACATTGCCGAAGAACAGGCCGTAGGCAATCGACAGCGCGATCGAGCCCGCGGCAAAGTTGCGCCGCATGAACAGGCGCAGCTCCACCACGGGGTGGGCGTCGGTCAGCTCCCAGACGACGAAGACCACGAAGGCCACAACCGCAACCAGGGCAAAGGTGATGATCTCGGTGGAGGCGAACCAGTCCAGCTCCTTGCCCTTGTCCAGCATCAGCTGCAGCGCGCCCACCCACAGCACCAGCAGCGTCAGGCCCACGGTATCTATGGGCAGCTTGCGCGTCGGGGTTTCGCGGTCGCGGTAGATGTTCCAGGTCATCAGGGCCGAGAGCAGGCCCACGGGCACGTTGATGTAGAAGATCCAGGGCCAGGAGATGTTGTCCGTGATCCAGCCGCCCAGCAGCGGCCCGACCACGGGAGCCACCAGCGTGGTCACGCCCCACAGGGCCAGGGCCACGCCGGCCTTGGCCGGCGGGTAGCTCGACAGCAGCAGGGTCTGCGACAGCGGAATCATGGGGCCGGCCACCGCGCCCTGCAGCACGCGGAACAGCACCAGCATCTCCAGCGAGGAGGCAAAGCCGCAGAGCCAGGAGGTCAGCACGAACAGCAGCACGCTCATGGTGAACAGGCGCACGGCGCCGAAGCGCTGCGTAAGCCAGCCGGTGAGCGGCACGGAGATGGCGTTGGCCACGCCGAAGCTGGTGATGACCCAGGTGCCCTGGCTGGGGCTGACGCCCACATCGCCGGAGATGGCCGGAATGGCCACGTTGGCGATGGAGGAGTCCAGCACGTTCATAAAGGTCGCCAGCGACAGGGCCAGCGTGCCGATGGCCAGCTGCGCGCCCTTGAGCGGCGCGGGCTGGCGCTGCGCCAGGGCCGGCGGCGGTGCAGCGCCTGCGCCGTCCGGGGCTTGCGGCGTGACAGAGGAAGTGGAAGTCATGGCAGATCCGGTTTACTTGGCCTGCTCGGCTGCGGGCGCCTCGGTCTTGGCCGCGGCCTGTGCTGCGGGGCGGGCTGCGGGCACGCCGTCGACGGAGGTCAGCGCGGGCAGGCTTTCGCCGGCGATGATGCGCTGGATGCGCTCCTCGGCCTGGGCCAGCGTGCCGTCGTAGACCGCGGTCTGCGCGACCGGCTCGGTGCGCGGGGCATTGGCCAGGGCCAGGCCGTCGCGGTCACGGATATCGACCTTCACATCCATGGACAGGCCCACGCGCAGCGGGTGCTTGGCCAGGGCTTCGGGCGCCAGGCTCACGCGCACCGGCACGCGTTGCACCACCTTGATCCAGTTGCCCGTGGCGTTCTGCGCGGGCAGCAGCGAGAAGGCCGAGCCCGTGCCGGCACCCAGGCCCACGACCTTGCCTTCATAGCTGGCCTTGTCGCCATAGACATCGGCGGTCAGCTCCACCTTCTGGCCCATGCGCAGATCGGCGAGCTGGCTTTCCTTGAAGTTGGCATCGACCCAGAGGTTGTGCAGGTCCACCACGGTCATCATCGGCGAGCCCGCGGCCACGCGCTGGCCCAGCTGCACGCCGCGCTTGGCCACATAGCCGTCGACGGGCGAGATCAGGCGTGTGCGCTGCAGCGCCAGATACGCTTCGCGCACCTTGGCTGCGGCCGCCAGCACCGAAGGGAAGCCTTCGGCCGTCGTGCCCTTGGTCTGGGCTTCGGCGGCCGTCAGCTGGGCCTTGGCGGCGCGCACCGCGGCTTCGGCTGCGACCACGGCGTTGTCGGCCGCCGTGGCCAGGGCCTTGGCATGGTCGAACTCTTCCTTGCCCACGGCCCCCGTGACGGTCAGCGGACGGCGGCGCTCCACATCCTCCCTGGCCTTGGCCGCATCGGCCTTGAGGCGCAGCAGATCGGCCTCACGCTGGGCCACCTGGGCCGCCAGCGGCGCGTTGTTGGCATACAGCGTGCGGGTCTGGCGCGCGGTCTGGGCCAACTGGGACTCGGCCTGGGCCAGCTGCACCAGGGAGTCGGCGGGGTCCAGCTGCACCAGCACCTGGCCGGCCTTCACATAGTCGGTATCGTCGGCGCCGATGCTGATCACGGTGCCGCCGACCTGGGGCGTGATCTGCACCACATTGCCCGCCACATAGGCGTTGTCCGTGGTCTGGTAGTTGCGGGCCACCATCCAGTGCCAGCCGCCCCAGGCGATGGCGGCCACGGCCACGGCGGCGGCCACTATGGTCAGGCCCTTGCGGCGGCCCGTGGGGTTGGCGGTGGGAGATGCGGCAGCGGGCGCTTGCGGTGCGGCATTCTGAGGTTTGGTGTTGTCGGTCATGATGTTGGCGCTTTGTTATCTGTCAATGGTTTTGCTGCCTGGGCGCGGCCCCGAAGCAGTTGGCGGCCGCGCTGCGGTGATGGAATAGGGGGCTCAGTTGCCGCCGGCCTGCACGGACTGGGTGTCGTCGCTCCAGCCGCCGCCCAGAGCCGCGGCCAGGGCCACGCGGGTGTCGAGCTCGCGCGCCTGCAGGTCCACGGCCAGGCGGCGCTGGGTGATCACCTGGGTCTCGGTGTTGAGCACGGTGATCTGGTTGCCCAGGCCGGCCTTGTAGCGCTGCACGGCAAAGTCATAGGCGCGCTCGGCCTTGGACAGCGACTCGGCCTGCAGCTGCTGCTGGCGGTCCAGCGACTGCACCGAGGCGATGGCATCGCCGGCCTGCTTGACGGCATCGAGGACCGCGCCGTTGTACTGGGCAATGGCCGTATCCAGGTCGGCCTGCTTGCCGCGCAGCTGGGCGCGCAGGCGCTTGCCGTCGAAGATCGGTAGCCGCAGTGCGGGGGTGATGCCCATCTGGCGCGAGCTGCCCTGGAACACATTGTCGAAACCCAGGGCCGATAGGCCAACAAAAGCCGTGAGGTTGATGTCGGGGTAGAAGTCGGCCTTGGCCGAGTCTATGCCGCGGGTCGCGGCTTCCACGCGCCAGCGCGCGGCCACCACGTCGGGGCGGCGGCCCAGCAGGTCGGCGCCCAGCACCTGGGGCACGGGCTGGATGCGCAGCGCGGCCAGGCTGGGCGCGAGCGCGTTCTGCGCATCGGGGGCCTGGGCGCAGAGCACGGCGATGGTGCGGCGCGTCAGCGTGATCTGCTCGTCGAGCATCTCGATCTGCGTGCGCGCGTCGGGCATGCCGGCCTGGGCCTGGGTCAGCTCCACCTGGCTGTCCAGTCCCGCCCGGGTGCGCTGCTCGCTCAGGCTCAGCAGGGACTGGCGCTGGCCCAGCGTGCGTTGCGCGACCTCGCGCTGCGCCAGCAGACGGGCCAGCGCCACATAGCTGCGCGCGACCTGGGCGGCCAGCTGATTGGCCGCGGCGGCGCCATCGGCCTTGGCCGCACGGGCCTGGCCCAGGGCGGCCTCGAGATCGGCCGAATGCTTGCCGAAGAAATCCGGCGACCAGGACAGGCCGGCCTGCAGATTGCCGCTGTTGAAGATATTGCCGGCCAGCGGCGGCGGGAACAGTCCGTTGGCGCTATAGCGCTGGCGCGTGGCGTCGGCGCTCAGCGTGCCGTGGACGTCGCTGGCCGTGCTGCTGGCCGTGGCCAGGGCCGCGGCTTTTTCAAAGCGCGCGTTGCTGGCTGCGAGACTCGGGTTGCCGGCCAGGGCCTGGCCTATGAGCTGGTTGAGCCGGTCATCGCCGAGACCTGTCCACCATTGGGAGGTGGACAGGGCCGTGGCGTCGCTGGCGGCGTCCTTGTCGGTCGCGGCGGTCAGGCCCAGCTCGGCGGCCTTGAGCTGCGCTATCGGCTGGTGCTGGGGGCCTTGCGAGGCGCAGCCCGCCAGGGTCAGCGCTGCCAGCAGGGCGGCTGCGGCAGTCACGGGTTTGAGCGCGGAGCTTGTGGTGCGGGAAGTCATAGCGGATTGCCAGTGGTTTTTATTGAAATGGGGCAGGGTTGAGAAGCCGTTTGCTCGGCCTAGGCCGCAGGTTTGGCGCCGGGCTCGTGGGCCGCGCAGCTCATGGCTTCGCGCAGCGCTTCGCCGTTGCTCAGCATGCGCTGCAGCAGGGACAGCATCAGCGTGCATTCCTCGTGGTTGAAGCCCTTGAGGTGGCAGTTGAGCACCTTGGTCAGCACCTTGGGCACCTGTTGGGCGACGCGGCGGCCCTCGTCGGTGAGCACGAGGTGCACGACGCGGCGGTCCGTGGTGGAGCGCTCGCGCTGCAGCAGGCCCTTGGCCTCGATGCGGTCCAGAGCACGCGTGACCGAGGCCGGGTCCATGCCCAGGTCCTTGGCCAGAGAGGCATTCGTGGTGTCGGAGCAGATCAGCAGCTTGTACAGCGGCAGCCACTGCACATAGGTCAGGCCGTGCTCGGCCAGCTGGCCATCCGCGACCTGCAGAATGGAACTGAGCACGCGACGCATGAGAAAGCCTATGCTCTGGTCGGGCGTATAGACGCCGTCCTGATAGAAGAAGGTCGACTCGTCGCCGGGATCAATAAGAGTGCTGGAGCTCATGATGCACTTGTGATGCCAATGTTTGTCTGGTCAATGATTGTTGGTGCAATTATTGCGCAAGCCGACGGTTTTGTGTCTGACCTCAATCGCAGCAGGGTGAACATCTGCGGTCCCTGAGACGACAGATTGCTCCTGAAAATGAAGCGGTTGCGCTCGGTGGGTAAGGCTAATGGCGGGTTGGAGCCGGAAATAAAAAAGCCCGGCCATGTTTCGGCCGGGCTTTTGGTGCTGGTGGAGGGGGCTTACAGCGGCACGCGCAGCACCACCACGATCACCAGGCCCAGGGCCAGATTGAAAGCCACCCATTTGCGTATGCTCTCCAGCGCCTTGCCGCCAGCGGGCCAGTCCGCGGCCTGGACGGCAGCGTCCAGGCGCTTGAACAGCGCAAAGCGGATATGGCCGAACACACCCATCATCAGCAGGCCCAGAAGGCTCATCACGATCCAGCTCGCGGGCATGTTGAACTGACTGCCCGCCTGTTTGGCCATGGCATGGATGCTGGCGATCATGCCCACGCCCGAGGCCAGGACCACCACGACCAGCACCAGCACCACGGCGAGAAAGCGCTTGAGCACGCCGTGCATCAGTGTCACCCGCTGCGGCGGCTGCAGCCCCTGGGCAGCGGGGCGCAGAAAGAAATGGGCAAAGAACATGCCGCCGACCCAGATGATGACGGCAAGCAGGTGCAGAAGTTTGAACAGAACAAAAAGCATGGGCGTGTGGTTGTAGCGAGGAAATGGCCCAAGCCTAACGGAGATCGTCCCGCCCATGGAACACATTGGTCGAATTGCTGTGGCTAGCAGGGGCTGGCGTGCATGATTAGACTGGTGGCCACCAGAAACCGGAGCAGCCATGTCGGATCAAGCCACTGTTGTCGCCTTCAAACCTTCAACCGGACGCGTGACCCTGCGCAGCAGCGACGGCGGCTTTGTTCTGGCCGAGCAGACCGATGCCAGCCCGCTGCGCGAGGGGCTGAGCCTGCTCGGCAATATGCGCGAATTCGGCCCCGAGACCTGGAGCGACGCCGGTGGCCAGACCCAGTACCAGGTCTTTGTGCTGGGCTGGGATCTGTCTCAGGAGGCCGTGGAGATGGAAATGCGCTGACGGCCGCTCCGGCCTCGGGTCATATCAGGCCAGGGTATAGGCTGTCTTGACCGTGGTGTAGAACTCCTGCGCACAGCGGCCCTGCTCGCGCGGGCCGTAGCTCGAGCCCTTGCGCCCGCCGAACGGCACGTGGTAGTCCACGCCCGCCGTGGGCATGTTGACCATGACCATGCCGGCCTGGCTGTGGCGCTTGAAGTGGCTCGCGTACTTGAGGCTGGTGGTCGCAATGCCGGCCGACAGGCCGAACTCCGTGTCGTTGGCGACCTGCAGCGCCTGCTCGTAGTCCTTGACGCGGATCACGCTGGCCACGGGACCGAAGACTTCCTCGCGGTTGATGCGCATGCCGGCCTCGGTATCGACGAACAGCGTGGGCGCCATGAAGAAGCCGCTCTTGCCGCTGCCCGTGTGGCAGGCCACGCGGCCGCCGCCCGCGGCCAGCCGCGCGCCTTCGGCCTTGGCGATTTCCACATAGGACAGGTCTTGCTCGAGCTGGGCCTGGCTGACCACCGGGCCCATATCGGTGCCCGCGGCGCGTGCATCGCCGACCTTGATCTGGGCCATGCGCTGCTGCAGGGCCTCGACAAAGGCCGGGTAGATCCTGTCGGTCACGATGAGGCGGCTCGAAGCCGTGCAGCGCTGGCCCGTGGAGTAGAAGCCGCTCTGGGCCGACAGTTCCACGGCCTGGTTCAGGTCGGCGTCGTCGAGCACGATCTGGGGGTTCTTGCCGCCCATCTCCAACTGCACCTTTTTGCCGCTTTTCACGCAGGCTTCGGCAATGCCGCGGCCCACGCCCACCGAGCCCGTGAAGCTGATGGCCGCCACCTCGGGGTGGTGGACCAGGGCCTCGCCGATCACGCGCCCGCGGCCCATGACCAGATTGAACACCCCCGCGGGGATGCCCGAGCGGTGGATGATGTCGGCCAGGGCCCAGGCGCTGCCGGGCACGAGATCCGCGGGCTTGAGCACCACGCAGTTGCCGAAGGCCAGGGCCGGGGCGATTTTCCAAGCCGGAATGGCGATGGGAAAGTTCCAGGGCGTGATCAGGCCGACCACGCCTATGGGCTCGCGCGTGATTTCCACGCCAATGCCGGGGCGCACCGAGGGCAGGGTCTCGCCATTCAAACGCAGGCATTCGCCCGCAAAGAACTTGAAGATCTGGCCCGCGCGGGCCACTTCGCCAATGGCCTCGGGGCGGGTCTTGCCTTCCTCACGCGCCAGCAGCTCGCCGAGCTCTTCCTTGCGTGCCAGGATTTCGGAGCCGATCCTGTCGAGCGCGTCGGAGCGCGCCTGGATGCCCGAGGTGGACCAGGCCGGGAAGGCGGCCGAGGCCGCGGCCACGGCGGCCTGCACGTCGTCGGCACCGCCCTGGGCGTACTCGCCGACCACATCGCTGAGGTCGCTGGGGTTGGTGTTCGGGGCGTAGAACTGGCCAGGAGTCCAGCGGCCATTGATCAGGTTGTCATGGGTGGGCATGTTCATCCTTTCAACGGGCCCAGCGCAGCACCAGCGGGTCGAGCCGGCGCGCGATGTTGATCAGCTGGCGCCGCACCTCGGGATGCATGGGCGGCCAGGGCGAGCGCGGCGCATCGCAGGCGATCACGCCGCCCTGTTTCATCAGCGCCTTCGCGGCCAGGAAGCCGGCCTGGCGGTTCTCGTGATTGATCAGCGGCAGCCAGCGCTGGTACTGCTCGAAGGCCAGGTCCTTGTCGCCTGCACGGTGCGCCTCGATGATGGGGCGTATGCCATCGGCAAAGCCCCCGCCCGTCATGGACCCCGTGGCGCCGGCCTCCAGATCGGCCAGCAGGGTGATGGCTTCCTCGCCGTCCCAGGGGCCTTCGATGGCTTCGCCGCCCAGGGTGATCAGTTCGCGCAGCTTGCCCGCCGCACCCGCGGTTTCCATCTTGAAGTAGCTGACCTGCTCGATCTCCCTGGCCATCTTGGCCAGAAAAGCCGGCGGCAGCGGCGTGCCGGCTGCCGGCGCGTCCTGGATCATGATGGGGATGGAGATGGCGTCGGATACGCCCTGGTAGAAGCTCTGGATGGCCGCCTCGCCGAAACGGAAGGTGGCGCCGTGGTAGGGAGGCATGACCATGACCATGGCCGCGCCCATGTCCTGCGCGCGGCGGCTGCGTTCGGCGCAGACCTTGGTACTGGTGTGGGTGGTGGTCACGATCACTGGCACGCGGCCTGCCACGTGCTCCAGGCAGGTGCGCGTGAGGATCTCGCGCTCCTCGTCCGAGACCAGGAACTGCTCGGAGAAGTTGGCCAGGATGCACAGGCCGTCGACGCCGGAGTCGATCATGAAGTCGAGGCAGCGCTTCTGGCTGGCGAGGTCCAGCGTGCCGTTTTCATGGAAGGTGGTGGGCACGACCGGGAAGATGCCCCGGTAGCGCGGGTTGGAGAGTCCGGGCATGGCAGTCCTCACTCGGTGATCTGGAACTGGTCGAGGTAGTCGGCCTTGAGCGTGAGGCCCAGGCCGGGCACATCGTCCCTGAGTTGCAGGAATCCGTTCTCGGCGATCGGCTCGCCATCAAAGATGTACCAGAACAGCTCGTTGCCCACTTCCACGTCGAAGATCGGGAAGTACTCGGCCATGGGTGAGGCCAGCGTGCTCATGGTGAGGTGGTAGTTGTGCATCTGGCCGGCATGCGGGATCACCGGCACGCTGTAGGCTTCGCACAGCGCGTTGATCTTGTGCGCGGCGGTGATGCCGCCGACGCGGTTGGTGTCGTACTGCACCACGCTCACGGCCTTCTTTTCCAGCAATTGCTGGAAGCCGTAGAGGCTGAATTCATGCTCGCCGCCCGAGATCGGGATGATGCCCATGTTGTTCAGCTCGGCATAGCCACCGATGTCGTCGGCGATCACCGGCTCTTCCAGCCAGCGCGGCTCGAACTTCTCCAGCTTGGGCAGCATGCGCTTGGCGTACTCCAGATTCCAGCCCATGTAGCACTCCAGCATCAGGTCGGTGTCGTAGCCGATGACTTCGCGCACCGCCTCGACGGACTTGAGGTTCTCCTTCACTCCGTCCTGCAGGTGGGCCGGGCCGTAGCCGAAGCGCATCTTGAAGGCCTTGAAGCCCTGGTCGAGGAATTTCTGGGCCTCGTCCTGCATTTCCTTGAGGTCGGTGCGGTACAGCTTGCTGTAGTAGCAGGGGATCTTTTCCTTGGTGCGGCCGCCCAGCAGCTTGAACACGGGCTTGTTCACGCTCTTGCCCAGGATGTCCCAGATGGCCAGGTCCACCGCCGAGATGGCGGCCATGGCCACGCCCTTGCGGCCCCAGGCGTGGGTGCTGCGGTACATGCGCTGCCACAGGTACTCGTAGTCCCACGGGTCCTGGCCGATGACCAGGGGTGCCAGGTACTCGTCGATGATGGCCTTGGCGATCTTGGGTGCCAGGGCCACGTTGCCCAGGCCGACGATGCCGTCGTCGGTCTCGATCTCCACCACGGTCCACGAGTGAAAGCGGAAGGTGGACATGGTCTCGGTCTTGGAGTAGACGAGATCCATGGCGTTGGAGCAGAAATTGCCCTGGGGCGGAACGGTCTTGCCCTTCCATTCATAGACGCGGGCGCGGACGGACTTGATCTTCATAAAGACCTCGGTAGAAAAAAGTGAAGAAGGCTGGCGGCGGAAGCCGCCCGGAAAGTGGGTTCAGACGGCGGTGGTCTGGTTGGCCCTATGGGCGGCACCCATGCGTGCGGCAATCTGCAGGGCCTGCCAGGTGGCTTCGACATTGGCCTTGCCCTGGCCCGCGATGTCGTAGGCCGTACCGTGGGCCGGCGTGGTGATGGGTATCGGCAGGCCGCCCTGCACGGTGACGCCGCGCGAGAAGCCCAGCAGCTTGATCGCGATCTGGCCCTGGTCGTGGTACATGGTCACGATGGCCTGGTACTCGCCGGCCTGGGCCTTCAAAAAGATGGTGTCTGCCGGGAACGGGCCGTGGAAAGGCGCATCGCTTGGCCAGTCGCGCTCCTGCAGGGCCTGGACGGCGGGGGCGATGATGTCGATTTCCTCGCGACCGCAGGTGCCGCCGTCGCCGTTGTGCGGGTTGAAACCCGCAATCGCCACCTTGGGCGCATCAAAGCCGCTGGCGCGCAGGGCGTTGTAGATCAGCTCGGCGGCCTGGGCGATGCGCTCTCGGCTCAGATAGCTGGCCACATCCTTGAGCGGCACATGGGACGAGATGCGCGAGGTCCAGAGATCGCCCAGCGTGTTGAACTCGCAGAAGTAGCCGGTCACGCCCAGGTACTCGGCAAAGTGGTGCAGCTCGTCCTCGTGGCGCAGGCCGCCCATTTTCATGGCCTGCTTGTTCAGGGGCGCAAAGCAGATGGCGTCGATATCGCCGGCCAGGGCCGCATCCATGCACTGATCGAGCACCTGCAGCACCGAGCGGCCGCCGGCCGCACCCACCCGGCCCTGGACCACATCGGCCGGGGCGATGGTGTCGACGGCCACAAAAGCCGGCAGGCGGGTGTCGCTGCGGCTGCGCGCCGCTGCCAGATCGGCCAGCGGGGCGGTCGCGACCTGCACGCCGGCGATGCGCTGGCCTTGTTCCCACAGCCAGGGGTCGGCTATGAGCACCAGATTGGCCTGCTGCACGGCCTCGGGTTTGGCCAGCAGGCGCGCGATGAGTTCGGCGCCGATGCCTGAGGGGTCGCCCAGGGTCAGGGCGACAACGGGAAGGGAGGCGTTGCTCATGCTCAGTCCAGCTTGATATTGTTCTTGCGAATGATTTCGCCGAAGCGCTTGTACTCGGCCATGTGGAAGCTCGCGAACTCGGCCTGGGACATGGGGCGCAGCTCGGCACCCACGGCTTCGAGGCGGGTCTTGGTCTCCGGCATGGTGATGACCTTGTTGACCTCGTCATGCAGCTTCTGCTGCACGGCCTTGGGCGTGGCGGCAGGCATGTAGATGCCGTACCAGGCGCCGATCTCGACAGCTGGCAGGCCGGCTTCGGCCATGGTCGGCACCTGGGGCAGCTGGGGATTGCGCTGGGCCGAGGTCACGGCCAGCGGACGCAGCTTGCCGCTCTTGATCTGGCCCAGCACCGAGGGCATGGTGTCGAAGCTCATCTGCACCTGGCCGCTGACCAGGTCCACCAGCGCCGCGGCGCTGCCCTTGTAGGGCACATGGGTGATCTGGATGCCGGCCGCATCCTTGAACATCTCGGCTGCGATGTGCTGGGTGCTGCCCGTGCCGCTGCTGGCGTAGTTGATGCGGCTGGGTTCCTTCTTGGCCAGGGCCACCAGTTCCGGCACGGACTTGGCCGGCAGGCTGTTGCTGACGATCAGCACATTGGGCACGGTACCCACGAAGGCCACGGGCACCAGATCCTTGTTGTTGTCGTAACTGAGCTTGAGCAGGTGCGGCGCAATCGCGTGGGCCGTGACCACGCCCATGACCATGGTGTAGCCGTCCGTGGCCTTGGCCGTCATGTCCACGGCCAGGGTGTTGGAGACGCCGGGGCGGTTTTCCACGACCACCGGCTGCTTGAGCAGCGGACCCAGCCGGTCGGCCACGGCGCGCGCCATGGCGTCGGTGCCGCCGCCGGGGGCCGAGCCCACCAGCAGGCGCAGGGGGCGCGTGGGCCAGTCGGCCGGGGGGGTCTGGGCCTGCCCGAACTGGGGCAGCAAGGAACAGAGGGCAGCGCCTGCCAGCAGAGTGCGTCGCAGCATGGGGAATGTCTCCTGAGGTCGTTGTTATGGCTGCAATCCTAGGCAGGCAATTGATACGTGTATATTGAAATATCATGATATTTTGATAACCCATAGGAATCATTTGGAGAGGACGGCATGGGTTCCATAGACCGCCAGGACAGCACGCCCCAGTTGCTCAACCGCTTGCGCATGCGGCAGGTGGCCTTGATCCTGGCCATAGACGAACAGGGCACTTTGCGCGCGGCGGCCGGCCAGCTGGGGCAGACCCAGCCCGCGGCCACCAAGATGCTGCACGACCTCGAGGATGCACTGGGCCTGCCGCTGTTCGATCGCGTGGGCCGCGGCCTCAAGCTCAATGCCGCAGGCGAACGCGTGACCTGCTATTTCCAGAATTTCCGCGGCGGCATGGAAGCGCTGAACCGCGAACTGCTCGAGCTGCGTCGGGGCAGTGCCGGGCGGCTGGCCGTGGGCAGCATCATGGCGGCCTCGCCGGGCCGGCTCACGCGGGCGCTGCTGGATCTGCGCGCGCAATGGCCCATGCTGTCCATGGAGGTGGCCGTGGATACCAGCGACCGGCTGCTATCGCAACTGCGCGAAGGCGTGCTGGAAGTGGTGGTAGGCCGGTTGACCGGCGAGGACGGCGACGAATACGAGTTCCGGGCCATCGACGACGAGGCGCTATGCATCGTGGTGGGCAACAACCATCCCTTGGCCCGGGCCAGGCAGCTGTCGTTCGAGCAGTTGCAGGGCTATGGCTGGGTGATGCAGTCGCGCGGCAGCCCCATGCGGGCCCTGATCGATCAGGAGTTCCACGCCCATCGCCAGCCGCTGCCGCGCGATCTCATAGAGACCGGCTCCATCCTGACCTCGATGAATCTGGTGCGCCATTCCGACATGCTGGCCGTGATTCCCCAGGCCGTGGCCCAGGACCATCAGGCGCATGGTCTGCTGCAGATTCTTCCCTACCGCTTCGGGCGTGCGCTGGAGGCCTACGGCAGCCTGGTGCGCCGCGACCGGCCGCTGAGCCAGCCGGCCCAGCATTTTCTGAAGCTGCTGCACCAGTGACCCGGTCTTGAATCTCTCAAAAGAATAGCTGCTGGTGCTTTCTGCATAAGCGCTAGCGGCTGTTTTAATACAGATTCTGGGGGCGTCAGGTCCTGGCCGCAAACACCAGGCAGGTGGTGGTGGCGTGAGCGTAGAGCTTGCCGTCGGGGCCGACGATGCGGGCCTCGGCCGTGGCCAGCTGCCGGCCGCTGTGCACCACCTGGCCTATGGCACGCAAGGGGCCCGAATCTTCGCGCGCGGCGCGCACGATGTTCACGCCCAGCTCTGCCGTGGTGTAGGCCATGCCCGCGGGCAGCGTGGTCTGTACGGCGCAGCCCAAGGCCGAATCCAGCAGTGTGGCAAACCAGCCGCCGTGCACGGTGCCCATGGGGTTGTAGTGCTTGCGCTGAGGCGAGCCCTGGAACACGGCCTTGCCGTGGCCGACCTCGATCAGCGCGAAGTCCAGCGTGTCCGCGATATGCGGGTAGGGCAGCTCGCCGGCCAGCATGGCCTGCATCAGCTCCAGGCCGCTCTTGCCCTGAACCTGGGCGGGCGTGGCTACACCGGGCTGGCCGCCGCCGGCCAGCATGCGGTCCACGACCTGGGCCTTGTGCGCGTCCCAGTCAACGGAAGAAATGAACGATGGGTCCTGAGTCCTGACTGTGCTATCCATGCTGCCTCCTTAGTGTTGCATATGCAATCATTGTAGATACAATGATATTCAGAACGCAATCGACCATCACGAGGCCCATGGGCCGGCTGGAGAGAAAACATGGATGGCAATCCGGATGGAAAGTCGCTCCCGCAGCCGCAGGGCTGCACCAATTTCAAGCTGCGCCAGTTGTTGCGCCGCGTGTCGCAGCATTACGATGCGCAACTGGCCCAGGCCGGGCTCAAGACCACGCAGTATTCGCTGCTGTCTCAGGTGCTGCACCGCGGACCGATCCGCCCCGTGGACCTGGCGCGCGCCATGACCATGGACGCTTCCACGCTGACCCGCAACCTCAAGCCCCTGGTGGCTGCGGGCTGGCTGGAAGTGGCGCCGGGCGCCGATGCGCGCAGCCGTTTGATCCAGATCACCGAGGCCGGGCGCGCAAAACGTGCCCGGGCCCAGAGCGATTGGCGCCACGCGCAGCTGCAGCTCAACGCGCAGTTGGGCGTGGAGCGCGTGCTGGCGCTGCATGCGCTGATCGACGATGCGCTGCAGTTGCTGGATGACGACGGCTCGCCGGAATGCCCGGACGAACATGGCACTTGAAACCATGAGGGAGACCGCTATGCATGAGGATCAGATCGGCCAGGCGCCGCAGGACCGCCATGGCCGCCAGTGGAGCGTGTGGCTGGTGCTGCTGGCAGCGGCTTCCACCTTTGCCCTGACCATGGGCAGCCGCCAGAGCATGGGCCTGTTTGTCAGCCCTCTGAACAGCGCCACGCATCTGGGCCTGGCCCAGATCAGCCTGGCCTTTGCCTTTGGCCAGCTGTGGTGGGGGCTGACCCAGCCCTTTGCCGGAGCCATGGCCGACCGCATAGGCGCAGGCCGCGTGCTGCTGACCGGTGTGCTGCTGGTGGCCGTAGGCTGCTTCATCACGCCCTATATGAGCAGCACGTTGGGCCTGATCCTCTCGGTGGGTGTGCTGTCCGCCGGCGGCGCAGGCATGGCCGGGCCGGCCGTGCTCATGGGCACCACGGCGCGGCTGATACCCGAGCGCTACCGGGGCCTGGCCACGGGCATCGTCAATGCGGGCGGCTCCACGGGGCAGTTTCTGATCACCCCGCTGGCCGGTGCGCTGATGGTGGGCCTGGGCTGGGGCAATGCGCTGCAGGTGCTGGGCGGCCTGGTGCTGCTGGCCTTGCCGGCCATCTTCGTGCTCAAGGGCAGGCCCGAGGCTTTGGCCAGGGATTCATCGGCCATGGGTGCCGCGAAAGGCGCCGCTGAACATCAGGGCAGCCGCGCCGTCATCGTCCAGGCCCTGGGCAACCGCAGCTATCTGCTGCTGTGCGTGGGCTTCTTCGTCTGTGGTTTCCATGTGGCTTTTCTGGGCACGCACCTGCCGGGCGTGATCGAGAGCTGCGGCCTGCCCGTGCAGTTCGGTGCCTGGTCGCTGGCCATGCTGGGGCTGTTCAACATCGTGGGCAGCCTGGCCATGGGCTGGGCCGTGGGCCGATGGCGCATGAAGTCGCTGCTGTCGCTGGTCTATGCCACGCGCGCCCTGGCCGTGCTGATCTTCATGCTGGTGCCCAAGACCGGTGCGGTGGCCCTGATCTTTGCCGCGGTGATGGGGCTGACCTTTCTGTCCACCGTGCCGCCCACCGTGGGGCTGGTGGCCAAGTTCTTCGGCACGCGCCACATGGCCATGCTGTTCGGGCTGGTGATGCTGGTGCATCAGATCGGCGGCTTTCTGGGGGCCTGGCTGGGCGGCAAGGTGTTCGAAGCCACGGGCAGCTTCGACATTGTCTGGATCATCGACATCCTGCTGGCCGTGGGCGCGGCGCTGATCCATCTGCCTATCCATGAAGCGCGGCTTGCGCCGCGGTCCGCATTGAACCCTTCTCCTGCCGGTTGAACCCGATCAGCTCATGCAGGCGGCGGGCTCCACCGGTGCCGCGCCGCGAGCCAGCCGCCCGGCCTGGACGCCCCAGGCCCACATGGCGGCGCCGGCC
The DNA here is from genome assembly GCF_041079535.1 of Comamonas guangdongensis. Taxonomy (NCBI): domain Bacteria; kingdom Pseudomonadati; phylum Pseudomonadota; class Betaproteobacteria; order Burkholderiales; family Comamonadaceae; genus Comamonas; species Comamonas guangdongensis. The sequence continues at coordinate 149,491 of NZ_JBFYGN010000005.1, read as the reverse complement.
AGCAGGGCGACCACAAAGGACATCTGCGCGCCCAGGTGGTCGGTCACCCAGCCGGCCGCCGCCGCCCCCAGTGCCACGCCCATGGCCAGACCCGTCAGCAGCCAGGTCATGCCTTCGGTCAGACGGCTGGCCGCGACCTGTTGTTCCACCAGGCCCATGGCCACGGTGATCGTGGGGCCGAAGGTAATGCCTGCCAGCAACACGGCCAGGGTCAGCGCTGTGAGATTGCTGGCCAGCAGCAGCGGCACGGCCGTGATAGCCACCGAGCCGCCGACCCAGACGATCTGGCGGTGGAGCGGCGTCTTCAGGTGCAGCGCGCCGAATACCAGTCCCATCACACAGGAACCCAGCGCGTAGAAGGACAGCACCACGCTGGCCATGGCCGGCTGGCCTTGCTGGGTGGCAAAGGCTACGGCCGCCACGTCGATGGTGCCCACAATGATGCCCTGGGCCAGCATGAACAGCGCCAGCGTGCGCACCACGCTCTGATGGCGCACCAGCGCGCTTTGGCCTACCTGGTTTTCATGGGTATTCACCGGCGGTTCGGTGTGGCGCTGCAGCACGAACAGGGTCACGCCCCCCAGCAGCAGCAGGGCTGCGGCCATGGGGCCGGCCTCGGGGAACAGCACCATGCTCAGTCCCACGGACAGCGGCGGGCCGATGATGAAGCACAGATCGTCGAGTACGGCCTCCAGCGCATAGGCCGTCTGCAACTGGGGCGTGCCGCGGTACAGCATCGTCCAGCGGGCGCGCACCATGGCCGGCATGCTGGGCAGGCTGCCCACCAGTGCGGCCAGCAACAGCAGCAGCCAGTCCGGACCCTGCCAGTGCGCGCAGGCCAGCAGCGCGAACATGGCGCTGGCGCTGGTTGCCGCAGCCAGGGGCAACACCTTGCGCTGGCCGTGCCGGTCCACCAGGGCCGAGATGCGGGGCGCCAGCAGAGCAATCGACAGGGCAAAGCAGGCGGCCACGGCTCCTGCCAGCGTATAGGCACCGCGTTGCTGCGACAGCATGGTGATCAGGCCGATACCCGTCATCGACAAGGGCATGCGGGCGACCAGGCCCGCCAGCACGAAGCTGGTGGTGCCGGGTGCGGCAAACAGCCGGCGGTAGGCGTTGAACATCAAAACCTCGGAAAAGAGAAAAACCTGCGGCCAAAGGCTGGCTTATGGGCTATGGAAAAAATGACATACGCAATGTATGTGAGTGATTCTATGCAATGCAGGCCGCCGCCGTATCATTGGCATACGATTTGTATGTAAATGGAGTGGGAGATGCGCCAGAGTCGCGCCAGCATGATTGAAGCCACCCGCGCCAAGCTGCTGGCCGCGGGTCGCCGGGCATTTGCGGCTCAGGGCTATGCCCAGGCCTCCATGGACGATCTGACGGCGCAGGCCGGCCTGACGCGCGGTGCGCTGTACCACCACTTCGGCGGCAAGCCGGGCCTGCTGGCGGCCGTGGTGGCGCAGATGGATGCGGAAATGGACGAGCGCCTGGAGGCCGTGCTGGCGGCCCATGCCGACCCTTGGAAAGGCTTTCTGGCCTATTGCCGCGCCTATCTGGCCATGGCTCAGGAGGCCGAGATCCGCCGCATCGTGCTGCAGGACGCGCGCTCCGTGCTCACCGGCACGGACCAGGGCGAGCAGCACCGCAAGTGCATACAGTTTGTGGCGAATTTTCTGCAGGGGCTGATGGAGCAGGGTGTGATCGTCCAGGCCAGCGCGCCTGCACTGGCGCGTGTGCTCAACGGTTGCCTGGTCGAGGCCGCATTCTGGATTGCCGAGGAGGATGCCCCCACCTCGCGTCTGGCGGAAGCCATGCAGGCGCTGGAGCTGATGCTGCAAGGCTGGCGGCCGCGTGAAGCGACACCGCAATGAAATCGGCAGCCGAGTGGCTGCCGAAGAAAGAATGGGTCTGCTATTTAATGAGGAGCTTGTAGCGCTTGCTGTGCAAGCGCCTTGGCTCGATTTCATTCAGGTCCACGGCAGAGCTTGCGCCGAGCCTTATTGGTACTTTTGCTCCAGCGAATCCCAGAAGTCCTTGTTCACCAGGCGCTGGCGCTCCAGGAACGGGGCGACGATGGCCGGGTCTTCATCGACCTTGTGCTCGTCGCGCAGCAGGGTCAGGCATTTCTGCATGCCGGCCACGGCGCCCTGCAGGGCCGCGTTGGCGTAGAGCACAAAGCCGAAGCCCAGCTCGCCGAGTTCGTCGGCATTGAAGATGGGCGTCTTGCCGCCGATCACCATGTTCATGAGCTGGGGCGCCTTGAGCAACTGGGGCAGGGCGCGCACTTCCTCGGCCTTGGTCACGGCTTCGACGAACAGGATGTCGGCGCCGGCCTCCTGGAAGGCCTGGGCGCGCTCTATGGCGGCCTCGAAGCCGTGGACGGCTGCGGCATCGGTGCGGGCCATGATGAGGGTGCCGCTATCGCGGCGTGCGTCTACGGCGGCCTTGATCTTGCCCAGCATCTCGCCGGTCTCGATCACGTCCTTGCCGTTGAAATGGCCACAGCGCTTGGGGCTGACCTGGTCCTCGAGCTGGATGCAGTCGGCGCCGGCGCGTTCCAGCGTGCGCACGGCGTGATAGGTGTTGACGGCATTGCCGAAGCCCGTGTCGGCATCGACGAGCAGCGGCACTTCCACGGCATCGCGGATGCGGGCCGTGTGGTCAGCGATCTCGCTCAGGCCCATAAAGCCCTGGTCGGGCATGCCGAACCACATATTGGTCACGCCGGCACCCGTCACATAAATGGCTTTAAAGCCCAGATCGGCTATCAGCCTGGCCGACATGGCGTTGAAAGCGCCGGGCACGATGACGCCGCGGCGGGCGTCGGCCAGGGCTTTGAGTTTTTGCTTGGGATTCATAAAGCTTCCTATAAAAAACAATGCAAATGCCTGCGCTTCAGGCGCTGACTGCTGTCGGAGCAACGGTGGGCGAGCCGGGCCGTGTTGGGCCTGGCTGGAGAACGAAGGCGCTCGGGAGCTGATCCGGGCGCTCGCTGCCGTCTTACTTTTCCTGCATGTTGGCGGCCTTGACGATCTCGCCCAGGCGCTTGCTTTCCGCGTCGGTGAATTTCACGAACTCGGCGCGCGTGCCGCCTACGGGCTCGATGCCCAGGCCCTTGAGCTTTTCGACGGTGGCGGGTTCCTTCATGGCCTTGTCAACGGCCGCGGCGATCTTGTCCAGAATGGCGGGCGGCGTGCCCTTGGGGGCGTGGATGCCGGCCCAGTGCGCGATCTGCAGATCGGCAAAGCCCTGTTCCACGGCGGTGGACAGCTGCGGATAGGCGGAGATGCGCTGCGTCCAGGTCGTGGCCAGAGGCTTGAACTTGCCTTCGTGAAGGATGTGGGGCAGGGCGATGATGCTGGCCTCGGAAGTGCCTTCCACCTGACCGCCCAGCACGGCCGTCGTGCTCTCGGAGCCGCTCTTGTAAGGCACGGGTTGCAGCTTGGCGCCGTATTTCACGTTCAGCATCTCGGCCACGAAGTGCGGCGTGCTGCCCGTGCCGGCAGTGGCGAAGTTGAAGCCCTGGCCCTTCTTGGAGGCCTCCACAAACTCGCGCAGATTGTTGTACGGGGCGTTCTTGGGCACCACGATCACCGAAGGAGCCAGGCCAATCATCACCACGGGTTGCAGCGCATCGTCCTTGAACGGCATGGTCTTCTTGATCATGCTGTTGGAGATCACGCCGGCAGCGCTGACCAGCAGCGTATAGCCATCGGGCTGGGCCTTGGCCACGATGTCGGCGCCCACGGTGCCGCCAGCGCCGGGACGGTTGTCGATCACCACGGGCTGGCCGAGGATCTTGGACGCACCCTCGGCCGCGGAGCGTGCCATCAGGTCATTGGCGCCGCCCGCCGAGAAGGGCACGACCAGGCGGATGGGACGTGCGGGCCATTTGGCGGCGCTGTCGGCGGCCTGGGCGCCCACCATGGGGGGCAGCGTGGCAGCGGCAACGGCGGTGGCGAGCAGGGAACGACGGTTCAAAAACATTGATATCTCCTGGATCCATATCCAATTTGTATGCGGGTTGCTTGTGCAATCCCTGTGCCAGCCTCACCAAGGGAAAACCCTTGTTCTTCTAAGTAACTGAAATCATTGGATTTCTACTCTGCTTCTCGATCTGCAGGGGCGGGCAATGTCTCATTCAAATTTCAATAATGAAATAATGGAATTCATGGATGAATTACAGGCAATGGAAGTCTTGCCCGCTGCAAAGGGTTCAGTCGAGGTCGGGCTGCTACCGGATGTCAGCCATCTGCCGCATATCGTCACCGTGGGGCGCTACCGCATAGGGCGTGTGCTGCAGCGGCTGGCCCAGCCGTGGTCGGGACAGGCGCGCTTCTCGCATATCGCTGCGTCTTTCGACGATGCCGTGGCCCAGGTCCATGCGCTCAACCGCAAACAGCCCATCGATGCGCTGGTGGGCGCGGGAGCCAGCGGAGCCTGGATACGCGAGCGGGTGGACATCCCGCTGGCCATGGTCGAAGTGCGTGGCCTGGACCTGCTCCAGGCCCTGCGCCAGGCCAAGCTGCAGACCACGGCAGAAACGCCCCATGTGGGCCTGGTGACCTTCGGGGAGCCGTCTGCCGTGGTGGCCCAGTTCGACAGCCTGTTCGGTCTGGGTCTGGTGCAGATCGCTTACCAGGGGCCGCAGGATGCGGCGGCCTGCGTGCAAAAACTCAGGGCCGCGCGCGTGGGAGCCGTGGTGGCGCCGGGCTTGGTGGCCGATCTGGCCGAGCAGGCCGGCATGTCCAGCGTGCTGCTGTACTCCGATATCTCCGTGCGCCAGGCGCTCAACGACGCCATGCTGCTGGCGCGCCACCGGCGCGCCGAACGCGACCGTCACCAGCGCCTGGAAACCGTGCTGCACCAGCTGCAGGACGGCGTGGTGGCCGTGGACGAGCGCGGCCGCATCTGCGCGCTGAATCCGCGCATGGCCGCGCTGTTGGGAGCGCCCCTGGAGGCGCTGCACGGCCGCCCGCTGGACGAGGTGGCGCCCACCCTGGGCATGGGCCGGGCTCTGGCCGGCGAGGAAGGCGGCGAGGAGGTGGTGCAGCTGGCCATGCGTACCCTGGTGGTACGCCGTGCGCCCATTCTGGAAAACGGGCAGCTGACGGGCGCACTGCTGGTCTGCCGCGACCCGGCCGTGATTCAGCGCGCCGACCGCAGCCTGCGTGCCGACCAGCGTCAGCGCGGCGCCGGCGTGCGCTGGCGCATCGAGGACTATCTGGGCAGCAGCCCGGCCGCCCAGCGCGTGCGCCAGCTGGCGCGCCAGTTTGCGGCCAGCGAGGCCACGGTGCTGATCCTCGGCGAGAGCGGCACGGGCAAGGAGCTGGTGGCCCAGGGCATACACCGCGCGGGCAGCCGCGCGGCCCAGCCCTTCCTGGCCGTCAATTGCGCGGCCCTGTCCGAAAGCCTGCTGGAGAGCGAACTCTTTGGCTACGAGGACGGCGCTTTCACCGGCGCGCGCCGCGGTGGCAAGACCGGCCTCATCGAGGCGGCGCACACGGGCACGCTGTTTCTTGACGAGATCGGCGATATGCCGCTGGCCCTGCAGTCACGCCTGCTGCGCGTGCTGCAGGAGCGCGAGGTGCTGCGCGTGGGTTCGACCACGCCGATTCCCGTCGATGTGCGCGTGATCGCGGCCACCCATGCGGATCTCGCGGCCCAGGTCGAGCGTGGCCAGTTTCGCCGCGACCTCTATTACCGCCTGGCCGTGCTGAGATTGGCCACGCCCACGCTGCAGCAGCGCGGCAGCGCCGATGTGGCCGAGCTCGCGCACAGCATGCTGGCGCAGAGGCTGGGCGGGCAGGCATTGCAGGGCCAGGCCCTGTCCCGGACCGCGTCGCACAAGGCTCTGGCCGCCATGCTCGACGCCGTGCTGCTGCGCGCGCAGGCTCACCCCTGGCCGGGCAATGTGCGCGAGCTCGACAACTGGGTAGAGCGGCTGCTGGCCTGTCAGCACTATCTGGTGGCGAGCACACAGCATGGGGCTGCAGAGCTGGATGCGGCCCGTCTGCTGGAGATCTTTCCCGAATGCGCGCCGTTGATGCCTCTGGCTGCGAGCGAGGCGGCGCGCAAGAGCCGGCTCAAGGACGCGGCCAGGCAGGCCGAACGCAAGCGTGTGCGCGAGGTGCTGGAAAGCGTTGACGGCGATCAGGGCCGCGCCTGCGAGGTCCTGGGCATCAGCCGGGCCACGCTCTGGCGGCGCCTCAACCAGGCCTGAGCCGCGGGCCGGCCTGTTCTTCAGCGCCGGGCCTGGCTGCGGGGCGGGCAATCAGGCCGCCGCGGCCCCGTCCTTGCGCATGATTCCCTGCAAAAACGCCTGCTCCGCGAGCTGTGCCAGCGGCGCGCGCGGAATGCGGCCGCGGCGCTCGCCGTCGATCAAGGCGATCACGGTTCCCAGCCATAGCTCGGTCAGGGTTGCGGCGCTGAAATCGATGCGGAACACGCCTTCCTGTTGGCCGCGCAGGAAAAAAGCGTCGACCTTGGGCTCCCAGATCGCATTTTCTTCCATGGGCTTTTCGACTTCGTTCCAGTAATAGGTCAGGAACAGCGTGAACTCGCGGTGCTCGAGATGCTTGGCATTGAGACGCTTGAGGGCCTCCAGCACCGGGCCCTCCTCGATACGGGCCTCGTCCAGTGCCTCGTCCAGCGTGCGCAGGCTTTGTTCGAGCAGGCGCTTGATCAGCAGATCGCGTGTGGGACAGAAACGGTAGAGCGTGGCCTTGCTGATGCCTATGGCCTTGGCCAGCTCCTGCAGCGTGGCGCGCGGCTGGTTGACCAGGGCCAGGGCCAATGGGGGAAGGATTGCTGTGTTGTCGTGGGGGACTATTGTCATTCGTAGCTCCGGTTGGGGCGGATACGGATGAACCTATTTTGATTCAACCAGCGGGCCTAAAACACACAGAAGCCAACTTTACTTGGTATCAAAATGGCGAGAATCAATATAGATCTTAATGAGTCAAATTTGATTCAAAAAATATTTTCATGCATCATGCGCATCTTTCTAGATCTGACAAGACTCAAAAGCATGAAGACGAAAAGCCAGAATCTGCGCGCCTGGTCAGCCTTGGCCGCATTGGCGGCCGCAATGATGTTGGCCGGCTGTATCCAGCCGGAGGCGGGCGGCCCGCCCCAGGAGTTGCCGCTGGTGGATGTGATGACCGTCAAGCCCAGGCCGCTGAGCCTTAGCGCCGAGTTGCCGGGGCGTATCGAGCCCGTGCGCGTGGCCGAGGTGCGGGCCCGCGTACCGGGTATCGTGCTGAGCCGCAATTTCAAGGAAGGCGCCGATGTGAAGGCCGGAGAGGTGCTGTTCAACATCGACCCGGCGCCGCTGCGCGCGGCGCTGTCGCGGGCCCAGGGCGAACTGGCGCGCGCCGAGGCCGCTTTGGCGGATGCGCAGTCCGTGGTCAGCCGCTACGAGCCCCTGGTCGTGCAGGAGGCCGTGAGCCGCCAGGACTTTGACAGCGCCAAGGCCGCACTGCACAGCGCCAAGGCCATGCGCCAGTCGGCTCGTGCCGAAGTGGAAACCGCGCGCCTGAACCTCGACTACGCCACGGTGAAGGCGCCCATCTCGGGCCGCATCGGCCGCGCGCTGGTGACGGAAGGCGCCCTGGTCGGCCAGGGCGAAGCCACGCCCATGGCGGTGATCCAGCAGCTCGACCCCATCTATGCCGATTTCCGCCAGCCCGCGGCGCTGGCCACACGCTGGCGCGCACAGCATATGCTGGGCGGCAAGCCGGAGTCGAGCACTCCCGTGACGCTGGTGGCCGACGGCATAGACGGAAAGCGCCAGGGGCGCATGCTGTTCTCCGACGTGACCGTGGATCGCGGCACGGGCCAGCTGGCGCTGCGCGGCGAGTTTCCGAACAAGGACGGACTGCTGCTGCCAGGCATGTATGTGCGCGTGACCGTGGCCCAGGGCCAGGACCCTGCCGCCATCCTCGTGCCCCAGCGCGCGGTGCAGCGCGGCAGCGACGGGCTGGCCCATGTGCTGGTGCTCGACGAGCAGGGCGTGGTGCAGTCCCAGAGCGTGAGCACCGGCGCCATGTATGGCTCGGACTGGCATATCACCGAGGGCCTGAAGGAAAACGCCAGGGTGCTGGTCGGCGGCCTGGCCGCGGCCGTGCCCGGCACCAAGGTGCAGATCAGAGCCGCCGCTGAAAAAGACACGGCCGCCACCACAAAAAAGTGAGCGATCTGCGCTGACCCATCAAGCGCCTAGCTCCAGAAAGACAAGCCTTATTCAAGGATAGACAATGTCCAGGTTTTTTATCGATCGCAGCAAGCTCGCCTGGGTGGTAGCGATCTTCATTCTGCTTGCCGGCCTGCTGGCGATTCCGGCTTTGCCCGTGGCGCAGTTCCCGAACGTCGCGCCGCCGCAGATTTCCATTTCGGCGACCTATCCGGGTGCGTCGGCGACCACGGTGATGGAGTCGGTGACCAGCGTCATTGAGGAGGAGCTCAACGGCACCAAGGGGCTGCTGTACTTCGACTCGTCCAGCGGCTCCACGGGCCTGGCCGAGATCACGGCCACGTTTGCGCCGGGCACCGACCCCGCCTTGGCCCAGGTCGAGGTGCAGAACCGCATCAAGAAGGCCGAGGCGCGGCTGCCCGCGTCCGTGATGCAGATGGGTTTGCAGGTCGAGCAGGCCAGCGCCAACTTTCTGCTGATCTACTCGCTGACCTACAAGGGCGACGACAGCGGCAGGAACGAGGTGCGGCTGTCCGACTACGCGGTGCGCAACATCAACAACGAGATCCGCCGCGTGCCCGGCGTGGGCAAGGTGCAGTTCTTCGGCGCCGACGTGGCCATGCGGGTCTGGGTCGACCCGCAGAAGCTGCTGGGCTACGGATTGTCGGTGGCCGATGTGAACGCGGCCATCGCCGCGCAGAACGCCCAGGTGCCGGCCGGCAGTTTCGGCAGCCAGCCCGGTTCGTCCGAGCAGGAGCTTAGCGCCACCATCGCCGTCAAGGGCACGCTGAACTCGCCCGAGGAGTTCGGCCAGATCGTGCTCCACGCCAAGGCCGACGGCTCGGTGGTGCACCTGGCCGATGTGGCGCGTCTCGAGGTCGGCCAGCTCGATTACAGCTTCGCCTCGCGCGAGGATGGTCACAAGGGCGTGGCCGCCGCCGTGCAGCTGGCCCCCGGCGCCAATGCCATGCAGACCGCCAAGGCCGTCAAGGCCAGGCTGGAGCAGCTGTCGCAGAACTTCCCCGCCGACATCCAGTACTCCGTGCCCTACGACACCTCGCGCTTCGTAGAAGTGGCCATCGGCAAGGTGATCCAGACCCTGGTCGAGGCCGTGGTGCTGGTGTTCCTGGTGATGTGGCTGTTTCTGCAGAACCTGCGCTATACGCTGATTCCCACCATCGTGGTGCCGGTGTGTCTGGCCGGCACCCTGGCCGTGATGTATGCGCTGGGCTTCTCGGTCAATATGATGACCATGTTCGGCATGGTGCTGGCCATCGGCATCCTGGTCGACGACGCCATCGTGGTGGTGGAGAACGTAGAGCGCATCATGGCCGAGGAGGGGCTGTCGCCGCTGGCGGCCACCATCAAGGCCATGCAGCAGGTGTCGGGCGCGATTGTCGGCATCACCCTGGTACTGGTGGCCGTGTTTCTGCCCCTGGCCTTCATGAGCGGTTCGGTGGGTGTGATCTACCGCCAGTTCTCGCTGTCGCTGGCGGTGTCCATCCTGTTCTCGGGCCTGCTGGCGCTGACCTTCACGCCGGCGCTGTGCGCCACGCTGCTCAAGCCCATTCCCCAGGGCCATCACGAGGAGAAAAAAGGCCTCTTCGGCTGGTTCAACCGCCACTTTGCCAGGCTGACCGAGCGCTTTTCCCTGCTCAACCAGCGTCTGGTCAAGCGCGCCGGCCGCTATATGCTGATCTACGCGGCCATCGTGGGCGGGCTGGGCTTTGCCTATACGCGCATGCCCGAGTCCTTTGTGCCTTATGAAGACATGGGTTACTACATCGTCAGCCTGCAACTGCCGCCCGGCGCGACCGAGGCGCGCACCGAAGCCGTGGTGCGCGACATGGAAGCCTATGTGCAAGGCCGCCCGGCCACGGCCCAGGCCGAGTTCCTCATGGGCTACAGCTTCTCGGGCATGGGGCAGAACGCGGCCATGGCCTTTGTCACGCTCAAGGACTGGTCTTTGCGCGGTAAGGGCCAGGCGTCCTGGGACGAGGTTCAGGCCTTCAACCAGCGCTTCGGCAGCCTGTCCGACGGCACGGCCATGGCCGTGGACCCGCCACCCATAGACGGCCTGGGCAATTCCGGCGGCTTTGCGCTGCGCCTGCAGGACCGCGCCAATCTGGGCCGCGAGGCCCTGGTGGCCGCGCGCGACGAGCTGCTGAAGAAGGCCAATGCCTCGCCGGTGATCGCCTACGCGATGATGGAGAACCTTGAGGACGCGCCGCAGCTGCGCCTGGACATAGACCGGCGCAAGGCCCAGGCCCAGGGCGTGAGCTTCGCCAGCATCAGCGCCGTGCTGTCCACGGCCTATGGCTCGGCGGTGATCAACGAGTTCCCGAATGCCGGGCGCCTGCAGCGCGTGGTGGTGCAGGCCGACACGGCGGCGCGCATGACGCCCGAGGACCTGCTGCGCCTGTATGTGCCCAATGCTCAGGGCGAGCAGGTGCCGCTGGCCTCGTTTGCCAGCGTGGACTGGGAACTGGGGCCGGTGCAGATTTCGCGCTACAACGGCTACCCGGCCTTTCGCATCGCGGGCGACGCCAAGCCTGGCCACACCACGGGCGAGGCCATGGCCGAGCTCGAGCGCATCATGGGCGAGATGCCGCGCGGCATAGGCTACGAATGGACGGCTCTGTCCTACCAGGAAAAAGCCGCGGGCGCGCAGGCTCCCAAGCTGTTCGCGCTGGCCATCGTCGTGGTGTTCCTGCTGCTCGTGGCCCTTTACGAAAGCTGGAGCATTCCTGCGGCCGTGATGCTGATCGTGCCCATAGGCGCGCTGGGCTCGGTGCTGGCCACCTCGGCCGTGGGCCTGTCCAACGACGTGTACTTCAAGGTGGGCCTGATCACCATCATCGGCCTGGCGGCCAAGAACGCCATCCTGATCGTGGAGTTCGCCAAGGATCTGCACGAGCGCGGCCACTCGCTGGCGGAGGCGGCGCTGCAGGCGGCCCGTCTGCGCTTCCGTCCCATCGTGATGACCTCGCTGGCCTTCATCCTGGGCGTGGTGCCGCTGGCGCTGGCCACGGGGGCGGGCGCCTCCAGCCAGGCCGCCATCGGCATAGGCGTGATCGGCGGCATGCTCAGCGCCACCTTGCTGGGCGTGCTGTTTGTGCCCATCTTTTTTGTCTTCGTGCTCTCGCTATGGCGCAAGCGCCGCGCCGAGCCCGAGGCGAGGAACACAGACTCCGAAGGAGAACCCGCATGAATAGGCATCACCCCATGAGCAAGGCGGCTCTGTCGCTGATTGCCATCGTGCTGGCCGGCTGCTCTTTTGCGCCGACCTATGACAGGCCCGCGGCGCCCATCCCCAGCGCCTGGAGCGCGGCTTCCGCGGCCGCGCCGGCATCGGCAGCCAGCCTGGACTGGAAGGATTTCGTGACCGATGAGCGATTGCGCTCGCGCATCGATACGGCGCTTGCGAACAACCGCGACCTGCGCCAGGCCCTGCTCAATGTGCAGGCCGCGCGTGCAGCCTACCGCGTGCAGCGCGCGGACCAGTTGCCGGGCCTGGAGCTGCAGGCCGGCGGCAACCGCCAGCGCCTGCCTGCCGACCTGAACGGCACGGGAGCGGCCGCGGTGCAGAGCAACTATCAGCTGAGCGCCGGACTGATGGCTTTCGAGCTCGACCTCTTCGGCCGCGTGCGTTCGCTGTCCGAGGCCGCGCAGATGGAATACCTGGCCACCGAGGAGGCCACGCGCAGCGTGCAGATCAGTCTGATCGCCGAAGTGATCCAGGCCTCGCTGGCGCAGGACAGCGCGCGGCAGCGCCAGGCCCTGGCGCTGCGCACCTTGCAGGCGCGCGAGAAGGAATGGCAACTGGTGAGCGAGCGCAGAAAGACCGGCACGGCCAGCCGTCTGGACGAGCAGGAAGCCCAAGGTCTGCTCGAACTTGCGCGCGCCGATGTCGAGCGCTTCGAGCGCGAGCTGCGCCAGGCCGGCAACGCCCTGGACTGGCTGGTGGGCGATGGCGCGGTGCAGGCCGCCGCGGAGCTGAGCGCCACACCCATGGTGCAGGAGATTGGCGCCGGTCTGCCGTCCGATCTGCTGGTGCAGCGTCCCGACATCCGCGCCGCCGAATATCAGCTGCGCTCGCGCAATGCAAGCATCGGCGCGGCGCGGGCCGCATTCTTTCCGCGCATCTCGCTCACGGGCTCCTATGGTTCGGCCAGTGCCGAGCTCTCCGATCTGTTTGCGGGCGGCCAGCGTTCCTGGTCCTTCATGCCCCAGCTCAGCCTGCCGATTTTTGATGGCGGCCGCAACCGGGCCAATCTGGAAATCGCGCAGCTGCGCAAGGACATGGCGGTGGCCGCCTACGAGCGCAGCATCCAGACGGCGTTTCGCGAGGTCAGCGACGCGCTGGCCGCCGTCGAGACCCTGAGGCGCGAGGAGCTTGCGCGCCAGCGTCTGGTGCAGACCAGCGCGAGCACGCTCAAGCTCGCCGAGCTGCGCTATCGCGCCGGGGTGGACAGCCATCTGCGCTATCTGGACGCGCAGCGCACGGACTTCGCGCAGCAGATGGCGCTGATCGAGATCAGCGCACAGCGGCAGATGGCCCTGGCCACGCTGTTCAAGGCACTGGGCGGCGGCTGGCAGGCCAGTCCGGGCGCACCGGGCTGAGCCGCTTATGCGGCGTCCAGCACCAGGCCCGGCACGCGGATCCAGCCTTCCATCAGGATGCGCGCGCTGCGGCTCATCAAGGCCTTGGTCACCTGCCATTCGCCGTCGAGCTGCCTGGCCTCGGCGCCCACGCGCAGCGTGCCGGATGGATGGCCGAACACCACGGATTTCGGCACGGCCTGGCGCTCGCCGCCGGCGGCCAGATTGACCAGCGTGCCCGGAACGGCCGCCGCCGTGCCTATGGCCACGGCGGCCGTTCCCATCATGGCGTGGTGCAGCTTGCCCATGGACAGGGCACGCACGACCAGATCGATGTCCTTGGCCGCAATCGCTTTGCCGCTGGACGCGACATAGCTTTGCGCCGGGCCCACAAAAGCGATCTTGGGCGTGTGCTGGCGCGTAGCGGCCTCGCCCAGTTCCTTGATCAAGCCCATGCGGAGGGCGCCGTGGGCGCGTATGGCCTCGAACCTGAGCAGAGCCTCGGCGTCACCGTTGATCGCGTCCTGCAGCTCGCAGCCCGTATAGCCCAGGTCCCTGGCGTTGAGGAAGATGGTGGGAATGCCCGCATTGATCATGGTCGCCACAAAACTGCCCACGCCGGGCACATCGAGCCGGTCCATCAGATTGCCCGTGGGGAACATCGCGCCGCCGTCCTCGCCCTCGTCGGCAGGATCGAGGAATTCCAGCGGCACCTCGGCAGCGGGGAAGGTCACGCCGTCGAGCTCGAAGCCCCCGGTTTCCTGCACCTGGCCATCGGTGATGGGCACATGGGCCACGATGGTCTTGGCGATATTGGCCTGCCAGATGCGGATCCTGGCCACGCCGTTGTGCGGAATCCTGGCCGCGTCGATCAGCCCCATGTGAATGGCGCAGGGGCCGACGGCCGCGCTCAGGTTGCCGCAGTTGCCGCTCCAGTCCACAAAAGCCTGGTCTATCGCGACCTGGCCGAACAGATAGTCCACATCATGATTGGCGCGTGTGCTTTTGCTGAGGATCACGCCCTTGCTGGTCGATGAAGAGGCATTGCCCATGCCGTCGATCTGCTTGCCATAGGGATCGGGGCTGCCCAGGGTGCGCAGAAAGATGGCGTCGCGCACGGTGCCCGGTTGCTGGGCCGATGCCGGCAGGTCCTGCAGCTTGAAGAACACGCCTTTGCTGGTGCCTCCGCGCATATAGGTGGCGGGTATGCGGATTTGAGGACGTTCAGACATGAAAGTGGCAAACGAACTAGGTTTGGAAAGCCCGGCCAAGAAGCCGGGCATAGGATTTAGTGAAACAGCTTGAGCTGTTCGGGGCGTGGCATGGCCGGCGGTTTTAGCGCCCAGCGATGCAGCACCTCGTAGTGAAAGTCCTTGCCTCTGCCGCTTCGCTCAACCAGCTGAATCTCATCAATCAGCCATTCAAGCGGCCCAATGGGCAAGGTGGGCAGGCCATAGGGCGCTTGGTAGCTGATGGTGATATGGGGTCGGTGCCCGCCATCTTTGAGGCCGAAAGGCTTTAACTCGGTTTGCAGCGTTTCCAGCATGTGATCGAAAGGCTTGGGGCGACCGCAGGCCTGGAAGGACCAGTGAATGTGCTTCCCTTTATCACCACGAATACGGTTAAAGCTGAGTTCAAAGGCAGGCTGCTCCGCCTGAGCTGCATCACCTGCCGCCATCAAGGCCAGTAGTGCCTGCTCGCAAGTGTCAAACGGGCCGCACAGGGTCTGGTGCCAGTGGGGCGGTGCAAACAGCCGCCAGCCCAGTTCATCGTCCAGACCCAGTGCATGAACCTGGGCACGCATGTGTTCACGTAGCCAAAGGTTGGGCTGGGACACAATCATTACGCGCGCCTGGTTCATAGCGACTCCTTAGCTGACGAGTTCAGCAGAGGCGGTCTTGGCTGCCGTGCTGTCGGCCAGAAAGTCCTGGGCAAAGCGTTGCAGCACGCCGCCGGCTTCGTATATCGAAACCTCTTCCGCGGTATCGAGGCGGCAGGTCACCGGCACATCGGTGCGGGCGCCTGTCGTGCGATAGATATGCAGTGTAAGCCTGGCGCGAGGCTGGCGCTGGCCAATGACATCAAAGGTCTCGGTGCCATCCAGACCCAGGGTGTGGCGGGTGGTGCCTGGCAAAAACTCCAGCGGCAGCACGCCCATGCCGATCAGATTGGTGCGGTGGATGCGTTCAAAACCTTCGGCCGCAATCGCTTCCACTCCCGCCAGTCGCACGCCCTTGGCGGCCCAGTCGCGGCTGGAGCCCTGGCCGTAGTCGGCCCCCGCGATGATGATCAGCGGCTGCTTGCGCTGCATATAGGTCTCTATGGCTTCCCACATGCGCATGACCCGGCCTTCGGGCTCGACGCGGGCCAGAGAGCCCTGGCGCACCTTGCCGTTGCCGTCCACCACCATTTCATTGAACAGCTTGGGGTTGGCGAAGGTCGCGCGCTGCGCGGTCAGGTGGTCGCCTCGATGGGTGGCGTAGGAGTTGAAGTCCTCCTCGGGCAGGCCCATCTTGTGCAGATATTCGCCAGCAGCGCTGTCGAGCAGGATGGCATTCGATGGCGAGAGGTGGTCGGTGGTGATGTTGTTGGGCAGTATGGCCAAGGGGCGCATGCCGCGCAGCGTGCGCTCTCCCGCCAGACCACCTTCACCCTCTGTATCCCAGTAGGGCGGACGGCGGATATAGGTCGATCGAGGGCGCCAGTCGTACAGTGCCTCCACGTTTTCGCCGTTGTCGGCATGGATGGCGAACATGGGCTCGTACACCTTGCGGAACTGCTCGGGCTGCACGGCGGCCTTGGCCACGGCATCGATTTCCTCGTCGCCGGGCCAGATGTCCTTGAGGCGGATTTCACGGCCCTGGAAGACTCCCAGCACATCGTTTTCAATATCAAAGCGGATGGTGCCCGCAATCGCATAGGCCACGACCAGTGGCGGAGAAGCCAGAAATGCCTGCTTGGCATAGGGGTGGATGCGGCCGTCGAAATTGCGGTTGCCCGAGAGCACGGCCGTGGTGTAGAGGTCGCGGTCAATGATTTCCTGCTGAATGGCAGGGTCCAGCGCACCGCTCATGCCGTTGCAGGTGGTGCAGGCAAAGGCCACCACGCCAAAGCCCAGGGCTTCGAGGTCATGCATGAGCCCGGCTTGTTCCAGATACAGGGGTACGGTCCTGGAACCCGGAGCCAGGGACGATTTGACCCAGGGCTTGCGCGTCAGGCCCAGATTGCGGGCATTGCGCGCCAGCAGGCCGGCCGCGATCACATTGCGCGGGTTGCTGGTGTTGGTGCAACTGGTGATGGCCGCAATGATGACGGCACCATCGGGCATCTGGCCTTCTTGCTCGGTCCATTCACCGGCAATGCCCTTGGCCGTCAGATCGCTGGTGGCCAGACGAGCATGCGGGTTGGACGGACCGGCCATATTGCGTACCACGCTGGACAGATCGAACGTGAGCGTGCGCTCGTATTCGGCGTTTGCCAGCGTATCGGCCCACAGCCCGGCCTGCTTGGCATAGGTTTCGACCAGTTGCACCTGGGCAGGCTCGCGGCCCGTGAGGCGCAGATAGTCAATGGTCTGCTCGTCGATGGCGAACATGGCAGCCGTGGCACCGTATTCGGGCGCCATATTGGAGATGGTGGCGCGGTCGCCAATCGTCAGGCTGCGCGCGCCTGCGCCATGGAACTCCAGATAGGCGCCGACCACTTTTTGCTGGCGCAGGAACTGGGTCAGGGCCAGCACGATGTCGGTGGCCGTGATGCCGTGCTGGCGCTTGCCGGTCAGTTGCACACCAATGATTTCGGGCAGGCGCATCCACGAGGCGCGGCCCAGCATCACGTTTTCGGCCTCCAGGCCGCCCACGCCGACGGCGATCACGCCCAGTGCGTCGACATGGGGGGTGTGGCTGTCCGTGCCGACCAGGGTGTCCGGATATGCCTCGCCATTGATGGCGTGGATCACAGGGCTCATGCGCTCCAGATTGATCTGGTGCATGATGCCGTTGCCCGGTGGAATCACCTCCACATTCTTGAAGGCGCGCTTGCACCAGTCTATGAAGTGAAAGCGATCCTCGTTGCGCCGGTCCTCGATGGCGCGGTTTTTCTCGAAGGCTTCGGGGTCATGGCCGCCGCATTCCACGGCCAGCGAGTGGTCGACGATGAGCTGCACGGGCACCACGGGGTTCACGGCCGCCGGGTCGCCGCCCTGGTCCGCAATCGCATCGCGCAGACCCGCCAGATCGACGAGAGCCGTCTGGCCCAGGATGTCGTGGCAGACCACGCGTGCCGGGAACCAGGGAAAGTCGCGCTCGCGCTTGCGCAGGACGATCTGCGTCAGGCATTCGGTGAGCATGGCGGGGTCGCAGCGGCGCACCAGGTTTTCGGCATGGACGCGGCTGGTGTAGGGCAGCGAGGCCCAGGCGCCGGGGCGGATGGTTTCGACGGCGGCCTGGGCGTCGAAGAAGTGCAATGCCGTGCCGGGCAGCGGTTTGCGATAGGCGTTGGTGCTCTGGGGCGAAGTCATGGTTGTCGTAGCCGTTGGAAATATGGAAGTCGGGGAAACAGGGCTTACTGGCTGGAGATGCCGTTATCTCGCACCACTTTGCTGTAGCGTGGAATTTCGGCCTGGATCAACTGGCCGAACTGTTCGGGGCTGTCGCCGGCCGGGGAGACTCCCATAGGCTCGAGCTGGGCCAGCAGCTCCTTGGATTTGAGTCCGCTGTCCAGCGCGCTGTTAAGCGCGGCCAGCACGGCGGCGGGCAGGCCCCTGGGTGCGATCAGGCCGTGCCAGGCGACCACGTCGTAGTCGGGCAGGCCGCTTTCGGCCACCGAAGCGATATCGGGATAGGCCGTCAGGCGCTGGGCCGTGGTGACGGCCAGGGCGCGCAGCTTGCCGGACTTGACATGCGGCATCAGGCCTTCGGTGCCGGCAACAAACATGTCCACATTGCCGGCGAGCAGATCCGTGATGGCGGGGCCCGTGCCCTTGTAGGGCACATGGGTTGCCTTGACCTTGGCCATGCCCAGCATGTATTCCGTGGCGATATGCAGATGGCTGCCATTGCCGGCCGAGGCGAAAGTGAGCCGGCCCGGCTCCTTGCGTGCATAGGCAAACAGCTCCTGCAGGTTCCTGACGGGGAGCTTGGGGTTCACGCAAACCACATAAGCGCCCCTGGACAGCTGGATCACGGGAGTCATGTCGGCGACGGGGTCGAAACGCAGCTTGTAGAGCGCGGGGTTGACCGTGTAGCTGCCCGCAATCAGCAGCAGGGTATAGCCGTCGGCGGGGGCGCGCAGCGCGTATTCGGTGCCCAGGGTGCCGCCGGCACCGGGGCGGTTTTCCACATAGACGGGCTGGCCCAGGCGCTCGGTGAGCACATTGGCGGCCACTCGCGCGATGAAGTCCGAGCCGCCGCCGGGCGCAAAAGGGCAGATGATCTTGAGCGGCTTGCCGGGAAACCGGCCGTCTGCCTGTGCCAGACCTTGAAAGCCCAGGCCGAGAGCGGCGAGGCCGGCGCTGAATTGCCTGCGTGAAATGGAAATCATGCTTGTCCCCTGGGTGTGATGTTCTAGGAACTTATTTGTAACGCCTTAATGCCTTGCTTCCAGCTGCGCAGGCGACGGACGGCCGCCCGGCCCCGAATCCCTGTCTGGCGCTGCAGACATAGGCCGAGGCTGGTGCGCCAGAGGCGGGTCGGCAAAGTCGGGGCCTAGCGAGAGTCGCAAGCGTGACTGGGCCAGGCGGTACATGGACAGCGTCAGCTCCGTGCAGCTGTCTGGCGCCTGGAACTCTAGCTCCCGCAGCCTCGAGGCCAGCAGGGCGCTGAGCTGCCTGGCCTCGTTGACCTGATGGGCGCTCAGCTCGGTCACGGTCATGCCGCGGCGGGCATGGGCGGTGAGCAGGCCTTCGTGGCAAAGCAGTTTCATGGCCTCGCGGACCGGTGTACGACTCACGCCGAACTCCCGAGCCAGGGCTCCATCGTTCACATCGCTGCCGGGCGGCATGAGGTGCGCGAGTATCCGCTCGCGCAGCTTGTCGGCAATGGCGATGCACAGCGAATGGGGTTGCATGGCTTGGGCGCTGGGGGGAGAAAGGCTCGGGAACAGAGTCATACAGGCTCGGCGTTGAATGAGCGCGCTTACCGGCGCTCTTCGATGGGCACGAAGCGCAGATCGTCGGGCCCGGTGTAATGGGCGCTGGGGCGGATGATCTTGTTGTCCAGGCGCTGCTCGATGATGTGGGCCGACCAGCCGCTGGTGCGCGCGATCACGAACAGCGGCGTGAACATGGCGGTGGGCACGCCCATCATGTGGTAGCTCACGGCGCTGAACCAGTCGAGGTTGGGGAACATGTTCTTGACTTCCCACATCACCGACTCCAGGCGCGCCGCGATGTCGTACATCTTGGTGCTGCCGGCCTCGTCGGAGAGCTGCTTGGCCACGCCCTTGATCACCACATTGCGCGGGTCGCTGACGGTGTAGACGGGGTGGCCGAAACCGATCACCACTTCCTTGGCGGCGACGCGGCGGCGGATGTCGGCCTCGGCCTCGGCCGGGTTGTCGTAGCGCTTCTGGATCTCGAAGGCCACTTCGTTGGCGCCGCCATGCTTGGGGCCGCGCAGTGCGCCAATCGCAGCGGTGATGGCCGAGTACATATCGCTGCCCGTGCCGGCCACCACGCGGGCCGTGAAGGTGGAGGCGTTGAACTCGTGCTCGGCATACAGATTGAGCGAGGTGTGCATGGCGCGCACCCAGCTGTCCGAAGGCCTGGCACCGTGCAGCAGGTGCAGAAAGTGGCCGCCTATGGAGTCGTCGTCGGTCTCCACCGCAATGCGGCGGCCCGAGTTGCTGAAGTGGTACCAGTACAGCAGCATGGAGCCCAGCGAGGCCATCAGCCGGTCGGCGATATCGCGGCTGCCCGCCAGGTTGTGGTCGTCCTTCTCGGGCAGAGCGCAGCCCAGGGCCGAGACGCCGGTGCGCATCACATCCATGGGGTGGCTGGCGGCCGGCAACTGCTCCAGCGCGGTCTTCACGCTGGTGGGCAGGCCGCGCAGCGCCTTGAGCTTGGTCTTGTAGGCCTTGAGTTCGGCACGTGTGGGCAGTTTGCCGTGCACCAGCAGATGGGCGATTTCCTCGAATTCGCAAACCTCGGCGATATCGAGAATGTCGTAGCCGCGGTAGTGCAGGTCGTTGCCGGTCTTGCCCACGGTGCACAGCGCGGTATTGCCGGCCGTCACCCCCGATAGGGCGACCGATTTCTTGGGTTTGACGCTGCCCGCGGCAGCGGTTGGGGATTGGACGGCGGTTTCGGCCACGGTGCTCATGCAGGTCTCCTGAAATATGGGGTAAGGCAGGGGCGACGTTTTGCGGCGCCGCTTGATCTGCCATACTTCGCAATCTACGCATTTGCCTTTCAGAGGGGTAGGGCTGAATTGGTGAATGATTGCGAAGAGAAATTGCGTGATTTGCAAAGTTTGCGAATGACGATGCAGCGAGGAGATGCCGTGGCCAAGACTTTTATGGGAGTGCGTCTGCGCAGCCTGCGCGCCGAGCGCGGCATGACCCAGGCGGCGCTGGCGCAGGCGCTGGAGCTGTCGCCCAGCTATCTGAACCAGATCGAGCAGGACCAGCGTCCGCTGACGGTGGCGGTGCTGCTCAAGATTCACAAGGTGCTGGGCGTGGACATCCAGCAGTTTTCCGAGGACGAGGAGGCGCGGCTGCTGGCCCAGCTGCGCGACGTGCTGGCCGCCATGCCCCAGCCCGAGGGCTCGGTGCCGCTGCCCGAGCTGCGCGAAGTGGCCTCCAGACTGCCGCAGCTGGCCCAGGCGCTGCTGGCCATGCACCGGCGCCACCTGGCCGATGCCGAGCGGCTGGAAGCGCTGAGCGCGCGCCTGGGCGACGGGCGTGCCGAATTGGAGGAGGGCGGCTCCCCCGCCGGCGGCCGGCCGGCCGAGCCCGCGCGGCAGATGCCGTTCGAGGCCGTGCGCGACTTTTTCTTTGCCCATCGCAATCATTTCGACGCGCTGGACCGCAGCGCGGAGGTCCTGGCCAAGCAGGCCCGGGAACAGGGCGGCAGCCTGCAGGAATGGCTGCAATACCGGCTGCAGGCGCGCCACAATGTGCTGGTGCTGCGCAGCGCGGACAGGCCCGGCAGCCGTGAAAACGGCCATCGCCGCTTCGATGCGGCCACGCGCACGCTCTATGTCGCGCCCCAGCTGCGGCCGGCGCAGCAGGCGTTCCAGTTGGCCACCCAACTGGCGCTGCTGGAGTTCGACGCGCGGATCGAGGAGCAGCTGCAGTCCGCGCATTGGCAGGACGAGGCCACGCGCCGCCTGGCGCGCATGGGCCTGGCCAACTATGTGGCGGGTGCTTTCATCCTGCCCTATGGCGAGTTCCTGCAGGCAGCCGAGAGCCTGCAGTACGACATAGACCTGCTCGCGCGCCGCTTCGGCGTGGGCTTCGAGACCGTGTGCCACCGTCTGTCGACGTTGCAGCGTGCCGAGGCTCCGGGCGTGCCGTTTTTCTTCATCCGCGTGGACCGCGCCGGCAATATCAGCAAGCGCCAGTCGGCCACGCATTTCCACTTCTCCAAGACCGGCGGCACCTGCCCGCTGTGGGTGGTCTACGAAGCATTCACCCAGCCGGGCCGCATCGTGCCGCAGCTGGCCAGCATGCCCGATGGCCGTGTCTATCTGTGGATCGCCCGCACCATCTCCCACGCGGGCCAGGGCTGGGGCGCGCCGGGCAAGACTTTCTCGATTGGCCTGGGTTGCGATCTGCAGCATGCGGCGCGGCTGGTGTATTCCAAGGGGCTGGATCTGCGCAATCTCGATGCGGCCACCCCCATAGGCATGGGCTGCAAGGTCTGCGAGCGCAGCGCCTGCCCGCAGCGCGCCTTCCCGTTCGTGGGCAAGCCGCTGCGCGTCAACGAAAACGAAAGCGGATTCGTGCCCTATGGGGCGGTGGACAGGTGAGAGGCCTGCGGTGCGCCCATCAGTCGGCCACACCAAACAGCGTTTGCTGGCGGCTCTGGGCGAAGGCCAGTACCGCAATCAGCTTGTGCAGCATGGCGCGCTCCGCATCGGGCATGGTCTGTGACAGCAGTGGCAGAAGATGATCGAGGGCTTGCGCCACCTCGGCGACAGAGAACTGCTGGTCTGCAAACAGATTGGCGATGCGCTGCAGAAAAAACGAATCGATGCGCTGCCCTAAGCGCTCGAGCTGCGGCAATTCGTCAAATTCGATGCTGCCGACGATGGAGGGCCGGTCCTTGACCCGATAAGCGGTGCCGATCACGAAATCAAAGGCCATGGGCGGCTTTCAACGGTGGGCCCATGAGTGGGCTTGCAATGCTTGATGGTTCATGGCTGGTTGCGTATCACCACGTATTGCTTGCGGAACTCCAGCCCGGCCTGGGGCCAGCTCCGGGCGTAGTCCTCGAGATGCTGCAGGGCGGCGGGAAAGTCTTCCCCATTGATGCGGCAGTCCGCGCTGACCTGGCCATCGGCATCTCGCGCGGCGTAGAGACGCACGCCCACAAATTCGCGTCCTTGGAGCGCATCGGTGAAGGCATCCATGCTGTTGGTGAACAGGCAGCAAGGACAGAAGTCATGCCCGGCCTCGTCGTCGGCCTGTGTGGCGGAGGGCTCGGGAGGGTACTGCCGATAGTGCGCCATGGGGCCGAGCACGACTTGGCGGCGGTATTCGGTGCCCGTCTGCGCGTCGGTGTAGCCCATGCCCAGCGATGGACACTCAAGTTCGTCCTGCACGGCCTGCTGCAGCGTGACGAGGTCCATGCGGGCCCAGCTTCTGAAGCCTGACCGCAGACTTTCAAGTAACGAGCTGCCCGCCGAATGCTGATACTCGAACAGCGCATCCTGGATCAGCGGGTGATGGACCTCGATCACCGTGCTGGTGCTCCAGCTGCCATTGGATCTGGCTTCAGTCTTGAGCTCAAACGGCACCAGTTGCAGGCCATCGTCCAGTGCGATGCGCTCGCCCTCATGGCGGCTTTTGATGCCCAGTTCGCTCAGGGTATGGGTGAGCAGGCCCTGCAGGGAGAGGGGCGGTGATTCGGGCTGGTCGGGCATGAAGGCTTGGGAGGGTGAAAGGTGTCTGCGATGGTAGCGAAGTGTGGGGCGCTTTCCCGGCATCGCATGCGACCGCAGCCGAGTGCCAAGTGTGGGCCGAAGAATCGGGGGGAAGGCCCTGAATGGGCTTGAGAGCGCACACCCCGAAAGCGCTTGAAGCCGTAAATTCAATAGTCCTTAAAAAATTCCCAGCGCCAGCCCCGCGGCCAGCGACTGGCCCAGCTCTTCGCAGCGCTGCAGCTCGGCCTGCTCGATCTGCTTGGGCGCCAAGATGGCTTGCGGCGTCTGCGCATGGGTGCAGACTATCAGCGGCTCGGCCACGGCCTTGAGGCGCCAGCCCGTGGCGATGCGCTCTATCTGCCGGGCCGCGTTATGGCCGTCGCTGCCCGCGCAGATCAGGCTCGCATAGGGCCGGCCTTGTATCCGGTCCAGCGCACCGTAGTAGCTGCGGTCGAAAAAATCCTTCATCAGGCCGCTGATGGCGGCCAGATTCTCGGGCGTGGCAAACACATAGCCCTGGGCGTCCAACAGATCCTGCGCCGAGGCCCGGGTGGCGTGCAGCACGCGAACGGCAACACCGCTCTCCTGGCGGGCGCCGGCGCAAGCCGCTTCCGCCATCTGGCGCGTGCCGCCGGTCAGCGAGTGATAGACGATGAGCAGGGTCGGTAGATAGGCCATGTCCGGCATTGTGGGGTGGGTCCGCCGAGATGGAAAACCCATTTTGCGCGCCCGCGGGCCTGGGAGCGCGGGCGCATGACGCAGCAATGACTTGTTGCAGAAAAAATACAGGTTTTGAGGTATTTGAAAACAATCCGCGTGTCGGGTGGCGCTGGATAAAAATTGACATTTATCAATTTATGATGTGTGGCAGTGCTCTTGATTTAGAAGCGCTTCCCGACGACTGTATATACCTTAGACTTGATTTAGCTCAGGATTTACCGGATATATGCGACTGACTCAGGGAAATCTCGCGGAGTCAAGGGCTTGGGGGTGTAGGTTGTTTCCTACACACTATGCGATGTGCATCTTGCATGTGGCGAGCTGGGGCACCAAAAGTGTTCGCGCGGCATACGGCAGCAGGACTCAGCCATCCCTTCACATTCTGCTATCCGTGTTTCTCGCATGCTGCGTTCAGTTCTTCGTCCGTCGTTGAAAACACGCCCTCACTGGAGGTTCTCGCTCGCACTGCTGCTGGGAGCGGGCTGCGGTGCTTTTGGTGCATGGCAGGTTCACAGCGGTCTGCAGTCGCGTGTGCAACAGCGCTTGCTGCAAAGTGCCGATATGGCCGAGCGCGTGCTGCAGGAGCGGCTCGATGCCTATACCGCTCTGCTGCAGCAGCTGGCCGAACGCATGGGCGACAACGCCGATGAAGGCCAGCAGGTGTTTGCCCAGCATGCCCACCACCTGCTGAGCGAGGAGCGCTTGGCGGGTCTGAAGGCGCTGAGCCTGACCCGCGTGGTGGAGCAGGAAGGCTCTGCCGAGCTGCCCGCAGGCATGCAGGCGTTCGAGGTGTCCTATGTCTGGCCGCTGATAGGCAACGAAGCCCTGGCCGGCACCAATGCGCGCCAGCCCGAGGAGGCCTGGAATTCCTTGATGTCGGCCTGGCGCTCGCGCTCCATGTCGATCTCGGCGCCATTCAGCTTTCTGCAGCTGCCCGACAGCCCGCTGGGCGTGATCGTGCGCGCGCCCTTGTTTCCCGGCCAGCATCAAGCCGGCGCCCAGGAGAATTCCACCCCGGTACCGCCCCTGTTGGGCACGGTCAATGCGCGCATCCGGCTGCAGGATCTGGTGCGCGGCCTGGTGCCGGCCGAGGCCTATCCCCATGTGGCCATGCGCCTGCTGGATCTGGGGCCGGCCGCGCCTGGCCGGGCTCAAAAGCCTGTTCAGGACGACTCCGCGGGGCTGACGCAGACCATGTATACCGGCCATCTCTGGGCCGACAGCGAAAGCGATCCCGAGTTCGAGCTGGCCAAGCCGCTGGAGCGCCAGATGCGGGTCTATGACCGCGTCTGGGTGCTGCAGTTCAAGCCCGCGCTGAACAGCCAGGCCTGGGTGGACAAGAGCCTGCCCTGGGCCGTGCTGGTCCTGGGCATGCTGGCGGGGCTGGCCCTGGCGGCCTGGTTGTCGGGCTGGTGGCAAAGCCGCTCCAGCTGGTTGCGGAGCATCAGATCCTCGACCCAGGCCAGACAGGAAAGCGATGCGCGCTTTCACGCCATGTGCGAGCAGGCCGCGTTTGGCGTGGTCGAGGTGGACCTGGCCAGCCGGGCCGTGGTCAAGGCCAATCAGCATTACTGCCGTCTGCTCGGCTATAGCCAGCAGGAACTGCTGCAGTGCAATGTGCTGGAAATGGTTCAGCCCGAGGACAGGGCGCGTTGCGCGCGCTTCATGGACGGACTCGATCTCGAGCAATTCCATCACAGCGCCGATGAATTCAGCCTGAGGGCCAAGAACGGTTCACTGCTGTGGGTGGAGCTCAGTGCTTTTCTCAGCGGTCCGCTGGATGCACGGCACCTGCTGGTGCTGGTGCGCGACATCAGCGGCCGCAAGCGTCTGGAGCAGATGGAGCGCCAGGGGCATCAGCAGCTGCGCGATCTGATGCAGCGCCTTCCCGTGGGCCTGGTCATGGAGGACCTGGACGGGCGCTTCGTCTACTGGAACGACGAGTTTCTGCGTCTGGCCGGCCAGGCGGGCCAACCCGACAGCCATGGCCTGCAATGGTGGCAGCGCATGTATCCCGATGCGGCCGAGCGCGAGCGGGTGATGCAGCGCTGGCAGGCGGCGCAGGCCAAGGCGCGCCTGGCGCTGGACGACGCCAACACCACGGACCTGGCGGCAGCCGCCCAGGACTGGAACAAGTCCTTGGCAGACTCCGCGGCCAGCATGATCGAGCCCCAGGAAATGCTGCTCACCGGCGGCGACGGCCAGCGCCGCGCGGTGGCTCTGTCGGGGGTGGTGCAGGCCGATGGCTGCCTGATGGTTCTGCAGGATCAGAGCCAGCGCAAGGCCGCCGAGCGGGAGGTCCGGCGCCTGGCTTTCTACGATGCGCTCACGGATCTGCCCAATCGCCGCCTCATGGCCGACCGCCTGCAGCAGGCCCTGGCCATGGGCTTGCGGCGCCAGCATTTCGGCGGCGTGGTGCTGCTGGACGTGGACAATTTCAAGGCCTTTAACGAGGCTTTCGGTCTGGAGCAGGGCGATCTGCTGCTCAAGGGACTGAGCCAGCGCATACAGGCTTTGCTGCCGCCGGGGGCCACGATTGCGCGCCAGGGCGGCGATGATTTCGTGCTGCTGCTCGACGATCTCGGCGGCGACCCCGTGGCCGCGGCCGCGCGTCTGGAGCACGAGGCCGAGCGCTGGATGACCGCGCTGCGCGAACCGATGGAGATCGCGGGCACGCCGCGCCAGATTACGGTGAGCATGGGACTGAGCCTGTTCGGCGGCCAGGAGCTGCGTGCCGAGGAGGTGCTGCGCCGCACGGAAATGGCCATGTACCAGGCCAAGAGCCTGGGCCGCAACGCCATCTGCTTTTTCGATCCGCAGCTGCAATCGGCCTTGCTGGAGCGTCGCACGCTGGAGCACGATATGCGCTCCGGGCTGCAGACCGGGCAGTTCGAGCTTTTCTACCAGCCGCAAGTGGAGATGGGGCGCGTGATCGGTGCCGAGGCGCTGCTGCGCTGGAAGCACCCGCAAAAAGGCCATGTGCCTCCGGCGCAATTCATTCCGCTGGCCGAGGAGACCGGCTTCATCCTGCCGCTGGGCGACTGGGTGCTGCAGGCCGCCTGCCATCAGCTCGCGCGATGGGCCAACCACCCGCGCTTCGGGCAGTTGGTGCTGTCGGTCAATGTCAGCCCCAGGCAGTTTCATCAAAGCGGCTTTGTCGACCAGGTGCTCAAGGCCCTGGCCGAGCACGGTGCCGACGCCCACCGCCTGAAGCTGGAGCTGACCGAGGGCATGCTGGTCGCCGATGTGGACGACACCATCGCCAAGATGGCGCGCCTGAAGTCCTATGGCATAGGCTTTTCGCTCGATGACTTCGGCACCGGCTACTCTTCGCTGGCCTATCTGAAGCGCCTGCCGCTGGACCAGCTCAAGATCGACCGCAGCTTTGTGCGCGACGTGCTCACCGACCCCAACGATGCCGCGATTGCGCGCACCATCGTGGCCCTGGCCAAGAGCCTGGGTCTGCATGTGATTGCCGAAGGCGTGGAAACCCAGGCCCAGTGCCGCTTCCTCGAAGGCGTGCGCTGCTATGCCTGGCAGGGCTATCTGATGAGCCCGCCGCTGCCGGTGCTGGAGTTCGAGCGGTTGGTCACCAATGGCAACGTGCCGGGAGCTTCGGCGCCTGCACTCAGTCCCAGCTCCATGCGCTAGGGCGTGTTCGGGATCTCTACAATGCCCGCTTTTTGCTGCTTGCGAGAATTGCGTGCCTGAAATCAAGACCCTGTTGCTGTTTGCGCTGACCGCCGTGGCCGAGATTGTGGGCTGCTATCTGCCCTGGCTCTGGCTCAAGCAGGGCGCCAGCGTCTGGCTGCTGCTGCCTGCGGCGGCCAGTCTGGCCCTGTTCGTCTGGCTGCTCGCCCACCATCCCTGGGCATCCGGGCGCATTTATGCGGCTTATGGCGGGATCTATATCAGCATGGCCCTGCTGTGGCTATGGCTGGTCGATGGCGTGAAACCCAGCGCCTGGGATATGGCCGGCGTGGCGGTATGCCTGCTTGGCGCGGGGTTGATCGCGTTTCAGCCCCGGGCCTGAGCCGGGGAAGGTCAAACATCCTGAAAATCCGTCGCTGGTCATTGAGAATCCAGCGCAAGCTGCTATGGTTTGATGAGTTGCCGCAATCTCGGCGTGCCGGCCGGTGGGGCGCGTTATGATTCCCGCCTGTCATCGGTTGCGCGCCAGGCCCGGTTTTTTCCGGTTTGGCGATGGCGCAGCCGGTTTTGCCGTTTCTGATTTCCCACAAAAAATCCTCGCTAGACCGACCCCGACACCGTGCGCCTGAATTCCATCAAGCTCTCCGGCTTCAAATCCTTTGCCGAGCCGACCAATTTTGTCCTGCCGGGCCAGATGGTCGGCGTGGTCGGCCCCAACGGTTGCGGCAAGTCCAACATCATGGACGCGGTGCGCTGGGTGCTGGGCGAGAGCAAGGCCAGCGAGCTGCGCGGCGAGTCCATGCAGGACGTGATCTTCAACGGCACCACGCACAGAAAGCCGTCCAGCCGCGCCAGCGTGGAGCTGACCTTCGACAACAGTGATCACCGCGCGGGCGGCCAGTGGGGCCAGTTCGGCGAGATCGCCGTCAAGCGCGTGCTCACGCGCGAGGGCAACAGCAGCTATTTCATCAACAACCAGCCCGTGCGTCGCCGCGACGTGCAGGACGTGTTTCTGGGCACGGGCCTGGGCCCGCGTGCCTACGCCATCATCGGTCAGGGCACGATCAGCCGCATCATCGAGTCGCGCCCCGAAGAGCTGCGCCTGTTCCTCGAGGAAGCGGCAGGGGTATCCAAATACAAGGAGCGCAGGCGTGAGACGGAAAACCGCCTTTCGGCCACGACCGAAAACCTCACCCGTGTGGAAGATATTCTGCGCGAACTCAATGCCAATCTCGACAAGCTTGAGAAGCAGGCCGAGGTCGCGGCCAAATACAACGGCCTGAACGCCCAGGTCACGCTCAAGCAGCACCAGCTGTGGTTCATGAAGCGTGGCGAGGCCGAGGCCGAACAGGACCGCGTGCGCGTCGAAGGGCTCAAGGTCGTCAACGAGCTCGAAGAGCGCATGGCCGATATCCGCAACAACGAAAGCGGTCTCGAAACCCTGCGCCAGGCCCACTACGACGCCAGCGACCAGGTCAACCAGGCGCAAAGCAAGCTCTACGAGGCCACGGCCGAGGTCGGCAAGCTCGAGGCCGAGATCCGCTATGTGGTCGAAGGCCGCCAGCGCGTGCAGCAGCGCCTGCAGCAGCTGGCCGAGCAGCTGCTGCTGTGGAGCAGCCGCAGCGAGGAAGCCCAGGCCGAGATCGAGAACATCGAAGGCGCGGGCATGGATGCCGAGGAGCAGGCCGAGATGCTGGCCGCTCAGGTCGAGGAGCAGACCATGCGCCTGCCGGACCTGGAGGATGCGCTGCGCAACGCGCAAAAAGCCGATAGCGACCAGCGCGGCTCCGTCGTGCAGGTGCAGCAGCAGATCCAGGTGCTGGCCGCCGAGCAGCGCAGCCTGGACGAGCAGCGCCGTCAGTACGAAACCCGTTACGAGCGCCTGCGTGCCGACCGCAATGCGCTGGAAACGCCCGATGAGGCGCGGCTGAGCAATCTGCAGGCCCAGCTGGCCGAGGCCCAGGAACTGGCCGAGATGGCCGACGCCGTGCTCAATGAGCTGCAGGAGTCCGTGCCCCAGCTCGACGAGGATCGCCGCACGCGCCAGCAGGCCGTGAATGCCGAAAGCAGCCGCCACGCCGATCTGTCCGCGCGACTGGAGGCGCTCAAGGCGCTGCAGGAAAAGGTCAAGACCGACGGCAAGCTCCAGCCCTGGCTGGCCAAGCATGGCCTCGACGGCCTGCAAGGCCTGTGGAGCCGCATCGCCATCGAAAGCGGCTGGGAAAACGCGCTGGAAGCTGCGCTGCGCGAGCGCCTGGGCGCTCTCGAGGTTGGGCGCCTGGACATGGTGCGCGGCTTTCTGGGCTCGGGCGGGCAGGATGCGCCGCCCGCACGCCTGGCCTTCTTCAGTCCGCCGCAGGCGGTGGGCGCAGCTGCAGCCAGCCGTTTCGCATCTCTGTCAGAGCTGCTCAAGGTCAGCGACGCCGGCCTGCGTGCGGTGCTGGTCGACTGGCTTGCCGGTTGCTATACGGCGCCCACGCTGGATGAAGCTTTAGCTAAGCGCGCCGAGCTGCGCGCCGGCGAAACCATTTATGTGCCCACGGGCCATGCGGTCACCGCCCATGGCGTGACTTTTTACGCCCAGGATTCCGAACAGTCGGGCCTGCTGGCGCGCGCCCAGGAAATCGAGCATCTTGAAAAGGAAGTGCGCGCCCAGGCCCTGATCGCCGACGAATCGCGTTCGGCGCTGGTGCGTGCCGAAAGCGCCTATGCCGATGCCTCCCAGCGTCTGCTTGCCGCGCGCCGCGAAGCCACGGAGTCCCAGGGCCGGGCCCATGAGCTGCAGGTCGAGACGCTGCGCCTGTCGCAACTCGCGGAGCAGGCGCGTGCCCGCAATGCCCAGATTTCGGCGGACCTGTCCGAGGTCGAGGCCCAGCTGTCGGACATCGAGGAGCGCAAGGTCGCGGCCGAGGCCCGTTTCGAAGAGCTGGACATGCAGCTGGCCGACAGCCAGGAGCGCCATGCCCAGCTGGGCGACCGCGTGCTCGAAGCCGAGCGCCGCCTCAATGAGTCGCGCGAGCAGCTGCGCAGCCTGGAGCGCCAGGCTCAGGAGGCGACCTTCTCGCAGCGCAGCCTGCATGCGCGACGCGCCGAGCTGTCGCGCACCATAGAAACCGCCAGCCAGCAGGCCAAGTCGCTGGCCGAAGAGCAGCAGCGCGCCCAGGACGAGCTGGCCCGCCTGTCCGATGCCGCGGCCCAGGGCGGGCTGCAAGATGCGCTGGATCTGAAGATGCAGCGCGAAAAAGACGTTGCCGAGCGCCGCAGCGAATACGACGATCTGACCAACAAGCTGCGCGCCAGCGACGAGCGCCGCCAGTCGCTGGAAAAAGCGCTGGACCCGCTGCGCCAGCGCATCACCGAATTCCAGCTCAAGGAACAGGCCGCGCGCCTGGGCCTGGAACAGTACAGCAATCTGCTGACCGAGGCCAACGCCGATCTCGCCGCCGTGGCCCAGTCGATTGCCGAGGGCAATGTACGCATGCACGGCCTGCAGGGCGAGATCGATCGTCTGCACCGCGAGATTCAGGCACTGGGCGCGGTGAACCTGGCCGCGCTCGACGAGCTGACGCTGGCGCGCGAGCGCAAGACCTTCCTCGACGCGCAGATGGACGACCTGACCAAGGCCATGAATACCCTGGAAGAGGCGATTCGCAAGATCGACGCCGAGACGCGGGATTTGCTGACCGGCACCTTCGATATCGTCAACCGTCACTTTGGCCGCATGTTCCCCGAGCTGTTCGGCGGCGGCCAGGCCAAGCTGGTGATTACCGGCGACGAAATCCTCGATGCCGGCGTGCAGGTGATTGCCCAGCCGCCGGGCAAGAAGAACCAGACCATCCATCTGCTCTCGGGCGGCGAGAAGGCGCTGACCGCGATTGCTCTGGTGTTTGCGATCTTCCAGCTCAATCCCGCGCCCTTCTGTCTGCTCGACGAGGTGGATGCGCCGCTGGACGACGCGAATACCGAGCGCTATGCCAAGCTGGTCTACAGCATGAGCAAGGGCACGCAATTCCTGTTCATCAGCCACAACAAGATCGCCATGGAAATGGCCGAGCAACTGATTGGCGTGACGATGCAGGAGCAAGGCGTTTCACGAATTGTTGCAGTGGACATGGAGTCCGCCTTGTCCATGGCTGAGCTATCCTGAACCCCGTCACCCGATTTTTAGGAAAACCGTTTTCTCACATGAGTAACTTGCAAATCAGTCTGGCCGTCCTGGGTGTGGTGCTGTTGGCCCTGATCGTTGCCTACAACTCTTGGTCCTCGCGGCGCAATGCGCCCCGGCGGGCCGAACCCCTGGACGAAAGCTCCGATCCGCAGCGCCTGGAGCCCGGTATGAGCACCGTGGGCCATGGTGCTGACCTCACCAAATACCAGCACGAGCCCGTGCTCGGCGATTTCGGCAAGGCCATTCCCGGCACCGAGCCCGTGCAGATGCCCGAGCCCGAGGGGCGTTTTGCCGAAACCGAGGCCGAGCTGGCCCGCCTAGTGGCGCGCGAAGCCCATGAGGAGCAGCAGCGCCAGGCCGCCCAGGCTCAACAGTCGGTTGCCGAGCCCGAGCCGCCCGCGGCCGAGCAGGCCGTGGCCGAACCGGCCGCAGCGCCCAGGCAGGCGGTGGAACCCGTGCTCACCGATGCGCCCCTGGCCGCGAGCAAGGCGGCCGCGGCCGAGCGCCGCGGACACCTGGATCCGCTGATCGATGCCATCGCCCCCATCACCGTGGCCCAGGCCGTGCCCGGCGAGGTGGCGCTGCAGGCCCAGCCCAGCACGCGCCGCGCTGGCAACAAGCCGTTCGCGATCGAGGGCATGAATCAGGACAGCCGGCAGTGGGAGCCATTGCAGGCGGGCCAGCGCTATCTCGGCTTTCAGGCCGGCGTGCAACTGGCCAACCGCACCGGGGCGCTCAACGAGATCGAGTTCTCGGAGTTCGTCACCAAGGTTCAGCGCTTTGCCGATGCGCTGGGCGCCATGGCCGATGTGCCCGATATGCTCAACGAGGTCGCGCGTGCCCGCGAGCTCGATCAGTTCGCCAGCGAACACGATGCTCAGCTGAGCTTTATGTTGCGCGCGCGCCAGGCCTCGTGGAGTGCCGGCTATGTGCAGCAGAACGCCAACCGCCTGGGCTTTGTGGGTAGTGCCATGCCCGGGCGCATGGTGCTGGCTTCGCCGATCCAGGGCCTGCCACCGGTGCTGGTGCTGGGCTACGACCCCCAGGCCGCCATGGGTGACGATCTCGACCAGTCCGTGGTGCGGGAGTTTTTGCTGAGCCTGGACGTGGCCCAGGTGCCGCGCGGCCAGCAGCCTTTCGCGCGGCTGCGCCAGGTGGCCGAGCAGCTGTGCCAGACCATGGACGGCGTGCTCTGCGACCAGAACGGCTATCTGCTGCCGGTCTCGGCGCTGGACCCGATCCAGCACGATCTGGAGCTGCTCTACGACAAGCTCGACAGCCGCGAACTGTCGGCCGGCTCGCTGCTGGCACGCAGGCTGTTCAGCTGAGGGCATGCCTCCCGAGTCGCTTCGCGGCTTCCTCGCGGGAGTGGCGAGGCGGCGCGGCCCGGATGGGCTTTTGCTTGCCGTCCCTGGCCGAGGCTGTGCAAGTTGCCAGTGCCGCGGTTTGGTCGCGCACCATGAACAAATAACACCAATAATCAGGGCCAACAATGTTGGCCTTTTTCATCGCTACTCCAGTGGCTAGAGCATGACCGAGAATTTTGACCTTTTTTCCGTTGAAACGCCCCCGCAGAGCGCGGTGGCTGCTCCTGAAAAAGTGATTGCTAAGGTGCAGGAGCTGCGCGCCCAGCTCAAGCAGTGGGCGCATGAATACTATGTGCAGGACGCGCCTTCGGTGCCCGACGGCGAATACGACCGCGTTTTCCAGCAGCTGCAGGCGCTCGAGGGCGCTTATCCGCAGCTGGTCACGCCCGACTCGCCCACGCAGCGTGTGATCGGCGCGGTGCTCGAAGGCCTGGCGCCCGTGCGCCATGCCGTGCCCATGCTCAGCATTCAGACCGAAACCGACAACGAGGCCACGGGAGCCATCGCTTTCGACCAGCGCGTGCGCCGGGAACTGGGCCTGAGCGATGCTGATCCCGCCATCGAATATGTGGCCGAGCCCAAATTCGACGGCCTGGCCATGAATCTGCGCTACGAGAGAGGCCAGCTGGTGCAGGCCACCACGCGCGGCGACGGCGAGGTGGGCGAGGATGTGACGCACAACATCCGCACCATACGCCAGATTCCGCTGTCCCTGCCCGTAGATCTGAAGGTGCCGCCTGTGGTCGAGGTGCGCGGCGAGGTGCATATGGCCAAGGCCGATCTGCTCAAACTCAACGAGCGCCAGCTCGCGACCGGCGGCAAGACCTTTGCCAACCCGCGCAATGCGGCTGCAGGCTCGGTACGGCAGCTGGACTCGGGTATCGCGGCCCAGCGCCCGCTGTCCTTTTTTGCCTATGGCCTGGGCGAGATCACGCCGGCGGATCAGGGTGGGCCCGACTTTGGCACCCACTACGGCATGCTGCAGACGCTGAAGTCCTGGGGTTTCCCGGTGGCGCCTCAGGTGTGCGTGGCGACAGGTGCTTCGGAATTGGTAGCGTTTCATGAACGCCTGGGCGCGGCGCGCGAAAGCCTGCCGTTCGAAATCGACGGCGTGGTCTACAAGGTCAACAGCCTGGCGCTGCAGCGCCAGCTGGGTTTCAAGTCGCGCGAGCCGCGCTGGGCCGTGGCCCACAAATATCCGGCCCAGGAGATGCCCACGCTGATGGAGGCCATCGACGTGCAGGTGGGTCGCACGGGCAAGCTCACGCCCGTGGCGCGACTGGCACCCGTGCAGGTCGGCGGCGTGGTGGTGACCAATGCCACCTTGTCCAATCTGTTCGACATTCGCAAAAAAGGCGTGCGTGTCGGTGATACGGTGATCGTGCGCCGCGCCGGCGATGTGATTCCCGAAGTGGTGGGAAGACTGATGGCCCCCACGCTCGGCACTGGCGTGTCCTCGCTGCCCCCCGAGGGGGCTGGTTTCGCCTTGGGGCGGCCCGGCGGCGAAACCGTACCCGGCTCGCGACAGCCTTATGTACCTAACTTCCGCATGCCCAAGACCTGCCCGATCTGCGGCAGCGCCGTGGTGCGTGAAAAAGGCGAAGCCAATCACCGCTGCACGGGCGGCCTGTTCTGCGCGGCCCAGCGCAAGGAGGCGATCCTGCATTTTGCCCACCGCCGGGCCATGGATATCGAGGGCCTGGGCGACAAGCTGGTCGACCAGCTCGTCGATGCCCAGGTGGTGCGCGTGCTGCCCGATCTGTACAAGCTGGGCCTGACCTCGCTGGCCGCGCTGGATCGCATGGCCGAGAAATCGGCCCAGAACGTGCTGGCTGCGCTGGAAAAATCCAAGAGCACCACGCTGCAGCGCTTTTTGTTCGGCCTGGGCATTCGCAATGTGGGCGAATCCACGGCGCGTGATCTGGCCAAGCATTTCGGCAATCTCGATGCCATGATGGACGCGAGCGTGGAGGAGCTGCTGCAGGTCAAGGACGTAGGCCCTGTGGTGGCCGACAGCATCCATACCTTTTTCGCCCAGCCCCATAACCGCGAGGTGGTCGAGCAGCTGCGCGCCTGCGGCGTGCACTGGGAAGAGGGCGAGCCGGCCGAGAAAGCGCCGCAGATCCTGGCCGGCCTGACCGTGGTGCTGACCGGAACCCTGCCGACGCTGAGTCGCGATGCGGCCAAGGATATGCTGGAGGCCGCGGGCGCCAAGGTTTCGGGCTCGGTCAGCAAGAAGACCAGCTATGTGGTGGCCGGAGCCGAGGCCGGCAGCAAGCTGGCCAAGGCCGAGGAGCTGGGCGTGACCGTGCTCGACGAGGCGGGAATGCTGGCCCTGCTCAAGGGCCAGAGCGCGACTTGAACCAGGAGGTCGGGACATGAGCAGATTGCGGCGCAAACCCGTTGTGGGCCTGGCCTTGGGCAGCGGCTCGGCGCGCGGTTGGGCGCATTTCGGCGTGCTGCACGCGCTGCGCGAGGCCGGCATCGCCCCCGACATCATCTGCGGCACCTCCATAGGCTCGCTGGTCGGGGCCACCTATGCGGCCGGCGAGATGGACAGCTTCGAGAACTGGGTGCTGGGCCTGGGCAAGCGCAAGGTCTTCGGCTTCATGGATTTCAACCTCGGCGGCGGCCTGCTCAAGGGCGAGAAAATCATCGAGTTCTGGCGCGAGAATTTCGTGCAGGAGACGATGGAGGAGCTGGGCGCGCCGTTTGGCTGCGTGGCCACCGATCTGCAGACTGGCGCCGAAGTCTGGCTGCGCAAGGGATCGATCGCCGAGGCCGTGCGCGCGTCGATTGCCCTGCCGGGCCTGTTCACGCCGGTGATGCATGAGGGGCGTCTGCTGGTCGACGGCGGCCTGGTCAACCCCGTGCCGGTGTCGCTGGCCAGAGCCATGGGCGCCGATATCGTGATCGCCGTGGACCTGAATGCCGACATCATGCGCCGTCATATGCGGCAGCAGGGGCCGCGCGACAGCGAGCTCAGGGTTCAGAGCCGCGAGGTCAGCCTGTCAGAGCTGCAGCTGGAGGCCGAGCTTCCCGTGGACGGCGACGGCGCACCGCCGCAATCCCCGGTGGCGGAGCCCGCGGGCTGGAGCGGCAAATGGCGGCGCAGCGTAAGCAGCGTGAAGACGCTGTCGGCCTCGGTGATGCGTCGCGGGCAGAAAAGCGAAGGCGATGCGGAGGACGACGAGCCCCCGCGCATTCCTTCGCTGACGAATGTGCTCCTGGCCAGCATCAACATCATGCAGATGCGCATCACGCGCAGCCGCATGGCCGGCGACCCGGCCGAGGTGCTGATCGCGCCGCGCGTGTCCCATATCGGCCAGATGGACTTTCACCAGGGGCGGAAATCCATAGACGAAGGCTATGCGGCCGCGCAGCTGGCCATGCCGGCATTGCGGGGCTGGGGGCTGTAGCCCGAAGACCGGCTGCCGCCCCGCCCATTACCTATCAAGGCCGGCGAGCGGGCGGGCCGGCTCAGTCGCCGATTCGGTCCGTGGGAAAGCGCAGCGACTCGCGCAGCAGATAGGGCATGGGCCATTCCAGATTGATGCCGTTGGGTGCAATCGGCTTCTGGAACCATTTGGTATAGAGCTCCTGCAGCTCGCCGCTGCGGATCAGCCGCAGCATTTCCTGGTTCACCAGCTTCTTGAAGGCCGCATCACCCTTGGGCAGCATGATGGCATAGGGCTCCACGGTCATGGGCTTGCCCACGATCGCGTATTTGGCCGGCTCCTTGGACTGGGCGCGCAGGCCGGAGAGCAGCACATCGTCCATGGCGAAGGCGGCAGCCTTGCCCGCTGCCACGGTGTTGAAACCGTCCTGGTGGTCTTTGACGGGCGTGATCTGCAGCTTGAGCCCGCGCTCGGTATTGAGGCGGTTGAGCTCGCTCAGGCTGGTCGTGCCCTGGGTGGAGGCCACGCTCTTGCCGGCCAGGTCTTCGACGCTCTTGATGCCGCTGGCCGCGGGCACCAGCAGACGCACCGAGGCCACGTAGTGGGGGATCGTGAAATCCACCTGCTTGCGGCGTTCGGCATTGTTGGTGGTGGAGCCGCATTCCAGCGAGGCCTTGCCCTCGGCAATGGCGGGGATGCGCGACGCCGAGGTCACGGCCAGATATTCCACGGGCAGGGAAGGCAGCTGCAGCTGCAGGCGCACGGCCTCGGCAATCTTGCGGCACAGATCTACCGCATAGCCTACGGGCTGTTTGTTGGCATCCCAGTAGGAGAACGGGATCGAGGATTCCCGGTGGGCGATCACGATACGCCCGGCCGCCTTGATTTTCTCGAGCTCTGCGGCCTGGGCCTGGGGAGCGGCCAGGCCGGCGATCAGCGCTGCGCCCAGAGGCAGGAAGCGCAGGCAGGGAAACAGGCGGGCGGCAAAAAGCATGAGAACTCCTTGGATGCAGATCGGGACCAAGGCCTCGCCGCAGGGCTGGATCGCAGCGCCCTGCCGTGGGCGGTCACACGTTGGGTGATACGTGTACCGAAATGTACTCAGCTTTGCCTATCGCTCGGGAATGGTCGGCGGGGTTTGATACAAATTGATGCGTATCGTCAACTCAGCTACGGATGTAGACCCAGCCGTCCTGCTGCATGCGGGCCAGGGCTTCGACGGCGCCCATGGGCAGCACCTGCACATTGTCGGGTGCCGTCTGGCCGTTGTTCTTGAGCGTGTTGGGGCAGAGCAGCACGCGCGCCAGGGCCGGCCCCATTTCTTCGGGCGCGTCCAGCACGGCCTGCACGGCCTGGGCATTGGCCACGATCCAGACCTTGGCCTGTGGCTGGGCTGCGCTCAGATTCTTGAAGTTGCCGCGTGCGCGGGCCAGGGCTTGTGCCGTGGGCGCATGCAGCGCCACGCGGGTGCCGGGGCGCAGTGCGGGCAGCAGGGTGTTCCAGTCGGGAGTGCTCATCGTGATGGCCGTAGTTTGCTATTGGGACTATAGCTGCTTGCGCTCTGCATATCAGGCTTATGCGGCGGCAGCTTATTTGCCGGCGGGCTTGCCCAGCATCTCTTCCAGCAGCCCCGGCGGCATGCCGGTTCGGGTCTGGACCTGGCCCTGGGCATTCTTCCAGATGCTCGCGGGCGTGGCGCGCAGACCCATGGCCGTCATCAGCGAGACATTGTTGGCCAGGGCATCGCGCGCCGACAGCGGAATGCGCGGCAGTGCTGCAATGCCCAGGGTGTCGGGGTTTTTGCCCTGGGCGTCCGCATAGGCCTGTGCGTGGCCGGCCAGTGCCTGCTCGGGAGACTTGGCGCCCAGAATGGCCGCGGCCTTGCCTTCGCTGCTGGGGCGCAGCACGGCCACCAGGATATGGCGCAGCTGCAGCTGGCCCGACTGCACCCAGGGGCGGGCCTCGCGCCAGAGCTGGTTGCAGTAAGGGCAATTGGGGTCGGTGAACACATAGGCGATATGGGCTGCGTCGGGCCTGCCGTCGCCTATCCAGTGGCTGCGTTCGAGATCGCCCCAGATCTGCTGGCCCATGGGCTTCTGTACCGCGGCCTGCAGGGTCTTGGCATTCACATCCTTGCCCTGGGCGTCGATTACCGTGCCTATGACCCAGTGCTTGCCGTCCGGCAGACGGTAGATGGGAATCGGTTGCTGCTCTCGATAGGCGGCCCAGGCCTTGAGTCCGCCCGCGGCCTGCATGGGGCCGACGATGGTCAGGCCCTGTTCGGCCAGAAATTGTTCCGAGGGCAGATCGGCTGCCGCAGCCGCATTGCCGGCCGGTGCCGCCCAGGCATAGGTGGCGATGGCAATGGCGGCCAGGGCGGCAATGCCTGCAGGCGCGGTCTTGGAGAGATTCAGCACAAAAGCCTTTCTGAAGTTGTTGTCAGCGCGTGGGTGGCGATTCGAGCAAGCGCAGCTGCTCGGCCAGGCTGGCACGGGACAGCTCCCCCATGCGCATGCCCTGCAGCCGCCCGCGGGCGTCGTAGAAAAAGGTCGAGGGCAGGCCGCGCTGCTGCCAGTGCTGGCCTGCGCGCTGCTGCGGGTCCAGCAGAACCTGCTCGGGCGGCAGCGCCATGGTCTGCAGATAGCGCATCACGGCAGCCGCATCCTCGCCCTGGTTGATCCAGACAAAGCGAATCTCGGGATGCTCTTTCTGCGCCTGGGCCAGCGCCGGCATCTCGCGCCTGCATGGCGGGCACCAGCTGGCCCAGAGATTGATGACCAGGGGCTGACCCGCATGGCTGCGCAGGTCCACCGTCTGGGCGGCCGCGTTGACAAAAGCCATGTTGGGCAAAGCGGTTTTCTGCGGCTCGGGCAGGGTGAGCAGCGCCTTGGCAGCTACCAGAATCAGAGCAGCTGCGGCCAGCGCCTGCAGCGCTGAGCGACGCAGGCCGCGACTGTGTCGGCCGAACCAGAGGGTCCAGAGCAGCGCGGCAAGCAGACCGGCCCAGAGGTTCCAGCCGCCGTCGCGTATGTCCATTATCTGCAGCAGGCCCGAGGGCAGCTCGGCCAGGTATTGCTGCCACCAGCGGGCCACATAGGCCAGGCGTGCGGCAATCAGGCCGGCCGCAGCGGCTTGCAGCAGAACGGCTTCCACCGGCTGGCCGCTGCGCCGCTGGCGGCCGGCCGCCCACCACTGGCCGACAAAGAGGGCGAGCAAAGTCGCCAGTGCCATCGTGGGCAGGACGAGCGGGCCCAGCGACAGGCTGGGCGGCAGGGCCAGCCAGCGGCCCAGGGTCGGCAACAGCGGCCGATCCGGTTCGGCGCGATCGGCCGGCGCGGGCGGCTGATCCAGTCCCAGCTGCAGCGCCGTCACCGTCGCCTGCTGCGGCTGGTAGCAGACACCCAGATGGGCGCAGCCCTGCCAGTGCACTTGCAGCGGCCACTGGCTAGAGTGCTCGGGCAGGCGGGCCTGTACCTCCAGCCGCTGGTGGAACACCTGTACCCGGCCAAAGAACGGGTCCGTCAGCGACTCGCCCACGGGAACTTCTGGGCCAAGGCTCAGCCCCTGGGCGTCGGTGATGCGGATCTGGTCGCGGTACAGGTAATAGCCGGGGGCAATGTTCCAGGCCAGTGCGAGTTTTCGTGTATCTCCATCGTTGATGCTCAGCAGGGGCCGCTGCAGCACAAAAGCCTGTTCCGCGCTCAGGACCTCGGCCTGGTCCGCAGAGGGCGCAGCAAGACCGGGCACTTGCAGAGGTTGTGCCCGGGCGACCGCAGCCGTCAGCAGCAGGGCCGGGATGAGGGCGGAGGCGGCAAGAGGCGTGAAGCGCATGGTCTGGGAGCGAGGCAGGGAGGCAATCGGAAGTGGGCCGCATCTTGTGGCCAAGGGATTAAGCCGTGGTTAACGCTGGAAAAAGCCAAATCTGCGATGCTCGGCTGCTTTGACAAATGGAAACGAAACCGGCGGCCGGCGCGCTATGGGAGTGCGGCGGGCGCGGGTTTTTCGGGGTGAGACGATGCATGTGCTGTTAGTGGAAGACAACGCCTTGGTCGCCAGCGGGGTCAAGGCGGGCCTGCAGCTACAGGGCTTTGGCGTCGATGTGGTGGGCTGTGCCAGCCAGGCGGATGCGGCCGTCAAATCCTCGCATTTCGATGTCTGCGTGCTGGATCTGGGCCTGCCCGACGAGGATGGCCTGCAGCTGCTGGCGCGCTGGCGCAGCCAGGGTCTGGAGCTGCCGGTGCTGGTGCTGACCGCGCGGGATGCGGTGGACCAGCGCATAGAGGGTCTGCAGACCGGCGCGGACGACTATCTGGTCAAGCCCTTCGACCTGCACGAGCTCTCCGCACGCCTGCATGCGCTGCTGCGCCGCGCCGCGGGCCGCAGCGTGGACTGGATTTTGCTGGGCGACGTGAAGGTGGACCTGGCAGCGGGCCGCGCCCAGCGCGCCGGCCGCCCCGTGGATCTGTCGCGCCGCGAATGGGCGCTGCTGCGCGCGCTGCTGCAGTCGCCGGGCCGGGTGCTCAATCTGGAGCAGCTGCGGGACAGCCTGTATGGCTATAGCCAGGACGTGGAGAGCAATGCCGTGAACGTGCATGTCCACCATCTGCGCCGCAAGCTGGGCGCGGACATGGTGGAAACCGTGCGCGGCGTTGGCTTTCGCCTGGGGCGTGCCCAGGGGAGCGGGCACTGATGCGCAGCCTGCGGGTCAGGCTGCTGCTGTGGCTGTGCCTGGCGCTGTGCACGCTATGGGGCGGAGTCGCTGCCTGGATGTTTGCCGGCATGCGCCACGAGCTGCGCTCGGTGCTGGACGACCGGCTGATCGCCTCGGCCCGCATGGTGGCCGGCATTGTTCACCAGTTCAAGCCCCAGA
The DNA here is from genome assembly GCF_041079535.1 of Comamonas guangdongensis. NCBI lineage: Bacteria > Pseudomonadati > Pseudomonadota > Betaproteobacteria > Burkholderiales > Comamonadaceae > Comamonas > Comamonas guangdongensis. The sequence continues at coordinate 108,430 of NZ_JBFYGN010000005.1, read as the reverse complement.
ACGCCAGCCCCGGTGACTGGGAGCCCATGCTCAATGTGATTGCGCGTGACGGCGTGGCCTGCGAGGTCAGCATTGTGCGCAGCGAAATCCAGGCCGCGCCCTTGCCGGATGCACCTGACGCGGCAGCGCGCGGAGACCGGGTCGCACGCCCGGCGCTGATCCCGGCTTCGCCGCTGCAGGCACCGCGCTCGCGGCCGGCGGATGCCGCCGAGCGCAGCGTCGTGGCCCGCACCGAAGGCGCTCCCAGCTTCCAGGCGCCGCTGCAGCTGGGCTTTTCCACCATGAAAAAGGGCGGTCGCCTGTGGCGCACCTATGTGCTGGAGGAGCACGGCGTGCGCATTGCCACGGCAGACCGCATCGATGTGCGCGAAGGCCTGATCCAGGGCTTTGCCTACACCATCGTCCTGCCTTTTGTGCTGGCGCTGCTGGCCAGCATGCTGCTGATGTGGTGGGGCGTGACGCGGGGCCTGAGGCCGCTGGAATCCTTGCGCCAGGAGCTCAGGCGGCGCCCGCCCGGCGACGATTCCCCGGTGGCACAGGGCCTGCATGTGCGCGAGCTCGCGCCGCTGGTGCAGACCATCAACCATTTGCTGCAGCGCGTGCACAGTGCCATAGCGCGCGAGCGGCGCTGGAGCGATGATGCGGCTCACGAACTGCGCACGCCGCTGACTGCCGTCAAAACCCATGTGCAGGTCGCGCAGATGGCCGTGGCCAGCGCGAGCACGCAGCAGGTGCTGAGCCAGGATTGCGCGGTGCATGCGGCCGGCGCGGCGCCGGCGTTGCTTCCCATTTCCGAGACTACGCAGTGGCTGATGGCCAGGGATGCGCTGCAGCAGGCCGGCGAAGGCGTCGACCATCTGCAGCACACGCTGGAGCAGTTGCTGTTGCTGGCGCGGCTCGACTGTCAGGCGGTGGATGGCGCGGACGGAGGGGGTGACGGCGCAGGTGCGGTGGTCTGCGGCAGCGAACCGGGCAGCGCCTGCGAGGCGCTGGAAAAAGCCTGGGCGTTGGCGGCAACCGCCATTCCCTCGGGCCAGCAGCGTCTGCGCTGGCTGCCGCAACAGGATCATGAGGATGCGCGCCTGGAGGACCTGCAGGTCGTGGTGCCCCAGTCCCTGCTGGTTTCGGCGCTGCGCAATCTGCTGGAAAACGCTTTGCGCTACGGCTGCGTGCCCGGGCTGGATCCGGTCCAGTGCCCGGTGTTTCTGGGCCTGCGCCATGTGCTGCGGCTGCCTGAGGATTGCCCGGGTGCCGATCGGGCCACGCTGCCCGCCGCGTCTGCGGGCTATGTGGAGTTCTGCGTGCTGGACCAGGGGCCAGGCTTGAGCGCCGAGGATTGTGCGGTGGCCACCCAGCGCTTCTGGCGCAAGCAGCATCAGGCCCATGGCAGCGGCCTGGGGCTGGCCATAGTGCAGCGCATCGCCCAGTGCAGCGGCGGCCTGCTGCAGCTGTTGCCGCGCGCGCTCTGGCTGGAGCAGGGCGGCCAGGGGCCGGCTGGCGCTACAGGCCTGGTGGTGCGCCTGTATCTGCGCGTTGCCGATGCGGCCTGCGAGGGCGTCGAGGTCTAGCATTCTGGCGGCCGCTCCGGTTTGAAGCCGTTTCAGGTTTAACCGTTGCTTAATCTTTTGTAAGTATCTTCAGCCTATGTCCAGTCGGGACTTGCGCGGTGCTGCTGCGCAAGCTCCCGATTTCAAAGCTCGGACGCAGTGTTTGCACCTGGCTGATTGCTGCAGTTGCGCGCCGCGTTTTTCTCCATTCCCAAGATGAATCGCTTGAACACAAAGACTCTGCCCCGGTCGTGGGTGGCTGTCGGCATTTCCATGCTGATGGCGACCAGCGCCTGGGCGCAAGAACCTGCTGCGGCCAAGGCAGCACTGCGCGGCAATGCAACTGCCGGTGAAAAGATCGCCCAGTCCGGCTCCGCCGGCGGTGCGGCAGCCTGTGCCACCTGCCACGGTGCCAAGGGCGAAGGCCAGGCCGGCTTTCCCGCACTCGCGGGCCAGCATGCGGGCTATCTGGAGCGCCAGCTGACCCAGCTGGCTGCAGGGGCACGCCAATCCACGGTGATGGCGCCCATGGCCAAGGCCTTGAGCGAGCAGGAACGTGCCGACGTGGCCGCCTATTACTCGGGCCTGGCTCTGCCCATCAAGCCTGTGCGCGGCGCCTTGCCCGGCAAGAAGGACGATGACGGCGCCTGGCTGGTCGAGCGCGGCCGCTGGGCCGACGGCATTCCGGCCTGCGCGCAATGCCACGGCCCGGGCGGCGTGGGTGTGGGCAAGGATTTCCCGGCCATCGGCCATCTGCCCGCCGACTATATGCAGTCCCAGGTCGATGCCTGGAACAAGGGCCAGCGCGATGCCGGTCCCCTGGGCCTGATGGGCAAGGTTGCCAAGAAGCTCACGGCCGATGACGTCAAGGCCGTAGCGGCCTACTACCAGCGTCTGCACAACCCCGGCGCCGCCGCAGCGCCCGCCAAGCCCTGAGGTGAACATGTCCAAAGCACAACAAGATACGGCCAAGTCTTCCAATCTGGCCGAATACGCCGTCGTGGCCTGCATGTTCGCGGGCCTCGGAGGTGCCCTCTGGTACGGCATGCATGTCAGCAGCCCCGCCAAGCCCGAGAAGGCCGAGCCTGCCAAGGTGGTCCAGGCCGATGCCAAGGCCGTGCCCGTGGTGGCCAAGAGCGGCGAGTTCGCACCGCCCGCCGCCACCGACATTCCCGACGGCCCCATGGGCGACTGGATCCGCCGCGGCGAAGCCCTGTTCCTGCGCACGCCCGACAATGCCGTGGGATTTTCGGGCAACTCGCTCAACTGCGTGAACTGCCACCTGGACGCAGGCCGCCTCAAGGGTGCGGCTCCCATGTGGGGCGCCTATCCGTTGTACCCGGCCTATCGCAAGAAGACCGACCATGTGGATACTTTTGCCGAGCGCATCCGCGGCTGCTTCATGTATTCCATGAACGGCAAGGCTCCTCAGGACGGTCACGACATCCTGGTGGCGCTGGAGAGCTATGCCTACTGGATGGCGCAGAAGGCCCCGACCGGCGAGAAGCTGCCGGGATCGGGCTTCAAGAAGGCGGGCGAGCCCGCCGAGACCCCGAGCTACGAGCGTGGCGCCACCGTCTATGAAGCCAAGTGCGCGCTGTGCCACGGTGCGGACGGCCAGGGCCAGAAGTCGGGCAATGTGCCCGTGTTCCCGCCGCTGTGGGGCAAGGACTCCTACAACTGGGGCGCCGGCATGCACGACATCGACAAGGCTGCCAACTTCATCAAGAACAACATGCCTTACGGCAATGCCACGCTGACCGACCAGGAAGCCTGGGACGTGTCCACCTTCATCAACAGCCAGGAACGCGGCCAGGACCCGCGCTTCAACGGCAATCTGCAGGCCACGGCAGAGAAGTACCATGGCGGCAAGTTCTCCATGTACGGCAAGGAAGTCAACGGCAAGCTGCTCAAGGGCCTGTAAAGAGACCCGACGCAGCAATGTAGACGGCCAGTTCCTCGCGGAGCTGGCCGTTTTTTATGATTTGATGCCGAACAGGCCGCTGGCCTTTATGCAATATGTGTCGCCAGCTATCTTTGGGTGAGCATGAAAAAGCCCGGCGTGACCGGGCTTGGCGTCGACTGCGGGGCTTTCAATCAGCCCAGCCAGATGTAGTGGTCGACCAGCAGGGCCAGGAACAGCAGGCTCAGGTGAATCAGCGAGAAGCGGAAAGTCCGGCGCGAAAGCTCGTCCGAGTAATTGCGGTACAGGGCCAGGGCATAGGCGCAAAAGCCCGCGCCCAGAACGACGGCGGCGATCAGGTAGATCCAGCTGCTCATGCCGTACATGAACGGCAGCAGGCCGGCCGCAAACAGCACCAGCGTATACAGCAGGATCTGCAGCCTGGTGTATTCGCTGCCGTGGGTCACGGGCAGCATGGGCAGTCCGGACTTGCGGTAGTCATCGACGCGATACAGTGCCAGCGCCCAGAAATGTGGCGGCGTCCAGAGGAAGATGATCAGAAACAGAATCAGCGCTTCGGCGCCCACGTCGCCGGTCATGGCGGCCCAGCCCAGCACCGGCGGCATGGCGCCCGAGGCGCCGCCGATCACGATGTTCTGCGGCGTGGCCGGCTTGAGCACCACGGTGTAGATCACGGCATAGCCGACGAAGGTGGCCAGCGTCAGCCACATGGTCAGCGCATTGGTGCAGACCCAGAGAATTGTCGCGCCAACCATGCACAGAATGGCCGAGAAGGCCAGGGCCTGCTGACCGGACAGCTCGCCGCGCGCTGTAGGGCGCCAGGCCGTGCGCTTCATCTTGGCGTCGATATGGCGCTCCACCAGACAGTTGAAGGCGGCGGCGGCGGCGGCCACCAGCCAGATGCCGGCACAGGCCTGGGCCATATGCAGCCACTGGGCGCCGCTGGGCCAGCCGGGCACGGCCAACACCATGCCGATCAGCGCACAGAACACGATGAGCTGGACCACGCGGGGCTTGGTCAGCGCATAGAACTGACTCAGGCGAGAGCTGTTGTCCAGCAAGGCTTCACTTTGATTCATGCAATCACTCTTTATGCGCGCCACCTCAGGCCAGGCGCTGCGCAGTTCTCGGGCCTGCCGTGTCGGCGACGACGGCGGCATTTGCTCGCGTCACGGCCAGACTCCAGACCACAATCGTTACCAGGGCCGCGGCTCCACCCGTGTGAAGCACGGCCGCCACCAGAGGCCAGTCCAACACCACATTGGACAGACCCGTCAAAACTTGGAGCAGCACGAAAAAGGCCAGCAGGCGGCGCTGCTGGGCCAGAGCCGGTGCGCGGCCCAGCGCCCACCACAGGGCGGCCAGCGCCAGCACCACCACATAGGCCATGAGGCGGTGGCTGTAGTGGATGGCCGTCAGGGCCTCGAAGCTGATGTTGCTGCCGTCGGCCAGCAGACCCAGTGGACGCCAGATCTGCAGTGCTTCGCCAAAATTCATGGCCGGCCACCAGCTGCCGTGGCAGGTCGGGAAGCTGGTGCAGGCCAGCACCGCGTAATTGGTGCTGACCCAGCCGCCCAGGCTGACCTGCAGCACCAGCAAAATCAGGCACAGCCACAGGGCGGAGCGCAAACTCCAGGCCAGCGGTGCGGGCGACAGCCCGGCCTGCTGCCGGCTCAGGGCCGAAGCCGGAATGCACAGCAGCGCCAGCAGGCCGGTGCCGCCCAGCAGATGCAGGGTGACGATGGCCGGGAACAGCTTCATGGTCACCGTCAGTGCGCCGAAAGCCCCCTGAATGCAGACCCAGAGCAGGGCCAGCGTGGGCCACCAGGGGCTGGCGGCACCCGTCGCAGCCTCTGGATTGCCGGCGCGGCGTGCGGCCATGGCACGCTTCCACGACATCCAGGTCATGGCAATGATGAGAACGCCCACGGTGGTGGCCAGATAGCGGTGGATCATCTCCACCCAGGCCTTGCCATGTGTGACGGGGCCGGTAGGCATGGCCGCCTGTGCCGAGGAAATCTGCGCATGGGCCGCGATGGGGCTGGAGGTTCCGTAGCAGCCGGGCCAGTCGGGGCAGCCCAGGCCCGAGTCCGTGAGGCGCGTAAAGGCGCCGAACAGCACCAGATCGAAGGTCAGAAACAGCGTCAGCACGCACAGCGCCTGCAGGCGCTTGCCGGGACCGGTGCCGCGATTGCGCCACCAGACCCAGAACAAAGGCCCAAGTGCCAGGCACAGGCCGAAAGCCATCAGCTCCAGGGCCGGAGCCAGGTCATACAGCGCCTGCTCGCTCATGCCCGCACCTCGGGAACTGCGGCAATCCGGCCGTCATCCGTGCATCGGATCGGGCGATGCGCGGCAAGCAGGGCGAAGTCGCAAAAAGAGATCGACATGGTTCGGCGGACGCGGGCGAGACTTGTGGTTATGGATGTTAGGGATCACAGCCCGGTGCGGCATGGGCGGAAACCTGTATGGGCTGGCGGCCGCTCCGTGTCAGAGCTGCAAGCCAAATGCAGACTGTTTGATCCCGCACAATTTTACTCGTGCGATTTGTGGCAAAGCCGCTGCGACCCAAGTGCCCCTAATAAAGCCAAGGAAGGCGCTCTCCCAGCCGCTACCTTTGAGGGAAAGCCCGAGCCGAAATTTGGCAGCAGCACCGGATTTTTGGCGGATCGGGCATGGGCTTGATGTACGATAGCGCCCATACCACGCGGCCCCGGCCCCGGCCGCGGTCGCGTATCCGGGCAACCATTTCGTGGTTTCGCCAAGAAATGCGGGCGTCGTTCAATGGTAGGACTCTTGCTTCCCAAGCAAATAACGTGGGTTCGATTCCCATCGCCCGCTCCAATTTTCCTCTTTGAAATCAATGGCTTACTTCGAAAGCCTGGTTTTTGGGGCATGAATGGAGCATAGAGCTTTCCAGTTTCGCCTGCTCCAGATCGCCGTGGCCGTCCCCAGCCACTTCGCGTAGACGTTCAAAAGCATCTCCACTGAGTGCCCCATCTGGCCGGCGGCATAGGCCGACGTTGCTCCCGCCATCAACAGCATGGCCGCGTGGGTATGCCGTGCAGCACATTGGGGAATACGTCGTGCAGAGCGAAGACCTGGGCGCGCAGCCTCGGTCGCGCAAATTTACACAGGGGCAATGCACTCTTTACAGTACAGGCGTATCGTGCAAGGTATCGATGGAGCGTTCTTCGCTGCGTGTGGAGGGCGCGATTCGGTGGACGAGGAGCACGGACATGTCTGCATCTTCTTCACCTCGCACGCTGCGCTGGCTGCTCGCGGGCGCACTTCTTCTGAGCGGCTCGGGCCTGGCCCTGGCGCAACACGGCGGCCATGGTGGTCATGGCGGTGGCTTCTCCCATGGTGGCGCGGCCTACGGTAGCCATTGGGGCGGCGGACCGGCCCGTGGCGGGGGTGGCTACCGCATGGATTCTGGCCGTTGGGCGCGTTGGAGCGGCGGCCGCTGGAGCCAGACCTGCTGGGGCGGGCGCTGCGGCTGGTGGTGGGCTACCGGAGGCCTGTGGTATTTCTATGCCGCACCGGTGTATCCGTACCCACTGGTGGTATCACCCATTATCTACGCGGACCCGGCGTATGCGGCGGGCGTGACCGACCTGGCGCCGCAACCGGCCTTCTCGTACTACTGCGATGACCCTCCGGGCTATTACCCCGCGGTGCAGCAATGCAGCACGCCGTGGCACGAGTCCAGAACGCCGGCGGACAGTCCGTGAGCGGCGCGCAGCCTCCGATTTTTGTCTTTCCATCGAGTTGACGATCATGGCATTCACACCCTCACGTTTACTGGCCCTGGCGCTGCCGTGCACGCTGGCGCTCGTGGGCTGCGCGACGCAGCCCATGGGCCCGACGGTGCTGGTGATGCCGGCGCCGGCCAAGCCGTTCGAAGTGTTCCAACAGGACCAGGCGATGTGCATGCAGTACGCCCAGTCCATGGTTGGAGGTCAGGCCCAGGCGGCCAACGAGCGTGCCGTGGGCTCGGCCGCCGTCGGCGCAGTGCTCGGCGCCGCGCTCGGTGCGGCCGTGGGCAACCACCAGGGGGCCGGTATAGGCGCCGCCGGCGGTGCGATCGTGGGAACCAGTGCCGCTGGACCCAGCACGTCATATTCGCAGGGGGCGATCCAGTACCAGTACAACAACGCCTACATGCAGTGCATGTATGCGCGTGGCAATCAGGTTCCGAGGTACATGCGGTGACAGGTGCTCGGGCTCTTTGAAGTCGTGATGTTTCGTCATCCTGGCGCTCGCCGGGATGACGAGCTCAAACAGCAGCTTGATCTCGATAGCGCTCCATTGTCGACCGCCTAGGCCGGCTGCCCAAGTTATTGCAGCATGGGAGATGGACGGGGCTTTAGGCAGCGCTTTAATTGATCCAGGACTCGCCATTTCCCCGGCCAACGAAGACGGCTCCAGCCAAAAAGCGCGACAGCGGGCCGGTTGCTACATCTTTTTGGAATTTTTACGGCAATCTTGAACCGGTGGTCGCGCGAGGCCCGTTGAGCCGCAATTCAATCCCTCCGACTTTGCAGAATTTCACGCCATGCGGCGTTTTCCGCAAGCTTGCATGCGAATGCAAGCGGATATGGATGCTGCAACTTTGGGGCATATTCAGGATTCGGCCGGACTTACCATGGGCTCCAATCGTGAAAGGAGACCGCCATGAGATTGCCATGCACCATCGCATTGCTTGTTGCCGCCGCTGCTCTTGTGGGCTGTGATGACAAGGCCCCTGCGCCCAAATACGAGTCGCTCCCACCCGTGATCAGCGGCATCGGCTTTCCGTTGTTCGCGCCCGGATCGCAGCTGCCCAGTGCCGAGCTGTCCCAGGCACAACACGTTCACCGCACCCGTGGCTAAGGCAGGCTGCTGCAGCATACTGATATGCGAAACCCAATGACTTCCGCGCTTCATGGTTTGCTGCAGCAGGACGGCGTCGTTGATGTGCATCAATCAGCTTGGGCGCCGGGAGGGGTAGTCTTTCGGACGAGTCTGCACATTGCAGTTCCCAACCACCCAAGGATTGAGAGGAAACGTCATGGCACAGATGATGAAAGCAGCCGTCTTTGTGGAGCCCGGTCGCATCGAGCTCGCAGACAAGCCGATTCCCGATATAGGTCCCAACGATGCGCTGATCAAGATCACCACGACCACGATCTGCGGCACGGACGTGCATATTCTCAAAGGTGAATATCCGGTTGCCAAGGGGCTCACGGTCGGACATGAGCCCGTGGGCGTCATCGTCAAGCTGGGCAGCGCGGTCCAGGGCTATCAGGAGGGGCAGCGCGTCATTGCGGGCGCGATCTGCCCCAATTTCAACAGCTATGCGGCGCAGGATGGAGCCTCCTCTCAGGACGGCAGCTATCTGGCCGCAAGCGGCCGCTGCGGCTGCCATGGCTATAAATTGACCGCCGGCTGGCGTTTCGGCAACCTGATCGACGGAGCGCAGGCAGAGTACATCCTCGTGCCCGATGCCCAGGGCAATCTGGCTCCCGTCCCGGACGGGCTGAGCGATGAGCAGGTGCTGATGTGCCCGGACATCATGTCCACGGGTTTTGCGGGTGCGGAAAACGCCAATATCAAGATCGGCGATGTGGTGGTGGTGTTCGCCCAGGGTCCGATCGGCCTGTGCGCGACGGCCGGCGCCAAGCTGCGCGGAGCCAGCACCATCATTGCCGTGGACGGAAATGAGGAGCGGCTGGCCGTATCCAAGGCGCTGGGCGCCGATATCACCTTGAACTTCAAGACCCAGGATGTGGTGGCCGAAGTGCTGAAGATCACGGGAGGCAAGGGAGCCGACAGCGCCATCGAGGCGCTTGGCACCCAGGGCACGTTCGAGAGCGCGCTGCGCTGCATCCGTCCTGGCGGGACTCTGTCCAGTCTGGGCGTCTATTCCACGGATCTGAAGATTCCGCTCGATGCTTTTGGCGCGGGGCTGGGCGATCACCGCATCAATACGGCACTGTGCCCGGGTGGCAAGGAGCGCATGCGGCGGCTGATGTCGGTCATCGCCAGCGGGCGCATCGATCTCAACCCCCTGGTCACGCACAAGTACCAGCTCGAAAACATCGTCGATGCCTACGACCTGTTCAGCCATCAGCGCGACGGGGTGCTGAAGATCGCGATCAAGCCCTGACTTGGCTAGTCGCTCATGGTAGTTTGAAGGCCACCCGAGGGTGGCCTTTTGCTTGAGCCATGCCGGAACACAGGCCTTCAGACAAGGGCGATCAGCTCGCCAGGCAAACCCGCCGTTTGCCCGTGGATTTGGCCTGGTACATGGCGTGATCGGCCTTGGCCAGCAGCGTATCCACATCGGTGGCCGTGCTCGGGAAGTGCGCTATGCCTATGCTGGCCGAGACCTCGGCCCGGCAACCGCCCAGCATATAGGGCTGGGAGATCAGCTCCACCAGCTGCGTGGCAAAGACGCGCGAATGCTCGAGATCCGAATGGATCAGGGCCACGGCAAACTCGTCGCCGCCAAGCCGGGCCGAAATGTCCGACTCCCGGCAGGCACGGGTCATGCGCTGCGAAACCTCGCGCAGCAGCTGGTCACCCGCCGCATGGCCGAGGGTATCGTTTACGGCCTTGAAGCCGTCCAGGTCGATGAAGAGAATGCACAGCTCCTTGTTGTTGCGCTGGCACAGCGCCAGTTGCTGGGCCACGGAGTAATGGAACAGCGTGCGATTCGGCAGGCCCGTGAGCCCATCGTGATGGGCATCATGCCTGGATTGCTGCAGCAGCTCCGAGGCCTGCAGCAGTGCGCTGCGCATGGCGTTGGCCTCCTTGAAATGCAGGGGAGGGATTTCCAGCTTCTCGCCCGAGACCAGTTCGATGGCCGGCTGCATCAGCCCGGTGATGGAGCGCGCCACGCGCCCGCCGACAAACCAGGCCAGCCACAGGCCTATGCCCAGGGCCGCAGCGGTCCCAAACACCAGGCGCAGCAAGGTGTGTCGCAGTCCCGCCGTCAATTCGGCCTTGGGAATGCCCACGGCAACACACCAGTGGGAAACCGGCGAGGCGCTGAAAGCCGTCAGTACCGGCACGCCGTCCAGTGTCACGGAGTCGAAGCTGTCGTCGTTGGACTGGCGCATGTGGTCGATCAGGTCCGGGGTCACGGATTTGCCGAGAAACTTGTCCAGGTCACGGGAGCGCGCCACGATATGGCCCGTGCTGTCCATGACGACTACCCGCCACGAATCGGGAAAGCCATGGGCCTGCAGCACGGCCATTATCTGTTTCGAGGTGAATGTCGCGTTGAGCGAGTAGGCCGTGGTGTTGGCGATTTTCACCGGAACGCCGACGGTAAAGATGGGGCGGTTGACGATGGGGCCCGTGAACAGGTTGGAGACCCCGGGTTTGCCGGTCTCCAGAATCTGGTTCAGCAGAGTCCTGTCCTTGAGTTTTGGCAGTGGAGCGCCATAGGGAAGATGCGTGGAAAGCAGCAGCTGGCCCGAAGGGTCGACGACCACGATGCTGTCCGCCTGCACATTCTCCAGCACCTCTTCGGCGCGGTTGTGAAAGCCCTCCAGATCTCCGGTGGCCAGGCGGTGCGAGGTGCTCAGCGCCTGCAGCGCAGCCTGGGTGGCGGCAAATTCCCTGTCGACGGCAAGCATCAGGCTTTGCGCCTGGTTGAGGACGCTGATGGAAAGCTGGCGCTGCTCGTGCTTGTAGTAGTTGACGAGCAGCAGCCCGGCCACCAGCGAGATAGGCAGAATGCACAGCACGACCAGCAAGGCCAGGGTGGCGCGGATGCTCGGGGATTCGCTCTGGTTTTGGGGCAGGCGCAATGACCATGAGGCCCAGCCCTGGGCCGGCCGGACGAACTTTCGGCCTGCTTCCGCGATGTTGTACATGTGCTGCAACCCCCTATCGGCGCCCGGGCTCCGTCGCTGCGCACTGCTGCGCTAGGTAGGCCTAGGCTGGTCCCTCGCTCCTGGTCGGTGCCTGCCCGCTCGAACACGGGGCGCTCCGCCTGGATGTCTCTCTATCCTCTCTTTATAAACGAGGTGCGGCCGGTATTGGGGAATCTGCAGACGCGGACAGGCCGGGGAGGGCTGTTGGCCGGACCTCAGTCGGGTTCGAGCCAGCCTATGCGGCCCTGGCCGCTTTCATTGAGGGCACTGACAAAGGCCGCGGCCTGGGATTCGGGCAGCTTGAGCCGGAAGTTGACCAGGCTGCCATGCTCAACCTGTAGCAGCTCGGCGCCGGCAGACTCCGCCATGCGCCGCACCAGGCCTTCGAGCGCATAGGGGGCGGTGCACAGCAGGGTCTGCATGCGCTGGATGGCGATTTTTTCGGCCTGCAGCAGCGCCTGGGCAATGGCGTCGGTATAGGCGCGTACCAGCCCGCCGGCACCCAGCTTGACGCCGCCGAAATAGCGCACCACGGTGGCCAGCACGCCTTCGAGATCCTGGTGGCGCAGCACATCCAGCATGGGGCGGCCGGCCGTGCCGCTGGGCTCGCCATCGTCGACGGCCGCCGATTGGCCGCCGGCCAGCAGGGCCCAGCAGACATGGGCCGCGCCCGGGTGTTCGCGCCTCAGTGTTTCCACCACGGCCTGGGCGCTGGCACGGTCCGTCATGGGCTGCACGCAGCCGATGAAGCGGCTTTTCTTGATGGTCAGGTCACTGTGTGCAGGGGCGCGGAGAGTCTGGGGCATGGCGGTCGGCAGCATAACCCCAAAGCAGCGGCCTGCTGGGCAGGTTGGCGATTTGATGACGGCCCGATGGCAGGATGACGCCGCGGTCAGCTCAGGCAGACGCGCCGCCGTTTCGCTTTCCTACAGACGAGGTCCGATGGGCGCATTAAGCTTTTGCGAGAAGGAGGCAGCCATGAACATGCATACCACCGCAGATCAGGTCTTGAGCGAGCACACCTTTGGCCGTGAGCACTATTCCCCGCCGCCGCTGGCTCAGGAGCAAGACGAACCCTTGATGCAGACCAGCGGCGCCGAGGACGAATGGGATCTGCTGCAGCGCATTCGCAATGTGGGCGAGTGGTAGGCGCTCTACGGATCTGCGCGACTGCGGCCGCGGCACAAGACGGCTGCCATGCGACTGTTGCTGAATGCCCGAACCGCTTGATCTGCACCCGATCGGCCGGTTTTTGCCCGTGGCCGTGTTTGACGCGGGCCTTGCGGTGACAATCCAGGCTGGCCTGTTTTCCCCAGCGCATGTCTGCCTCTTCTTGCTCCGCTTCTGTTGCCCATCGTTCGCACTGGATGCTGCTGCCTGCGGCCGCGCAGGCCGCTCAGCTGCCCGTGGCTCTGGCCGATGTCACGGCCTTGCTGGAGAAAGTGGGGCGCAGCAGCAGCGATGCGCTGGCCGAGCAGATTCTGCATCTGCTGGGGCGGCAGGTGCCGCTGGCGCAATGCACGATTTTTTCCTTCCAGGGCATGGCGCGGCCGCGTGTGGTGGGCCTGGGCGACAGGGCGCGCACCGGCGCGCTGCCCATGATCTCGCAGGATTACAGCGAGCGCTTCTATCCGCTAGACGGTTCGCAGCGCGTGATGCAGGCCGAGCTGGCGCGCCTGGCCGCAGACCCGCACGCCAAGCCGCGCGTCTGGCTGCACCGCCAGGCGCCGGACGATGTGCAGCACCCCGAATACCGCCATGTCTGCTACGAGCTGCCCAGCATTGCCGAGCGGCTGTCGCTGCTGATGCTGCAGGAGAACGCGCGCTGGCTGTCCGTCAACCTCTACCGGGGCGAGGAGCATGGCCGCTTCGATGCCGCGGCCATTGCGCAGATCGAGGCTTTTGCGCCCCTGGTCATGCAGGCCATGCGCCTGCACTATGCGGGCCAGGCGTTGCAGGATGATCTGGTGGGCCTGGTGCTGGGGCGGCTGGCGCGGCGCTTCGAGCAGCTGACCGTGCGGGATCTGGATGTGGTGCGGGCTCTCGCCCAGGGGCTGGATGCCGATGCGCTCGCGCAGCGCCTGGGGATCACGCTCAGCAGCGCGCGCACCTATATCAAGCGCGTCTGCGCCAAGCTCGGCGTGCAGGGCCAGCGCGAGCTGTTTGCGCTGCTCATGGAGCCTGCCGAAGCCATGGACGGGCCGCTGTAAACCTCTGTCGGATACTTGTTTTGATAGCTGCTGGCGCAGAGCAGGCAAGGGCTGGAGGCGTACTCGATTACGATGCGATAGGCATCCGACCATATGTCTCCATATGGTGACATGCGGCGCGACGGGCTTTTCTACACTGTGCTTCCAGCCAGCAACAGGCTTGGGCGCCCGCAGGTTCCACCCTGGCGCCCTCCAAGGAGACACAGACATGCATCAGCCCCACGCAGAGCCACGCCGCTCTATCTATTACCAATACCGGGTTCACCGGCCCTGGCTGGCCTCCGAGCATCCGGGCGCACAGAAACACCCGATAGTCATCGTCGGCACCGGCCCCGTGGGCCTGACCACGGCGCTGGAGATCGCGCGCCACGGCCAGCGCTGCGTGGTGCTGGAGTCCGAACTCCAGGTTTCCGAAGGCAGTCGCGCCATCGTGTTCACACGCCGCTCCATGGAGATCCTGCAGCAGGTGGGCGTGGCTCAGCGCGTGACCGAAACCGGGCTGCCCTGGTGCTATGGCAACTCCATCTACCGCGGCCAGCGCGTGTTCCGCATGGAAAACGCGCGCGCCGACGACGACCGCTTCTTCCCCATGATCAATCTGCAGCAGCAGTATCTGGAGGAATATCTGGTCGATGCCGTGGCGGCCAACCCGCTGATCGAGCTGCGCTGGGGCAATCGCGTGAACAAGGTCGAGCAGATCGGCGCAGGCGAGGGCGCGACGGCCAAGGTGGAAGTCGATACTCCCGAAGGCAGCTACGAGCTGCAGGCCGATTGGCTGGTGGCCTGCGACGGCGCGCGCTCGGGCATACGCACGGCCATGAATCTGCTGATGGAAGGCGCTTCCTACGAAGGCCGTTTCGTGATCGCCGACATCCGCATCGATCTGCCCCTGCCCACCGAGCGCCTGGCATTCTTCGACCCCGGCTGGAACCCCGGCAATACCATTCTCATGCACCGCGAGCCGCATGGCATCTGGCGCGTGGACTATCAGCTGCCCGCCGGCGAAGACCCCGAAGATGCGCTCAAGCCCGAGTCGCTCAAGGCGCGCATCGACGCCCAGCTGGAAATGATAGGTTTTGGCGGCACGCCCTGGGAGATGGACTGGAGCTCGGTCTACTCGGCGCGCGCTCTGACCCTGCCCAGCTATGTGCATGGCCGCGTGATCTTTGCGGGCGATGCCGCCCATATGCTGCCGATCTTCGGCGTGCGCGGTGCCAACACCGGCTTTCAGGATGCGCAAGGCCTGGGCTGGCGCCTGGCCCTGGTGGCCAAGGGCGCGGCCAGCCCCAGGCTGCTCGACAGCTACAGCAGCGAACGCGTGGGCGCGGCCCGCGAGATCGTCGAGGAGGCGGGCAAGAGCACGCGCTTCATGGCGCCGCCCACGCGCGGCTTCAGGCTGCTGCGCGATGCCGTGCTGTCCCTGTCGCTGAGTCAGCCCTTTGTGGGCCCGCTCTATCACTGGCGCACTTCGCGCCCGCATGAGTACGGCCAATCGCCGCTCAACAGCGTGGGCGACGACAATCTGCTGTTCAAATCCGGCCCCGCCCATGGCGCGCCGCCCGTGAACGTGCGCTTCGCGGCCGACAGCTATCTGCTTGATCACTTGGGCGGCGGCTTCGATCTGCTGTACTTCAGCGACGGCCAGCCCATCCCTGCCGAGCTGCGCCAGGTGGTGGACGCCGTGAGGGCGCGCGGTGTCGGCGCGCGCATCATCGCCGTCAGCAGCCTGGGGGCGGCAGCGGTGGCTGGCGCCGATCTGGTCTTGGACGACAGCCAGGGCCGCTGCCGCGGCCGCTACGGAGTGATGGCCAACGGCGCGGCCTATCTGCTGCGCCCCGATCAACATGTCTGCGCGCGCTGGATGGCGCTGGACGCCAACCGCCTGCAAGCCGCATTCAAGGCGGCCTTGCCCGCCTGAGGAGACCCGAAATGAACACTGCCAAGACCCTGGATATCGCCGGCCTGGAAACCGTCTACGACCAGCTTGCCACGGCCATAGATGGCGCGGGTGCCGACAAGTCCGAGCTTTTGCTCGTCAAGCTGGCGCTGCTGGCCGCCAACCGCCTGGGCGATGCCCAGCTCTTTGCTGAGCTGATTGCCGCGGCCCAGCGCGATCTTTGAATCGGGACTCCAATCCATCGAGCCCGCCGGCGCATGGCGGGCTTTTTTGCTTGCAGGCCGGCTAAAAGCCGACTTGATCTGCTATGAAGTTGAAAGTGGCAAGCGCCTGTTTTTACTTGGTTTCACGCTGAATACCGTTTGATTTCTAATTGGGGAAGGCGCTGGATGCTATGAAACTCGGAGTCCAGCTCTGCACGCGCAAGACCTTAGGCGTGCAAGGCCGGGGCCGGAAAAGTACACTGGCCGGTTCTTTCCCCGCACTGGCCGCTAGAGCCCCATCCACATGAACGCCCCGGTTGATGTTTCCTTTTTTCATCGCGATGCCAAACCGCTGACCAGCTACAAACCGTACTGGGCCAAGCGCTTTGGCCCGGCGCCGTTCCTGCCCATGAGCCGGGCGGAGATGGATCAGCTGGGCTGGGACAGCTGCGACATCATTCTGGTCACGGGCGATGCCTATGTGGACCACCCGAGCTTTGGCATGGCCGTGATCGGCCGCGTGCTTGAGGCCCAGGGCTTTCGCGTGGGCATCATCGCCCAGCCCGACTGGCAGAGCGCCGAGGCCTTCAAGGCCCTGGGCAAGCCCAATCTGTTCTGGGGCGTGACGGCCGGCAACATGGACTCGATGATCAACCGTTACACGGCCGATCGCAAAATCCGCTCCGACGACGCCTACACGCCCGGCGATGTGGCCGGCAAGCGCCCCGATCGCGCGGCCATCGTCTATTGCCAGCGCTGCCGCGAGGCCTACAAGGACGTGCCCATCGTGCTGGGCGGCATCGAGGGCTCGCTGCGCCGCATCGCCCACTATGACTACTGGAGCGACAAGGTGCGCCGCTCCATCGTGGTGGACAGCAAGTGCGACATCCTGCTCTATGGCAATGCCGAGCGGGCCCTGGTCGAGGTGGCGCACCGCATCGCGGCGCGCGAACCCGTGGAGAACATCACCGATGTGCGCGGTACCTCGTTTTTCCGCCGTGCGTCGGAAGAGGGCTGGTTCGAGGTCGATTCCACCACGGTGGACGAGCCCGGCGAGGTCGAGCCCCATATCAACCCCTATATGACGACCAGCGAGCAGGCCGAGGCCCAGGGCCAGAGCTGCTCCAAGGAAGATGCTGCGAAATCAGGCGCCGACAGCGCAGCCGCGGCCTGTGGCAGCGGCGCAAATGATGCCAAATCCGTGGCATCGGTACAGCCCATACAGTTCGTGCCCAATCTCTCGCTGCGCAGCAAGTCCAAGCTGCCTCCGCGCGAGCGTACCGTGCTGCGCCTGCCCAGCTACGAAGAGGTCAAGAGCGACCCGATTCTCTACGCCCATGCCAATCGCGTGCTGCACCTGGAGACCAACCCCGGCAATGCCCGTGCGCTGGTCCAGGCTCACGGCGAGGGGACCACGGCCCGCGATGTGTGGATGAACCCGCCGCCCATTCCGCTGACCACGGCAGAGATGGACTGGGTTTTCGGCCTGCCGTATGCACGCAGCCCGCATCCCGCCTATGCCGACGAAAGCGGCAGCCACGAGGGTGCGACCAAGATTCCGGCCTGGGAGATGATCCGCACCTCGGTGAACATCATGCGCGGCTGCTTTGGCGGTTGCACCTTCTGCTCCATCACCGAGCACGAGGGCCGCATCATCCAGAGCCGCTCGGAAGACTCGATCATCCAGGAGCTCGAAGAGATCCGCGACAAGGTCAAGGGCTTTACCGGCACCATTTCCGACCTGGGCGGCCCCACGGCCAATATGTACCGCCTGGGCTGCAAGAGCCCGCAGATCGAAGCGGCCTGCCGCAAGCCCAGCTGCGTGTTCCCCGGCATCTGCCAGAACCTGCACACGGACCACGGGCCGCTGATCAAGATCTACCGCCGCGCGCGCAAGCTGCCCGGCATCAAGAAGATCCTGATCGGCTCCGGTCTGCGCTACGACCTGGCCGTCAAGTCGCCCGAGTACGTCAAGGAACTGGTACAGCACCATGTGGGCGGCTATCTGAAGATCGCGCCCGAACATACCGAGCAGGGCCCGCTGACCAAGATGATGAAGCCGGGCATAGGCAGCTATGACAAGTTCAAGCAGCTGTTCGAGAAGTTCAGCGAAGAGGCCGGCAAGAAACAGTTCCTGATTCCCTACTTCATCGCCGCCCACCCGGGCACCAGCGACGAAGACATGATGAATCTGGCCATCTGGCTCAAGAAGAACGGCTTCCGCGCCGACCAGGTCCAGACCTTCTACCCAAGCCCAATGGCCACGGCCACGGCCATGTACCACAGCGGCCGCAACACGCTGACCAAGGTGCGCCGCCAGATGCGCGACGAGGCCGAGGAACGCGTGGACATCGTGCGTGGCGAAAAGCGTCGCCGCCTGCACAAGGCTTTTCTGCGCTACCACGACCCCAACAACTGGCCGCTGTTGCGCGAGGCGCTCAAGGCCATGGGCCGCGCCGACCTGATCGGCAACGGCAAGCAGCATCTGATTCCGACCTTCCAGCCTCTGGTGGACGGCAGTTATCAGAGTGCGCGCAAGAAGAACAGCACCTCGTCCAAGAGCGGTGGCGGCATCGGCTACACCACCAACAAGGATGGCAAGGCCGTGGCCGTGCGCCGCCGTTCGGAAGATGCCAGCCTGGAGCCCAAGGGTGACGTGCGTTTCCGTAGCAGCCAGCCCCAGCCGGGCAAGCTGCTGACCCAGCACACGGGACTGCCGCCGCGTGCGGGCGTGGGCGGCAAGGCCAAGCCGGGCTTCAAGGCAGCGGCCGGGCCGGCCAAGAGCGGCGGCACGCGCAAGCCGCGCTAAGCGGAGTTCGGCGGAGTTCCGCGGAGTCAGGGCCTCAACTCAGAGCCAGCGCGTCGCACCACTGCGGCAGCTGGTTTTCGTGCGTGGGCGCAAAGTAGTCGGCCGTCATGGGCCGGGGGCGGGCCACGGCATAGCCTTGTGCGTAGTCCACGCCTATGGTCTTGAGGGTTTCGGCGATTTCGCGGTTTTCCACGAATTCGGCCACGGTCTTTTTGCCCAGGATATGGCCTATGCGGTTGATCATCTCCACCATGGCGTGGTTGCCCGCATCCTGCAGCATGTCGCGCACGAAGCCGCCGTCTATCTTCAGATAGTCCACGGGCAGCTGCTTGAGGTAGGTGAGGGAGGACATGCCCACGCCGAAATCGTCGAGCGCAAAGCGGCAGCCCATGGAGCGCAGGGCCTGGATCAGCCGTGTGGCATTGCTGAGGTTCTCGATGGCGCAGGTTTCGGTGATCTCGAAGCACAGCGTGTGCGGCGCGATACCGTATTGCTGCATCTCGGACTGCACGAATTCCAGCAGGCTGTCGTCGTCCAGGCTGGTGCCGGAGAGATTGATGGCGCAGGTGCCCACGCGCTGGGAGCCGGCGCTCTGCTGGGCCAGGGTCTGCAGGGTTCTGGAGATCACCCAGCGGTCCAGCGAGGGCATGAGGCCGTAGCGCTCCGCCGCGGGAATAAAGGCGCCGGGCCCCAGAATCTGGCCTTGCTCGTCGCGCAGACGCAGCAGCACCTCGAAATGCAGTCCGGCTTCGCCGCCTTTTTGCAGCGGGGCAATGCTCTGCGCATAGAGGCAGAAGCGGTCCTCGTCCAGCGCCGCGCGGATGCGCGTGGCCCATTCCATCTCGCTCACATAGCGGCTGTAGATGCCGTCTTCGGGCGTGTAGACGAAGATCTTGTTGCGCCCGCGTTCCTTGGCCTGGCAGCAGGCCATGTCGGCCATGCGCAGCAGGTCCGAGACCTTGCTGGCGTCGCCGGGGATATGGACCACGCCGATGGAGAAGCTGGTGCGCAGGCTTTTCTCGCCCCAGCTCACCTGCAGCTGCTGGGCGGCCTGGCGCAGCTTTTCGGCAATCGCCGAAACCGATGGCGGCGGACAATTCTCCAGCAGCACGCCAAATTCGTCGCCGCCCATGCGGGCCAGGAAATCGCTGCCGCGCAGGCTGGCCTGCAGCATGCGCGAGACTTCGCGCAGCATTTCGTCGCCGGCCGAATGGGTGCAGGTTTCGTTGATCAGCTTGAACTGGTCCAGATCGATGTAGAGCACCGCGCAGGGCTTGACCTGGTGCAGGCCTTGGGTTAGCAGTTTCTGCAGCCGGCGCTCGAATTCGCTGCGGTTCTCAAGACCGGTGAGCGTGTCATGGCGCGCGTTCCAGGACAGCTGGTCCATGTACTGCTGCTCGCGCGAGACATCGTGCAGCACGAATACCGCGCCCGTGGCCTGTCCGTCGCGCACTATGGACGAGCCCATGACCTTGACCGGAACAATGCTGTGGTCGGCGCGGCGCACCCAGTGCGTCTGCTCGTCGCGCACGGTGACCTCGTCGGCCATGAGCTGGGTCAGCAGGCTTTCGCTGGTGAACGACGAGTCCATGGTGTAGAACTGCAGCACCTGCTTGATGGACTTGCCCACGGAGCTGTGCTTTTGCAGGCCCAGCAGGCCTATGGCCACGGGATTGATGAAATTGACCACGCCGCTGGCATCGGCGGTGATGACGGCATCGCCGAGTGCGGCCAGCGTGGTTTCGGCGCGCTCTTTTTCGGTTCTGAGACCGGCCTGGATCTGCTCGCGCTGCTGCACCAGGTGCCAGGTGTGCCAGGTCCAGAGAACCATGAGGATCAGGGCCAGACTGCAATTGAGCACCAGCAGCAGCGCCACCATCTTGCGCGAGCTCTGGCCCAGGGAATCGCTGAAGGCCTTGGTGACGGCCGTCGCGCCCTGGTTGAGCAGATCGATCTCGCTTTTCCAGGTGGCGATGCTGGCGGCAGACGGATCGCCGGCCTCATAGCTTTTGCGGATCTCCCGGGCCAGCGCGTCCAGCTGTTCCAGGTATTGATCGCCTTGCTTCCAGTAGTGGACGGGCTCCTGCACCCAGGCGAAGTGGCGGAAGGTGCGCAGCAGCCAGATGATGCCGTCCACATCGTCGGGGTGGTTCTGGCCTTGCTCTATGCCATGGCGCGCGACATCGAGCTGGACGGGCTCGCCGTAGAGGGCCTCCCTGGCCTGGGCGTCGCCATGGGGAACCAGCAAAGCCTGCTGGTAGCGGTCCAGATCCGCCTGCTTGCCGTTATCGGCATAGCGCGAGAGGTAATAGATGGCGTCTTTTTGCGCCTTGGACCAGAGGCTTTCGCCGTTGACGAAGCTGCGTACGGAGGAAAGCAGATAAAGGCTGGAACTGGCGCTGAGTATCAGCACGCCGACCAGCAGGGCGAAAGGCCATACTCGCTGCAGAAACTGCAGAGAGTAGCCATGGGTGCTGGTGTTTGACTGCATATATCTTGGCGGGTGGTTTAAACGTCTGCTTTTGTCCGGGCCGAATGTCTGAAGCCCCTGCGTCTGCTGCCAGAGCGTTCACAGGGTGTTAGGTCTTGTTTGGCTTGTATTTATTCGTAATTCTGTTGAATACCCGTCTAGAGCGGCAAGTCGGACAACTTCCATAAACCCCTGCCTAAAGTTAATGACAGAAAAGCCCAATGGCCTTGTTTCCTGAATAGATATATTGGGCAGAAAACAGATAAACAGCCGTTATTTCTCATCAATAAAATGAGTGGGCCGAGTACTGTTGCAGGCTACGGGCAGCCGGGCGCCAGGAGCAGATCGGTGCGCGCGGATCTGCGGCTGGTGCGATGCGGAGCTGGGAGGGGCGGGAGCCGTCGCGGGACGGATGCCCGGGCGCAGAGCGGTCTCGGGCGTCAGCGTTTCAATGCTGCCGCGGCTATGGCCGTGCGCGAGCAGCGCGCTTGCCGGCCGGGCAAGAGCCGGCAAGCGTCAAAGCGGGTTGTACTTCGGGCCTTACTGGCGCTCAGGCGAGGTCGATGCAGTGGATATGCCCGTTGTCCAGCTGTCTGGCCTTGCGGTCGGCGAAATAGCGCTCCAGGGTCGCCTTGACGGTGCGGAAGGCGATTTCCTCCCACGGAATCTCGGCCTCGGCAAAGAGCCTGGCCTCCAGGGTCTCGGGGCCGGGGTAGCACTGCTCGCTTTTGAGCCGGGCCAGGTAGAAGAAATGCACCTGGCCGACCTGAGGCACGTTGATCACGGAAAACAGACGCCCCATCTCGATATCGGCACCGGCTTCCTCGTCGGTTTCGCGCTGTGCGCCGCCGCTGGTGGTTTCGGCCAGTTCCATAAAACCGGCCGGCAGCGTCCATTTGCCGTAGCGCGGCTCGATATTGCGCTTGCACAGCAGAACGCGTCCGTCATCCATCACGGGCAGGGTGCCCACCACATTGAGCGGATTTTCATAATGAATGGTGCCGCAGGCCGGGCAGACAGCACGCTCGCGCGTGTCCCCATCGTCGGGAACGCGGTAGGTGACTGCGGTGCCGCAATTGCGGCAGAACTTGATGGGGCTGCGGAAAATCATTCCAGCACTATAAGCAATATGGCCCACAAGCGCAGGCACAACAGGCACTGCAAGCTATGAAAAAGGGAGTTGACCAAAAAGCTCGGTTCAACCCCCTTGACGCCATAGGCCGGTGCGCAGCGGAGTCTTAGACGATCTGCAGCTTGATGGGGGTCAGCCCCGCGACGGCGCCTTCAAGCACATCGCCTCGGACGACGGCAGCCACGCCTTCGGGGGTGCCGGTCATGATCAGATCGCCGGGCTGCAGCTCCCAGGCCGCGGACAGGTGCTCTATGGTCTCGGCGATATTCCAGATCAGCTTGTTGATATGGCTGCGCTGGCGGTCTGCGCCGTTGACCTGCAGGGAAATCTCGGCGTTGACGATGTCGCCGGCCTGAGCTGCAGGGGTGATGGGGCCGATGGGAGCCGACTGCTCGAAGGCCTTGCCTATGCACCAGGGCCGGCCCTGTTTTTTCATTTCGTTTTGCAGGTCACGGCGCGTCATGTCCAGACCCACGGCGTAGCCGTAGATATGCTGCAGCGCGTCGGCGGCCTTGATGTTCTTGCCGCCCTTGCCGATGGCGACCACGAGTTCGATCTCATGGTGCAGATTCTGGGTCAGCGTGGGGTAGTCGACCTCGGCGGTGCTGCCGGCTTCCACTGCGACCACGGCATCGGCCGGTTTCAGAAAGAAGAACGGCGGCTCGCGGCCCGTAAAGCCCATTTCCTTGGCATGCTCCTCATAGTTGCGGCCCACGCAGTAAATGCGGTGAATGGGAAAGCGCTCGCCACGGCCCAGAACGGGCAGGCTGGCAACGGCAGGGGGATTGAACACGTAGCTCATGAAGTCCTCGGCAAAAACACGCGCTGGAATCAGCATTGGTTGATGTGACAAACAGTGTGCCATGGAGTGACGG
Source organism: Comamonas guangdongensis (assembly GCF_041079535.1). Taxonomy (NCBI): domain Bacteria; kingdom Pseudomonadati; phylum Pseudomonadota; class Betaproteobacteria; order Burkholderiales; family Comamonadaceae; genus Comamonas; species Comamonas guangdongensis. The sequence continues at coordinate 85,495 of NZ_JBFYGN010000005.1, read as the reverse complement.
TTTCGGCGGGCAGATGCGTGACGGCTTTTACGTATCCCGACCCGAAACCGCTTACACAGGTTCCGGTGCGCGCTATGCTGCACATATCATGAAGCTGCATACCTACTTCCGCTCATCGGCCTCCTACCGCGTGCGCATCGCGCTGCATCTCAAGGGCCTGCCCTATGATTCTCTGCCCGTGCACCTGGTGCGCGGCGAGCAAAAGGCGCCGGCCTATGCCGCCCATGTGGGCGATGCTCTGGTGCCTTCGCTGATCACCGATGACGGCCACTGGCTGACCCAGTCCATGGCCATCATCGAATATCTCGATGAGACCCATGCCGAAACACCGCTGCTGCCGCGCGATGCTCTGGGCCGGGCCCATGTGCGGGCGCTGGCGCAGATGGTGGCCTGCGAGATACATCCGCTCAACAATCTGCGCGTGCTCAAGTACCTGGTGCACGAGCTCGGAGTGGGCGACGAGGCCAAGACGGGCTGGTATGCGCACTGGGCACGCTCGGGCCTCGAAGCCTTCGAGCGCCAACTGACGCTGCTGGACGCCGAGCGCCAGGCCGATGGCCTGCCGCCATCCCCGTTCTGCTGGGGCGACACACCCACGCTGGCCGAGTGCTGCCTGATTCCCCAGGTCTTCAATGCCCAGCGCTTCAACGTGAGCCTCGAGGGCCTGCCGCGTCTGATGGGAGTGGTCGAGCGCTGCAATGCCTTGCCGGCGTTCCAGCTGGCCCATCCCTCGGCTTGCCCGGACGCGGAATGACGGGCGACGCCTGGCCGGCCTCCTGGCTGGTGCCCGACTGGCCCGCCTTGCCCGGCGTACATGCGGTATGCACCTCGCGTGAGGGCGGGGTCAGCGCCCAGCCCTGGGGTAGTCTGAACCTCGGCGATCATGTGGGTGACGAGTCCGAGCATGTGCGCCGCAACCGGGAGCTGCTGGCCGCGGCGATCCGGCGCGAGACGCCCGGTGCTTGCACGGCTTTTCTGCAGCAGGTCCATGGAGTGGAGGTGCTGGCGCTGGATGCCGCCAATGTGGCGGCGTCCGAGGGAGCGGCCTTCGATGCCTGCGTGACCGCCGATGCCGGTGTGGTCTGCACCATCATGGTGGCGGACTGCCTGCCCGTGTTGTTGGCCCATGATTCGGGGCTTGTCGTGGGAGCAGCCCATGCGGGCTGGCGCGGCCTGGCGGGCATGCCGCCCGGTCGTGTGCGAGACGAAGGCCCGTTGCCCATGGGCGTGCTGGAGACACTGTTCGAGGCTTTTTGCGGGAAGGTCCGGGAAGCGTCTGAGCAGACGGCCATCAAATCCGCTGCCGAGATTGCGGCCCATACCCAGGCCTGGCTGGGGCCGTGCATAGGTACCGAGGCTTTCGAGGTTGGAGTCGAGGTGCGCGAGGCTTTTCTGGCCCATGACCCGACGGCCGCGCGCCACTTCAGGCCTGGCGCCGCGCAGGGCAAGTATCTGGCCGATCTGCCGCGGCTCGCACGTCAGCGCCTCGCGGTCATGGGGATTGCCGCGGTCTACGGCAATGACGGCAGCCAGCGCTGGTGTACCGTGAGCAATGCCTCAAGCTTCTTCTCGCACCGGCGCGACGCCGGGCGGCTGGGCAGCAGCGGGCGTCTGGCCGCCTGCATCTGGCGCGACGCTGGCGTTTGAAGCTGCCTGGACGCTGCCGCTGTCGGCCGGCGTTTGCTGGCGCGCCTTGATGCGGCGCTTGCGCGCCGGCGTGCCCAGTATGTAGAGCACGATGGACAGCGGCAGCACGCCATACAGCAGCAGCGTGAAGAAGGCGCCCAGCAGCGTGCCGCCGGGGCTGGCGGCTTCGGCAATGGCCATCATGACGGTGACATAGGCCCAGGCAATGGCAACCAGATACATAAGCGGTGTCGGGTTCGGTCCATGCGCTCCGCGTCGCGGCTTCACATGGGGTTTTCAGTAAGCGTTTTTCGTCAAAGCATGCAGCTACATAGGTGACAATGCAAAGCGTCAGCCGTATTGCAGATTCCGCATGATCCGGGCTTCGAAAAGAGCAGATCATGCCTTGACTAGGATGTAAGCATGAATTTTGACCCACTCTGGGGCCAGACCGGCCAGTCCATTCAACAGTTTTGGCAGGAACAGTGGAGCCGCAGCCTTCAAAGCCTGCAGCAAATGGGTTCGGCGGCGCCAGCAGGGCTGGCCGACTGGCCGGCGGCAGGGGGGGCTACCGCCGGCAATCCCTGGCATGGCCTGATGGAAGCCATGCAATCGGCCATGCCGCAGGCGGCTGCGGGCACGGCGCTGCAGTTCGATGCCGCCCAGTTGCAGGGTCTGCAGCAGGAGTACCTGAGCGCCGTGCAGTCGCTGGCAGACAATCATTCGGTGCAAGCCATGCTGGCCAAGGACAAGCGCTTTGCGGCCACCGAGTGGGCGGAAAATCCTCTGGCCGCCGTCACGGCCGCCAACTATCTGCTGGGCAGCCGCATGCTGATGGGCATGGCCGAAGCCGTGCAGGGCGACGACAAGACGCGCAACCGCGTGCGCTTTGCGGTCGAGCAATGGGTGGCCGCCATGGCGCCCAGCAATTTTCTGGCGCTCAACGCGGATGCGTTGCACAAGGTGGTGGAGACCAAGGGGGAGAGCCTGGCTCAGGGTATCTCCAATCTGCTGGCCGATATGCGCCAGGGCCATGTGTCCATGACCGACGAGAGTCTGTTCACCGTGGGCAAGAACGTGGCGACCACCGAGGGTGCCGTGATATTCGAGAACGAGCTGTTCCAGCTCATCGAATACAAGCCGCTGACGGCCAAGGTCTACGAGAAGCCTTTTCTCATGGTGCCGCCCTGCATCAACAAGTTCTACATCCTCGATCTGCAGCCCGACAACTCCCTCATCCGCTATGCGGTCAGCCAGGGTCACCGTACTTTCGTGGTCAGCTGGCGCAACCCCGACGAGAGCCTGGGTCACAAGACCTGGGACGACTATATCGAGGACGGTGTGCTCAAGGCCGTGAGCACGGTGCAGGACATTTGCGAGGCGCCGCAGATCAATGTGCTGGGCTTTTGCGTGGGCGGCACCATGCTGTCCACGGCCATGGGCGTGCTGGCAGCGCGCCATGCACGCGAACAGGGACGTGCGCCCGCGGCTAAGGCTGCGCGCAGCCGTTCCGCCGCGGCGAAGACGAGTGCACGGGCCACGGCCAAGCCCGAATCCAGGCCTTTCCCGGTGGCCAGCATGACGCTGCTGACCACGCTGATCGATTTCCGCGATACCGGCATTCTCGATATCTTCATCGACGAAAACGTGGTGCGCTTTCGCGAGATGCAGATGGGCAAGAGCGGTCTCATGAAGGGCCAGGACATGGCGTCCACCTTCAGCTTTCTGCGCCCCAACGATCTGGTCTGGAACTATGTGGTGGGCAATTACCTCAAGGGCGAGACCCCGCCGCCGTTCGACCTGCTGTACTGGAACAGCGATTCGACCAATCTGCCCGGCCCGTTCTACGCCTGGTATCTGCGCCATCTCTACCTAGAAAACAGCCTGATCAAGCCGGGTGCGCTCACCGTCTGCGGCGAAAAGATCGACATGAGCCAGCTCAAGATGCCCGTCTACATCTATGGCTCTCGCGACGACCATATCGTGCCCGTGGGGGCGGCCTATGCCTCTTCCCAGGTGCTGGGCGGCGAGCTGCGCTTCGCGATGGGAGCTTCGGGCCATATCGCCGGCGTCATCAACCCACCGGCCAAGAACAAGCGCAGCCACTGGCTGCGCGAGGACGGGAAGTTCCCGGCCACGCTGCAGGAGTGGCTGGCCGGCTCCTGCGAGTATCCGGGCAGTTGGTGGACCGACTGGAGCGAATGGCTGGGCGGCCATGCGGGCACACAGATTGCCGCGCCCAAGAGCTATGGCCGCGCACGCGCCTATGCCGCCATTGAAGATGCTCCGGGACGCTATGTTCTGGCAAAGGCCTGAGGCACAATGAGCTTCCATATTGCAGTGCAGCAACCGCATTGCAATAGGTGGGCGCCGGTGGCACGATGAACATGCTCCGGCCTGCGTTCATGCATCAAGGGAAAGAAACCTAGAAAGGTTCGTCATCATGGAAGACATCGTTATCGTTTCCGCCGTGCGTACGGCAGTAGGCAAATTCGGCGGCTCTCTGGCCAAGATTCCTGCCACGCAGCTGGGCGCGACCGTGATCAGCGAAGCCCTGGCCCGCGCCAAGGTGAGCAAGGATCAGGTGGGTGAAGTCATCATGGGCCAGGTGCTCACGGCCGGCGCCGGCCAGAATCCCGCGCGCCAGGCCATGATGGCCGCAGGCATTGCCAAGGAAACTCCGGCCTTGACCATCAACGCCGTCTGCGGATCGGGCCTGAAGGCCGTGATGCTGGCCGCCCAGGCCGTGGCCACGGGCGACAGCGAGATCGTGGTGGCCGGCGGCCAGGAGAACATGAGCCTGGCCCCCCATACTCTGCCGGGCTCGCGTGACGGCCAGCGCATGGGCGACTGGAAGCTGGTGGACACCATGATCGTCGACGGCCTCTGGGACGTCTACAACCAGTACCACATGGGCATCACGGCCGAAAACGTGGCCAAGGAAAAGCAGGTCAGCCGTGCCCAGCAGGATGCGCTGGCGCTGGCCAGCCAGCAAAAGGCCGCGGCCGCTCAGGACGCAGGCAAGTTCAAGAGCGAAATCGTGCCCGTGAGCATTCCCCAGCGCAAGGGCGACGCTATCGTCTTTGATAGCGACGAGTACATCAACCGCAAGACCAACGCCGATGTGCTGGCCACGCTCAAGCCCGCTTTCGACAAGGCCGGCTCGGTGACGGCCGGCAATGCCTCGGGCCTGAATGACGGTGCGGCCGCCGTGGTGGTCATGAGCGCCGCCAAGGCCAAGGCCCTGGGCCTCAAGCCCCTGGCCAGGATTGTTTCCTATGCGACCAGCGGTCTGGCGCCCGAAGTCATGGGCCTGGGACCGATCTATGCAACGCGCAAGGCTCTGGACCGCGCGGGCTGGACGGCCGCCGATGTGGATCTGTTCGAACTCAACGAAGCGTTTGCCGCACAAGCCTGTGCCGTAAACCAGGAACTGGGCATCGATGCGGCCAAGGTCAATGTCAACGGCGGCGCCATCGCCATCGGCCATCCCATCGGCGCCTCGGGCTGCCGCATTCTGGTGACCCTGCTGCACGAAATGCAGCGCAGTGGTGCCAAGAAGGGCTTGGCCGGTCTGTGCATTGGTGGCGGCATGGGTGTCGCCATGGCTCTCGAGGCTTGCTGATAGCCGGGGCCGGGTGCTTGATGCGTGGCAAATCCTTGCTGCGCATTCTCGGCGAAGATCGATAGATGAAAGAGTTCGGGTCGGCTCAAACCCTGTTTTCCGCCGGAAGTGCCGGCAGGTGGGTGCAGGCCGATCCGGAGGATAAGCAGCTAATGACTGTCTATCCCTGATAGTGTGATCGTGAAATAACCCTTGATTGACAGGAGGCAAGAATGGGACAGAAAGTAGCGTACGTCACGGGAGGCATGGGTGGTATCGGTACCGCGATTTGCCAGCGTTTGCATAAGGATGGCTTCAAGGTGATCGCGGGCTGCGGCCCATCGCGCGACTTCCAAAAGTGGCTGGACGAGCAAAAGGCTCAGGGTTATACGTTTTATGCATCGGTCGGCAATGTGGGCGACTGGGGCTCCACCGTCGAGGCCTTCAACCAGACCAAGGCCGAACACGGCAGCATCGATGTGCTGGTGAACAATGCGGGTATCACGCGTGACCGCATGTTCATCAAGATGACGCCCGATGACTGGAAGTCGGTGATCGAAACCAACCTCAACTCCATGTTCAACGTCACCAAACAGGTGGTGGGCGACATGGTTGAAAAGGGCTGGGGCCGGATCATCAATATCAGCTCGGTCAACGGCGCCAAGGGGCAGGCCGGCCAGACCAACTACTCGGCGGCCAAGGCCGGCATGCATGGCTTCACCATGGCGCTGGCGCAGGAGCTGGCGGCCAAGGGTGTGACGGTGAATACCGTGAGCCCCGGCTATATCGGTACCGACATGGTCAAGGCCATCCGTCCCGATGTGCTGGACAAGATCGTGGCCGGCGTGCCCGTCAAGCGACTGGGCGAGCCCAGCGAAATTGCCTCCATCATCTCCTGGCTGGCTTCCGAAGAGGGCAGCTATTCCACAGGTGCGGATTTTGCCGTCAATGGTGGCCTGCACATGCACTAGGCCTTTTTCGGCCGCGACCAAAAAAGGAGCTTCGCGCTCCTTTTTTTATATCGGTCGGCGCTTGACTTGCAATGGCTTGGCATCGAAAAGCCCTAAATGACAAAACCCGCAAGAAGCGGGTTTGGCGTGGATTTTTTGAAACATGCCACTGAGATGGTGGCCTGCAGCAAGGTCGCGGTACTTGTGCTTCAAGTTCGCCGATCAGTGCCTTGCTGCATAGGCACCTGGCCGCAATACCTGCTCCGGTATTGCTGGCAAGCGCTTAACGCTTGCGGTCGCGTTCGTCTTCGGGCCAGATGGACATGATGTTGGTGGTTTGCATGGGGAATTTCTCCTGTTTGCCTGTACAACGCTTGAGCGGTTCAGCTCGTTGACAGCATTTCCAAAATTTTTTGCTGTTCTTTTATCCAGTTATGGACTCAGGCTGCAACGCGGGGCGTGCGCTTGCGGTCACGCTCGTCCCAGGGCCAAGCCATCAGAGACATGCCGGTTGCCTGGGCTTTTGCAGTGTCGATAACAGTGTTGGTCATTGCGCTTCACTCCTTTGCGTGTTCAACGCAGGGCCGTGGGTGCAGGTTGACCGAAGGTCGAAGAAAAACCGCAAAAAAATGCAAGCAGGGTTTGACGATGTTGTCAGTCGGACGTCGAGCTGAATAAAAACATAGCGGCTAACGCAGATCTGATCTGCGCCAGCCGCTGTTTTTAATTGGCTTCTGCGGCCAGGGCCTCGATCTGCTCCGAGAGCTCCAGCCAGCGCTCCTCGAGCAGCTCGATCTCATCGTTGAGCGTTTTGAGCTGGCGTCCGGCCTCGGCAATATCGGTGCCGGACAGGCCAGGCATGGCCAGTTTCTCCTCCAGCGCGCTGCGTTCATGGCCCAACTTTGGCAGGCGCTTGTCGATCTGCTCCAGCTCCTTCTTGAAGGGCTTGGTCTTGTCGGCCAGTTGCTGGCGGGCCGCTGCAGCCAGGCGCCGGGCCTCTCTGGGATCGACGCTGGTCTCGGCCTGGGGGACGGTCGCCCCGGCGGGCGCCAGGGCTCGATATGCTTCGGCCGTCTGGCCGCCCTGGTCGGCCAGACGGGCTTCCTCGCGCAAGCGCTTGGACTCTTCCAGCAGATAGCGCTGGTAGTCGTCCAGGTCGCCGTCAAACGGGCCGACCTTGCCGCGTCCCACCATCCAGAAGTCCTCGCAGACGGCGCGCAGCAGGTGACGGTCGTGGGAGACCAGCATCACGGTGCCGTCAAAGTCATTGATGGCCATGGCCAGGGCTTCGCGCGTGGCCAGGTCCAGGTGGTTGGTGGGCTCGTCCAGCAGCAGCAGATTGGGGCGTTGCCAGACGATCATGGCCAGCACCAGGCGGGCTTTTTCGCCGCCGCTCATGCTGCCCACGTTCTGCTTGACCATGTCGCCGCTGAAATTGAAGGTACCCAGGTAGTTGCGCAGATCCTGCTCGCGGGCCGAGTTGCCCGCGTCGCCGACCTCCTTGGCCAGACGGATCATGTGCTCCAGCGGGTTCTCGCCGGGGCGCAGCACGTCCAGCTCCTGCTGGGCAAAGTAGCCTATGTTCAGGCCCTTGCCCTCGGTCACCTTGCCGGCCAGCGCCTTCATCTCGCGCGCAATGGTCTTGACCAGCGTGGATTTACCCTGACCGTTGGCACCCAGAATGCCGATGCGCTGGCCTGCCAGCACGGAGCGGTTGACGCCCTGCAGGATGGTGGTCTGGTTGCCGTCCTCATCCTCATAGCCGAAAGCCGCATCGGTGATGGCCAGCATGGGATTGGGTAGATTGGCGGGCTCCTTGAATTCGAAGGTGAATTCGGCGGCTGCGAGCACGGGCGCGATCTTTTCCATGCGCTCGATCTGCTTGACCCGGCTTTGCGCCTGCTTGGCCTTGGTGGCCTTGGCCTTGAAGCGGTCGATGAACTTCTGCAGATGGGCAATCTTGTCCTGCTGGCGCTCGAAGGCGGCCTGCTGCTGCTCCAGCTGCAGGGCCTGCAGCTCTTCGAACTTGCTGTAATTGCCGCCGTAGCGTGTCAGTCGTGCATTTTCGATATGCAGGGTGACATTGGTGATGGCATCGAGAAACTCGCGGTCGTGGCTGATGGTGATCAGCGTGCCGGGGTAGCGCTTGAGCCAGGCTTCCAGCCAGACCAGGGCGTCCAGATCCAGGTGGTTGGTCGGTTCGTCCAGCAGCAGCAGATCCGAGGGGCACATCAGCGCGCGGGCCAGCTGCAATCGCATGCGCCAACCGCCCGAGAAGCTGTTGACGGGGTGATCGAGCTCGGACACCTTGAAGCCCAGGCCCAGAATCAGCGACTGGGCGCGCGACACGGCATCATGGGCGCCGGCATCGGCGAGGTCGGCATGGGCCTGGGCAATCGCCATGCCGTCACCCGACTTTTCAGCCGCTGCCAGCTGGGCCGTGACTTCGGCCAGGCGGGTGTCGCCGTCCAGCACAAACTGGGTGGCGGACTCGTCGGTCTCCGGCATGTGCTGGGCGACCTGGGCCATGCGCCATTGCGCGGGGATGAAAAAATCACCGCCGTCTTCATGGAGCGAGCCATTGAGCAGGGCAAACAGGGTGGATTTGCCTGCGCCGTTGCGGCCGACAAGGCCCACGGATTCGCCGGGATTGATGGTGATGGAGGCGTTGTCCAGCAGCACGCGGGTGCCGCGGCGCAGGATGATGTTCTTGAGGCTGATCATGACTGGGCCCGATTATCCCAGCGATTGGGTGCAGGCCGGTTTGTGTTGGGATTGTGGCCGCGGTGTGGACGCGGGAGCCGCAGGCCTCAGCTAGTACTGCCGCTGCCATCCGGTCCCAGGCGCGACGATCTCTGCGCCTATACTGCCTTGGTATTTTTCGATAATGCAGCTTTGCCTCGCGGCTTTAATCCAGAAACGCAGAGTTGGAGCCGGGCGCCAGTCGTTTGGGCTGGCAGTCATTGGGCCGCATGGACGAAATTGGGCTGCCCTTCAAGACTGTGATGAAATGGCGTGGAACATTTAATTGGAACGGCGAGGCGAGTAAGGGATTGCGCCGGGGGTATTTGAAGAATTGTTAGCAGGTTGTAATGTTGGTTCGATCCGGCATGGATCGGGCGGAAGGCCTCGCTGGATGGCGTATCTTTAATTAAATAATTAACTTGTTCGCTGATATAACGGGTCTAACAACTGATGCAGCAAAACCTGTCCTATTCAAGCCAGAGCGGCTCTCCTCATTGGCGCATTGAAGATATCGCTTTTGCCGAGATTGATCGTGCGGCGGTCGAGAACAATGAAGACCTGTTCTTTCTGCTGATGAGTGCTTCCTTTGTCGAAACCGGCTCCGATACCTATGCCACCAATCTCGCCGAGCACTATGCGGCCTATCCGGAGATTGCGTCCTGGCTCAAGGACCACTGGGAGGCCGAGGAACTGCAGCACGGCCAGTCCCTGCGCGTCTATGTGGAGACCGTCTGGCCCGAATTTCCCTGGCAGCAGGCCTATGACAGCTTTTTTGCCGAATATTCCAAGCTCTGCACCATGGAGGAGCTCTACCCCGACCAGCGCCTGGAAATGGTGGCGCGCTGCGTGGTGGAGACCGGCACCACGGCTTACTATCACACGCTGCGCGAACTCAGCGACGAGCCGGTGCTGACGGGGCTGCTGGACAATATCCGCAGCGACGAGGTCAGCCACTACAAGCATTTCCTCAAGTATTTCAAGCAACTGCAGGGCCAGTCGCCCGTGGGGCGCATGCGCATTGCCGGGGCTTTGTATGGACGGCTCAAGGAGTTGCGCGAGAGCGATTCGGACATCGCGCTGCGCCATGTCTGGGCGCACAAGGGCCGTTATTTCGCTAACAGCGGCAGGCGTTTCGAAGACCTGGCCCGGCATATCTACGAGCTGGTGAGCCGGCGCCTGCCGGCCGATCTCGCGGTGCGCATGCTGCTCAAGCCTATGCTGCTGCCCGCGCGCGTGGAGGGGCTGATCCGCACGCCGATCTCCAAGCTGGCGACACGCGTGATGTCTCACTGATGGAAGCTGGCGCAGAATGAAAAAGGCCCGGATATTCCGGGCCTTTTGGCTTGGCCGCTGCGAATGTCTAGCGTGGCAGGTCGTGGTTTGACCAGTGGCGCAGCGCCTCTTCGGTGATCAAGAGCACCTGCTCGTCGCCCGAGCTGGTGTCGAGCCAGAACACGGGCAGATCGGGGAAGGCGGCCTCGAAGAACGGCTTTTCATTGCCGATTTCCAGAATCACCACGGCTTCCTTGTTCAGGCGTGCAGGCAGGTCCTGGAACAGCTGGCGGATGAAGTCCATGCCGTCACGGCCGCCGGCCAGGGCCAGCTCGGGCTCGGCCTGGTACTCGGCGGGCAGCTTGCTCATGCTGTCGGCGTTCACATAGGGCGGGTTGCACAGCACCAGGTCCCAGGGGCCGGGCAGCTGGCTCAGTCCATCGCTTTCCACCAGCTTCACGCGCTGCTGCAGCCCGTGCTTGTCCACATTGATGCGGGCTACGGCCAGGGCATCCTGCGAGATGTCGGCGCCCGTGACGCTGACCTCGGGGTAGGCCATGGCGGCCAGGCAGGCCAGGGAGCCGTTGCCGGTGCACAGATCCAGCACCTGCAGGGTCTTGTCCGAGAGCCAGCCGTCTATGCTGCCGTCGGCCAGCAGCTCGGCGATGAAGCTGCGCGGAACGATGGAGCGCTCGTCGACGTAGAAAGGCACACCCACCAGCCAGGCCTCGCGGGTCAGGTAGGCGGCGGGCTTGCGCGTACGGATGCGCTCCTCAAAAAGCATGGCTACCTGCGCTTGCTGCTCCTTGGTGACGGCCTGATCTGCGACGGATTCCGGGGCGCCCGGCGTGAGTTCGCTGTCCAGCGGCAGGCCCAGCTTCCAGAGCGTGAGCCAGGCGGCCTCGTCCTCGGCCGTGGCCGTGCCGTGGCCGAAGGCCACTGCGGCCGCGGTCAGCGCCTGCGCGCCGCTGGCAATCAGGGCGGCAATCGTGGCGCCGGAGATTTGAGAGGTGGTGCTGTTGCTCATGCGGTCTGCGGGCTGGTCTGCTGGCGCTGGAGTTGTTCCAGCGTCTTGCGGTAGATGTTCTTGAGCGGCTCGATATCGGCCACGGCAATGTGTTCGTCGATCTTGTGGATGCTGGCGTTGGGCGGGCCCATCTCGATGACCTGGGGGCAGATCTGGGCGATGAAGCGCCCGTCGCTGGTGCCGCCCGTGGTCGAGAGTTCGGTATCCAGTCCGGTTTCGTCCTTGATGGCGGCCTGCACCGCGCCGACCAGAGTGCCGGGCGTGGTCAGGAAAGGCTGGCCGCCTATGGTCCAGACCAGCGAATATTCCAGGCCGTGGCGGTCCAGCACCTCGTGCACGCGCTTTTGCAGCGACTCCGAGCTGGATTCGGTGCAGAAGCGGAAGTTGAAATCGATCACCACATGGCCGGGAATCACATTGCTGGCTCCGGTGCCGCCGTGGATATTGCTGATCTGCCAGCTGGTGGGCTGAAAGAATTCATTGCCGCGGTCCCAGACCGTGGCCGCGAGTTCGGCCAGCGCGGGCAGGGCCTCGTGAATCGGGTTGCGCGCCAGCTGCGGGTAGGCGATATGGCCTTGCACGCCGTTGACGGTGAGCTTGCCGCTCATGGTGCCGCGGCGGCCGTTCTTGATCATGTCGCCGGTCTGCTTCACCGAGGTGGGCTCGCCCACGATGCACCAGTCCAGGCGCTCGCCGCGCTTTCTGAGCTCCTCGACCACGACCTTGGTGCCGTCCACGGACGGACCTTCCTCGTCGCTGGTCAGCAACAGGGCAATGTCGAAGGCCGGCTCGGACGTGGCGAGCAGAAACTCTTCCAGCGCCACGACGAAGGCGGCGATGGAGGTCTTCATATCGCTGGCGCCACGGCCGTAGAGGCGGCCGTCGCGGTGCATGGGCACAAACGGCGGGCTGCTCCATTCCTTGAGCGGGCCCGGAGGCACGACATCGGTATGGCCGGCGAACACCAGCACGGGCCTGTCGGAATGAATGGCACCGGGCGCCGCCGGGCTGTGGGCCGAGATGCGCTTGGCCCACAGATTGCGCACGCGGAAATCTTCGGGGCCGCTGTCCAGCCTCTCGCAGGCAAAGCCCATGGGCGTCAGGGCATCGGCCAGCAGCTCAAGGCAGCCGGCGTCTTCGGGGGTGACAGAGGGCAGGCTGATGAGCTGCTCGGTCAGTTGCAGGGTGCGGGACATGGAGGGGCTTCAAACTAAAACGATGTCAGGGTTGCCGTTTCAGGCGGGCTTGACATCCAGGGTGATTTCCGTGAACGACGGCATATCGTCATCGCCGGGTAGCATCACATCGGGGCTTTCCGGTGCGCTGGGGCGCGAGGCATGGTTGAGGTCATGGTCCAGGCGCCACATCAGATTGGTGGGCGAATCGGCATAGGCCAGCGCTTCGCTGCGCTCAATTGTGCCACTGCACACCAGGGCGGACAGCGCATCCTCAAAGGTTTGCGAGCCTTCGGCCATGGATTTCTCCATGGCTTCCTTCACTCCGGCGAAGTCGCCGCGCAGAATCATGTCGCCTATCAGCTTGGTGTTGAGCATGACTTCCACGGCCGGCACGCGCGAGCCCGTGACGGTGCGCACCAGGCGCTGGGAGATCACGGCCTTGAGCGAGGCGGCCAGCTCGCCCAGCATGGTGGGGCGCACCTCCTCGGGGAAGAATGACAGTATGCGGTTGAGCGTCTGGTAACTGTTGTTGGCGTGCAGCGTGGCCAGGCATAGATGGCCCGATTGCGCATAGGCCAGGGCGGCGGACATGGTCTCGCGGTCGCGGATTTCGCCGATCAGGATCACGTCGGGCGCCTGGCGCAGCGCGTTCTTGAGGGCGGTGTGCAGCGAGTCGGTATCGGTGCCCACCTCGCGCTGGTTGACGATGGACTTCTTGCTGCGGAACTGGAATTCGATAGGGTCTTCCACCGTGAGGATGTGGCCCGTGAGCTTGGTATTGCGCTCCTCGATCATGGCGGCCAGGCTGGTGCTCTTGCCCGAGCCCGTGGCGCCCACCACCAGCACCAGCCCGCGCTTTTCCATGATCAGATTGCTGAGGACCGGAGGCAGGTTCAGGCTGTCGCGCGTGGGCACTTGCAGCGAGATATAGCGAATCACCACCGCATAGCTGCCGCGCTGGCGCATGGCGCTGATACGGAAGCGACCTATGCCGCTGATGGGAATCGCGATATTGAGCTCGTGCTTCTGCTTGAGCTCCTCGATCGCGGCCGGCGTCACGACTTCGGCCAGCAGGGCCAGCGGAGCTTCGGGGGGCAGTTCCTGGTTGTTGATGGGAACGCAGACGCCGTTGATCTTGATCAGCGCCGGGGCGCGGGCCGACAGATACACGTCCGAGGCATTCTTTTCGGCCATCAGACGCAGAATTTTTTCCATGGTGCTCATTCGTTCCTCAGCTTGTTATGCGCGAGCTCTCTATCCGCGCATGTTAGCGTCTTGTGATGCGGGCCGCGTGCTGGCGGCCCGCGCGCACTGATCCTGGGCATGAAAAAAGCCTGCGCGCCTAGGCGGGCAGGCTTGGTCGCGTCGAGGCGGCTAGGGCCTCGTCGCGCTATCAGTCGCGCAGCAGGTCGTTGATGCTGGTCTTGGAGCGAGTCTGGGCATCCACGCGCTTGACGATGATGGCCGCGTACATGGAGTAGTCCTTGCCGTCCTTGGCCTTCTTGGGGATGTTGCCGCTGACCACCACCGAGCCGCTGGGCACGCGGCCATAGCTGATTTCGCCGGTTTCGCGGTTGAACAGAGGTGTCGACTGGCCGATGTACACGCCCATGCCCAGCACGGAGTTCTCTTCGACGATCACGCCTTCGACGACTTCGGAGCGCGCGCCGATGAAGCAGTTGTCTTCGATGATGGTGGGGTTGGCTTGCAGGGGCTCGAGCACGCCGCCCAGGCCCACGCCGCCCGACAGGTGGACGTTCTTGCCCACTTGGGCGCAGGAGCCCACGGTGGCCCAGGTGTCGACCATGGTGCCTTCGTCCACATAGGCGCCGATGTTCACATAGGAAGGCATCAGGATGGCGCCCTTGGCGATGAAGGAGCCGCGGCGGGCCACGGCCGGAGGCACGACGCGCACGCCGGTGGCGGCGATCTCGGCTTCGCTCATACCTTCAAACTTGGTGGGCACCTTGTCGAAGAAGCTCAGGTCGCCGGACTTGATCAGAGCATTGTCCTTGAGACGGAAGGATAGCAGCACGGCCTTCTTGATCCACTGGTGCACGGTCCACTGGCCCACGCCTTCGCGGGAGGCCACGCGCAGCTTGCCGTTGTTGAGTTCGGCGATCACATGCTCCACGGCATCCACCACTTCCTTGGGGGCGGCGGAAGGCGAGATATTGGCACGGTTGTCCCAGGCGTTGTCGATGATGGATTGCAGTTGTTGCGTCATGATGTTTTCGGTCAAAGATCGAAAGTTGAGGTGAATCGAAGAGGAATAAAAGGCCTGCGATGGCAGGCCTTGGAATTGTCAGCGGCTACGGCTCTCGATGAACTGGGCAATGCGCTGCGCGGCTTCCAGGCATTCTGCCGTTTCGGCGACCAAAGCCATGCGCACGCGGTTGGCACCGGGGTTCGTGCCATGGGCTTCGCGGGCCAGATAGCTGCCCGGCAACACTGTAACACCTGTATGAGCATACAGCTCGCGGGCGAACTGCGCATCATCCATGCCCAATGCAGAGGGGATGCCTGCCCAGAGGTAAAAGCTCGCATCGGGCAGCTTCACGTCCATGACCTTGGCCAGCACCGGCGTGACCTGGGCGAACTTTTCGCGATACAGGCGGCGGTTTTCCACCACATGGGCTTCGTCGCCCCAGGCAGCCACCGATGCATTCTGCACCACGGGGCTCATGGCGCCGCCGTGATAGGTGCGATACAGCAGGAAGGACTTGAGCAGGGCCGCATCGCCGGCCACGAAGCCGCTGCGCAGGCCGGGCACATTGCTGCGCTTGGAGAGGCTGGTGAACATCACCAGGTTCTTGAAATCATGGCGGCCCAGCTTCTGCGCGGCTTCCAGGCCGCCCAGCGGCGCTTCGTCCTGGAAGTAGATCTCGCTATAGCACTCGTCGCTGGCGATCACGAAGCCGTGGCGGTCCGACAGCGCGAACAGCTTTTCCCATTCGGACAGCGGCATCACCGCGCCCGTGGGGTTGCCGGGCGAGCAGACGAAGATCATCTGCGTGTTCTGCCAGACCTGCTCGGGCACGGCATCCCAGTTCACCGCAAAGTTGCGCGCTGCGTCGCTGGCCGCGTAATAGGGCGTGGCGCCGGCCAGCAGCGTGGCGCCCTCGTAGATTTGATAGAAGGGGTTGGGGCAGATGACCCGTGCCTCGGGACGGCTGCTGTCCACGACCACCTGGGTGAAGGCGAACAAGGCCTCGCGCGAACCATTGACCGGCAGCACCTGGGTGGCTGCATCGAGCGCTATGCCGTAGCGCTGGTTGGCCCATTGGGCGCAGGCTTCGCGCAGCGCCGCAGTGCCGGCCGTGGCAGGGTAGACGGACAGGCCTTGCAGCTCGCTGCTCAGGGCCTGTTCGATGAACGCAGGCGTGGGGTGGCGCGGCTCGCCTATGCCCAGGCTGATGGGCCGGATTCCGGCAGGCGGCTGCACGGAGGCGAACAGTTGGCGAAGACGTTCAAACGGGTAGGGCTGGAGGCGCGAGAGCAGGGGGTTCATAGACTCATATTATGGGCTGATGCCATTTGCGCATGAGCAAAGGATGTGCATATGGCATGCATTTGCGGGTTTACCGGACTCGGAAATTTGCAAATTGTTACGTAAGCTAACCGACAGAGCACAGCGCTACCGTGAACACATGAAGCGCATACAACAACAAGCAGATCAAGGAGAGGCGATGCAGCACGACATCAGTTCGACGAACAAGGATACCCGGGCCGGGGCCAGGCCCAGGCAGCCGGGCCTGCGCCGGCTGGCGCTGGCCGCGGGCCTGGCATGGTTGCTGGCCGGGCCCGCGTTGACATTGCTGAAGCTGAATACCGCGGTACATGTGGGCTGGCTGGTGGTCTGGGGTCTGGGCGTGCTGCTGTGGATGCGCACACTGTATACCGGCTGGCAGCAGCAGTGGCAGGGCATGCAGCAGGCCATGGAGCGGGTGGCCCATGGCGACCTGAGCCAAAGCCAGGGCGCCGGCGATCTTACGCGAGGCATGGTGCATGCGCTGTCGGGCATGGTTGCCGATGTGCGCAGCAATGCTGCCCTGGTGGCCCAGGCCGGCCAGAACATGGTCAACGAGCATCAGGCGCTGGCCGGCCGTACCGAGCTGCAGGCCAGCAATCTGGCCCAAACCGTGGTCAGCGTGGAGCAGCTCACCAGCGCCGTGCAGAGCAATGTTGAAGTTGCGCGCGAGGCCCATTCCCAGGCTCATGGCGTGCGTGCGGCGGCGGACCAGGGGGCGGCTGCCATGCAGAACGCCGTGCACTCGGTGGAGTCCATAGAGCGCAACGCGGGCCGCATGCGCGAGATCATCGGTGTGATCGACGGCATCGCCTTTCAGACCAATATCCTGGCACTCAATGCGGCCGTGGAGGCCGCGCGTGCGGGCGAGCAAGGCCGCGGCTTTGCCGTGGTGGCCAGCGAGGTGCGCTCCCTGGCCCAGCGCTCCGGTGATGCGGCCAAGGAAATCCGCCAGCTGATCGGCGAGACCGTGCAGCAGGTGGCCCACAGCACGCAGCTGCTGCGCGATGCGGGCCAGGAGATTCATGGCGTCACGCGTGCCATTCATGATGTGGTGAGCCATATGGGCCAGCTGTCCGATTCGGCCAGCAACCAGAGCTCGGGCCTGCAGGAAATCAGCAATGCCGTGCGGCAGATCGACGAGATCACGCGGCACAACGCGCAAATGGTCGGCCATGCGCTGCAGCAGGCCCAGGCTTTGCAGCTGCGGGCCCAGGATCTGTCGGGGGCGGTGGCGCGCTTTCGCCTGCAGCAGGGCACGGCCGAGGAGGCCGTGGCCCTGGTCGACGCGGCCATGCATCTGGCCAAGGGCTCGCGCAACCTGGGCAGCGTGCTGCATTCCATCAGCGACCCCCAGCAGCCCTATCACGACCGCGATATGTATGTGTTTGCGCTGTCGGCCCAAGGCGAGTATCTGGCCTTCGGCGGCAATCCCACCAAGGTGGGTGCAAGAGTGCAGGACGTTCCCGGCATCCAGGGCGAGCGCCTGATTGCCGACATCATCGCCCAGGCCGAGGCCTGCCCCGGCTGGGTGGAGTACGACTACCTCAATCCCAGCACCCAGCAGGTGCAGACCAAGATGTCCTATGTCTGCAAGCACGAGGGCCTGTACTGGGGTTGCGGCGTGTACAAAAGCCTGGCCGTGGCCTGAGTGCTTGCGAAGCTATAGCAGCAGGCCCTTGAAGGGAAAGCGCTGCAGCCCGATTTGATGCGTATTCAGGAGCCCGTTTGCCGGGCCTTGGCCTTGGCCAGAATCGCCGCAATCGTCGCCTTCTTGTCGGTGGGGGGGGGCGGGGCTTCTTCAGTGCTCGCAGCCGCAGCAGCGGCCGGCAATGCGGCCGGAGCCTTGCCGGACTTGGCACCCAGCCGCTGCCGATGCGTCGCGTAGCGGCCGCGCGCATGCTCGGCCTGGGCCGGGCTCCAGGCATTCCAGCTGGTGGCCGAGCCGCTGGCATTGATCAGCTCTATGCAATCCACGGGGCAGACGGGAATGCACAGCTCGCAGCCCGTGCAATGCTCGGCGATCACCGTATGCATGCGCTTGTTGGCGCCCAGGATCGCATCCGTGGGGCAGGCCTTGATGCACAGCGTGCAGCCTATGCACCAGGCCTCGTCGACCAGGGCCACGGTGCGCGGGGCCTCCACGCCATGTTCGGCGCTCAGCGGCAGCTCGGCCCGGCCCGTGATGGCCGCCAGGCGGCGTATGCCTTCCTGGCCGCCGGGCGGGCATTGATTGATGGGAGCTTCCCCGCTGGCCACAGCCCCTGCATAGGCCGCGCAGTCGGGATAGCCGCAGCGCGTGCATTGGGTCTGGGGCAGTGCTGCATCGATGTTCGCAGCCAGTGCTTGAAGCGGGGAGGCTGCGGACATGGATGGGGTCATGCTGGTCTTGGGCCTCTATGCCCGGGATTGGCGCGCGGCGCGCGCATTCCGGGGCGGGGCGCTATTTTGACCGTTTTTCACGGCGGCCGGAGCCTTGTCGTCGGCATCCTCGGCCAGCAGCAGGTCCTCTTCCTCCTCTAGCTCATCGTCGCTCATGCTGCTGATATGGCCAGCGGCGCTGGCCGCGGTGGCGCTGGCGGGCTGGTGGGCCAGGATGAAGTCGCGCACCTGCGGATACACACTCTTGCGCCAGCGGCTGCCGCTGAAGATGCCGTAGTGGCCCGCGCCCGGCACCTCGATATGCTCGCGCGCCTCGGCGGCAATGCCCGTGCACAGATCGTGTGCGGCGCGGGTCTGGCCGGCGCCGGAGATATCGTCGAGCTCGCCTTCCACCGTCAGCAGGGCCGTATGGGTGATGTCCTGGGGGCGCACGCGCTCGGGCTGACCGGCGTCGTTGCGCACATCCCAGGTTCCCTTGACCAGCTTGTATTCCTGGAACACCGTGGCAATGGTTTCCAGATAGTAGTCGGCATCCATGTCGAGCACGGCGTTGTACTCGTCATAGAACTTGCGGTGGTGCTCGGCGCTGGCCTCGTCGCCCTTGATCAGGTCCTTGAAGTAGTCGTAATGGCTCTTGGCGTGGCGGTCGGGGTTCATGGCCACAAAGCCCGAATACTGCAGAAAGCCCGGATACACGCGGCGGCCCGCGCCCGGGTAGTTGTTCGGCACCTCGTAGATCACATTGTTCTCGAACCACTCGTAGCTGCGCGTTTCGGCCAGATTGTTCACGGCCGTGGGCGAACGGCGCGCGTCTATGGGGCCGCCCATCATGGTCATGGACAGCGGCGTGGCCTCGCCGCGGCTGGCCATCAGCGACACGGCGGCCAGCACCGGCACCGTGGGCTGGCAGACGCTGACTACATGGCATTGGCCATAGCGGCCCTGCAGATAGCGGATGAACTCCTGCACATAGTTCACATAGTCGTCCAGGTGGAACTCGCCTTCTGACAGGGGCACGGTGCGCGCGTTCTTCCAGTCGGTGATATAGACCTTGTGGCCGCCCAGCATGCTCTGCACGGTATCGCGCAGCAGGGTCGCGTAGTGGCCCGACAGCGGCGCCACGATCAGCACCACGGGCTGGCTGAGCATGGCTTTGAGCGTCTCGGGGTCGTCGGAGAAACGCTTGAAGCGGCGCAGTTCGCAGAACGGCTTGTCGACTTCCACGCGCTCGCGGATGGTCACCTCCACGCCGTTGACCTCGACCCCGTGCAGATCGAACCCGGGCTTTTCGTAGTCCTTGCCCAGGCGGTACATCAGATTGAAGCCCGCGGCCATGCGCTGCGCCAGCGGGACCTGGCTGAAGACCGAGTGTGGGTTGTTGTAGAACTTGGAGGCGGCCTGGGCGAAGTCTGCAAACGGCTCGACCATGGCGCGCTGCATTTCGTAGATCTGGTAAAGCATGGGGGCACTTCTGCGATTATGTTGCAGTGCAATATAGCAGCCGTATTTGACATGCGAACCAGTAATATCCCTTCATGCCTCCGATTGATGGTAACTCGCAACGAAGTCTGCGCAGGCTTCGTTGAAAGGTAGGGAGCAGTGGCGGGTTCCGCGGGTTGCTAGGCCGGCACGGCTTCGGCGGGCTTGGTACGGGCCAGCTTCATCACCTCGTGCGGAGGCAGGGTCTTGAGCCGGTGGTCGCTCCAGACCTGGCGCCAGCGCCGCGCGCCGGCCAGGCCGTTGCGCAGGCCCAGCATATGGCGCGCAATCGAATACCAGTGGGTGCCGTGCTCGCGCGCTTCGCGCTCCATATAGAGCACCATCTGCTCTTCCACGGCTTCGCGCGTGCGTTGCCTGCTCTCGTCCTGATAGTAGAGAGCATCCCAGGAGGCCATCCACCAGGGATTGTGATAGGCCTCGCGGCCCACCATCACGCCGTCCACCTGTTCCAGCTGCTGCAGCGCCACCTCGTCGGTCTTGATGCCACCGTTGACGGCAATCGTCAGCGCCGGAAAGTCGCGCTTGAGCTGGGCCACGAGCTCATAGCGCAGCGGCGGGATCTCGCGGTTCTCCTTGGGCGACAGGCCCTTGAGCCAGGCATTACGCGCATGGACGATAAAGACCTCGCAGCCGGCGTCGGCCACCGTGCCCACGAAGTCGCGCACAAAGTCGTAGCTCTCGATCTTGTCGATGCCTATGCGATGCTTGACGGTCACGGGCACCTGGACCACATCGACCATGGCCTTGACACAATCGGCGACCAGGCCGGCCTCGTTCATCAGGCAGGCGCCAAACGCGCCGCGTTGCACACGCTCGCTGGGGCAGCCGCAGTTGAGGTTGATCTCGTCATAGCCCCATTGCTCGCCCAGGCGCGCGCTCTGGGCCAGATCGGCCGGCTCGCTGCCGCCCAGCTGCAGGGCCACGGGATGCTCCTCGGCCTCGAAGCGCAGATGGCGGGCCACATCGCCGTGAATCAGGGCTCCGGTCGTCACCATTTCGGTATAGAGCAGGGTGTGCTGGCTCAGCAGACGGTGCAGATAGCGGCAATGCTTGTCCGTCCAGTCCATCATGGGCGCAACAGACATGCGCCACATGCTTGTATCTATTTGATTTTGTTTGATATTTGTATTGGTCATCGATGTAATTTAAGGGCTTGTAGCACTGATTTAGCACCCTGAAAAACGCCCAAAAACCCCGATTTCTGTTCCTCGGTGCTACATTGAGTGCTACGAGAACGACTTGTAGCACCGGCACCATGGGAACGATCACAGCCAGGAAACGAGCGGACGGCTCAACCGCATACACGGCCCAGATCCGCCTGAAGGATAAGAGCGTTATTGTGCACACAGAGGCACAGACTTTCACCAGAAAGGCTTTGGCGCAGGCGTGACTGAAGCGCCGCGAGGCGCAGTTGCAGGAGGCGCGGGCCCTGGGCACGCTGCAGGCAGCCAAGGTTATGGTGGCCATTTGCTGTTGTCGGTCGCGAAGCCTGTCCAGCAAGGCTGTACCTTTGGCATGCCAGTCGGCATGTGGTGCCATATCGGTGGCCAGATTGCGCAAGGCCAACAGGTCGCGCTGCTGATCTGCATTCAGGTTGCGCAGATCTCTGGAGAGCAGGGCCTGCTCGCCAGCCAGGCGCACCAGTTCGTCGCGGTCTGAGGTGTCGGTCATCAAGACTCCTTGGTGATCAAAAAAGCCCGCCGGGTCTGGAACCTTGCGGGCTTTTGCTTGGGCGGAAGAGGTTGGCTTTTACAGAAAGGCCTGTCTCTGCGATCTGAGCGCATCTCGGTCGATGCTGGAGGCGAGCAGCTCCATATCGGACTGGCTGACGCCCAGGGCCGTGAAGTGCGCGGCCCAGCGATCGACGGCGGCGGCCACTTGCCGTGTCAGCTCGACGGCGCGGGGCATTTTGATGCCGTATTCGTTGATCTGGGTAAGCGCGTTTTCAAGGCTGGATTCGGAGCCCGCGGTGCCCACGATGAGTGCCTGATAGCCCAGGTTTTGCAGGCTGGGCACGACGTCGTAGGCGGGCGTGAGGTCGTAGTAGCCGTCTGCCAGATTGAGGCTGATGCTGTGGTTGCGCTCGTGGTCGTCGGTGTTGTCCATGAGGATGTTGAAGACCATGCGTTTGAACAGCTCCTCGCGCATGGCGGCCTGCCGGTCCGGGTGGCCCAGCCTCAGCAGGATGGTGGCCAGATTGCTGTAGCTTTGCTCCAGACCCACAGCGCGCAGGGCGGTGTGGGCGGACTGGGGGGGGGCACAGGCGGTCGAACCGCTCGATGGTGAGTGCGTGCCGCGCCTTGCCGTAGCGTGGCGGCAGTGGCAGCACGGCGGTGTCGGCCACATACATGCCGGCCTGGGCGGCCAGCGTCATGGTGGCGTGCTCGATGAGCGGGGTGTCCACGGGGTCGTCCAGCTCGCTGAACTTGATGACGCAGGGGCCGTTATCCGTCTGCAGCAATGCCTTGGGCCGCGCGCCGCCGAGGGTGACGCCGGGCTGGATAAGGCGCTGTATCTCTGCGGTGATCGGGGCCTGGGTCTGCACGTCTTCCACCGCGGCGGCGAGCTGGGCCAGATCCTTTAACTGCGGATAGGGCCCGAGGTAGCGAGGTATGTACTGCTCTGCCGAGGTGGACACGCCCAGCGCGCCAAAGCGGTCGTCGCCCGCGAAGAGCAGCATTTCCAGGATGGACAGGCGGGCAGGCCGGTCGATGTGGCGGATGATGCGCTCGCCCCAGCGGTCCGGGCGGGCGTCGTCGATCGCGCCGGGGGCGGTGCTTCTCTCGCCGGTGCTGAAGACTTGGCCTTGGACGATGGGCATGTCTTCGCTGAGCGCAAAGTTCCACCAGTCCGCCGTGTAGGTAAAAGTGGCGCAGTCGGCCACCAGCTGCGAGAGGCTGACCTCGCCCACCAGCGTGGGCGCCGCGGGGTTGACCATGACCCACACATAGAGCTGGTCTTGCGGCACGTAGGTGCGGGGCGAGACGGCGTTGATGGCGGGCTGGGTCATTTCTTTTTAGGGTCTGTTTTGGCTAGGAGGGCGGCCAGGCCATCCGAATTTTTGTTGGCAGTTTTGAACATTTGCCCGGTCGGTGAGTTGTGAAATGCCATCACAGCTTCGAGACCGGGCGACAGAGCTTTTCCTATCTGAGCGCCTGGGAGCTTTGACATCGCTTCCTCGATTCGCCCCGTAGGCATGTTTCGAACGGTCGCTCCAATTTGGACGGCTGGCGTTTTCTGCGAGGCAGCTAGCGCATGTTTGCTAGCAACAGGGGTTTGGGCTGCTGAGGGCATCGATGGGGCAGGGCTGGCAGCAGGCTTGCGCTTGGCTCTCACCTTGGCCACTTCCTTCTCCAGCGCCGCATGGTCGTTCTGCGGCGCGATCAGGTCGGCCAGCCCGCCAGCCTGATTGATCAGCCACATGCACATCACATACGAGGCCATGGCGACGGATGGGTCGCCGCGTTCGATGCGCGCCATGGTGGGTTGCGATATGCCCAGCTTCTTGGCCCACTGCGCCTGCGACTCGCCGCGCCGTTTACGGGCGATGACGATGTTCTGTGCAAGCTGCTCGATCTGCTGGAGCACGGCTTGCGGGTAGTCTGCGGGCGGTGTGTTTTGGCGTGGCATGCATAGATGTTAATGTTTTGGCTAAAACATGCAAATCTATGAATTGTTTTTGTGCTGAGGGTGTGCCATCAATGCGTTTGATGCCGGGGGCCGGCCGCTACCGGAGAGCCACGCCGTCTATCTCCATGCAGCATAGATATGCATATTTATCGCAATTTAATTCATCTATGAATAGATGATACTTGAGCGTGGCTTTGCTTGCGAAGTTTATGAGCGTGCGGCGCTCGCTCTATCTGCATTTGAAAGTAGTTTTCTACCGATAGCGTTGATCGGCTTGCGCTAGCTGCTTTGCTTTCAATAGCGCGTAGCAGGCGGCTGCGCTGGCGGTCTTGGCGCTGCAGCTCTTGCAGCTCGATGCCGAGCGACGCAACGCAACCTACCGCGCGCAGTTTCAGCAGCGCTTCGTGGATGTCCGACCGCCTTTCAAAGCAGATACGCAGCTTGTTAAAGCCTGCAAACCATCCGCGTGCTTTCTCCACGCCCCAGCGATGCTGGCCGAGTTTTTCGCTGCTCTCGACTCCTCGCCTTGCAATCCGGCTGGCGATGCCTCGGCACGGCAGTGCTTGTAGTCGTAGCCTTTGCTTGCGTGCAGCTTTGCGTGGCTGGAGAAGAGTCTTAGGCTGCGGAAGAACTGCGGGCGGCTGATCAACGCCAGCCTGCAGTTCGTCCATCTCGCATTCCTGGCGCTACTGCTCAGGAGATCGTAGACACGTTCTTAGATATGCAGCATCGCCAGCCCGCCCACGCCCAGGCCGAGCACGGCCACGCCCAGCATGGCGTATTCGAGCCACTTCTTCTTGGTCAGCAGCGCAATGGCTGCGAGGGCAATGGCGACCTGCAGTGCGGTGGTAGCCTGGGCCCAGCGGTGATGTAGGTGCATCTGCATCTCGGACTGCTCGTCCCAGTGCCGGGCCTCCGCTTCCAGACGCTCGGCATCGCGCTTGATGTCATCCTTTTCCTTTTCGTAGCGCTCCACCTTGGCCTGGTAGGCTGCCCGCTTGTCATCCGTGGCCACCAGATCGCGCGCGAACTCGGACATCGACTGCTTGGTGCTCTTGGCTTGGTAGAAGGCCCACTGGTTGGCCGCCTCGGTCTTCTTGATGGCTGCGTCGTTTTTGTACAGCCCGGCATTGGCCTGGGTCGCACCACCCATGTACGAGAAGATGGCGCCCACCGTGGCGATGACTGCGGTGCACATGGCGATCTGGTTGGTCAGGCTGCCGCCGCCGATGCCGTGGTGGGCGGTTTGGCCATGCTCGCCCTCGGCGGCATGTTCAAGTTCGTGATCGTGCGGGCCATGGACGTGAAAACCGTCGGAAGACATAGGTGCCAACTCCTTGATAGCAATGGGTGGCGCATTATGGGGCCGGTATGACTGCAGCCCAGGGCTTTGGAGCCGCTAACACCGCCTGTCCACCAAGCGCTGCTGAAACTGGCCCAGGAAGCGGGCGGACGGCCGAGCCGCATGCACGGCCCGGATCCACCAGAGGACAAGAACGTTGTTGCGCACACAAAGGCTCGGACTTTCACCCGAAAGGCTTTGGCACGGACATGGCTGAAGCGACGCTCGCGGCCGTCGAAGCTCCTTGGCGATGAAAAAGCTTGCGAGGTGCGGTATCAGTCGCGGTATTCGTCTTCTTGCTGCAGCGTGGCTTGCGCAATGCGTTCGGCTTCGTCGAGCACGGCTTCCGGGTAGCCTTTGGCGGAAAACATCTTGCGTTTGTTGTTCGACAGCCGGCCCTGGTTCTTGACCAGCAGTTGCACCAGGGTGTTCATGAGGTTGTTGTTCATATCGATGGCCTTGTTGACGTGCTTGTACACGCGGTCGAACTGGCCTAGGAACTGAACCTCGGTGTGCAGGTCGTGCTGCAGTGCTTCCTTGGCCATTTCCAGGCCGAATTGCACGCACTGGGTCGCATCCCAGTAGTGGTAGATCTCCGGCGAGCCGTCAAAACTGCATTCGTATTCAAGATCGGAGACCTTGGCAACCGTCCATAGCTCCCGGGCCGGGGCCGAGAACGAGCACAGGGCCTGCAGGTAGCGGTCCTCGTGCCGGGCCATGGCGGTAGAGATGGGCAGCACCAGGCCGTTAGGCAGATTGGCGTCACGGCAGGCCATTTTGTGGAACAGAAAGCGTGACAGACGGCCGTTGCCGTCCATGAACGGGTGGGCAAACACGAAACCGAAGCTGACCAGCGAGCCCAACACCAGCGGAGGGATATGGCCGTCCTTGCGGTTGGCAAGAGCCAGCAGACCCTCCATGACGGGGATCAGGTGCTCTGGCGCGGGCGGGACATAGGTGACGCTGCTGTCCCGCCGCAGCCAGTTTTGCCGGTGGCGGTATTGCACGGCGTGGTCGATGGCCGATTGCACGGTCAGGTTCTGCAGCACGGCCAGATAGTCTTCGGTGAGCTGTTCTTCTTCGTGGGCGCGGGCCAGCAGCCGGGCAAAGGCTTCGGTCCGGTTCCCGGTGGGGGCTTCACGTTCGATTGCATAAGAGCCCTCGGTTTCGCTGAGGTAGGCCCAGCGCACGGCTCGCTGCACCATTTCCGGGTCGATGGACTGGATGAACTCGCGGGCCTGGCCAAGAATGTCTGCGTTGAGCAGAGCCTTGATTTCGGGCGTCAGGCGGACGCTAGGACTGTACTGGGGCGAACCAAGACCGTTGAAGTCCACTCGCCAACGTGTGAATTTCTGCGATGGGCCGGTCAGGAAAGTGGCCGGATCGAACAGCGGCAAGGTGGGCCCTTTGGCCAGGGGGGCATCCAGTTGCTGGCGGTTTGCGACCTCCCACAGAAAACAAGCCTGCTGCAGAAAACGGCTGCTGGGAGCGGCGGCAAATTGAGCCACCAGCGGTGCTGCATCGATTTTCTTGAGCGCCAGAATGGCGGCCTGCAGGTCCAGGTCCTCGTGCTTGAGCGCGAACAGCAAGTGCTCCAGCGGGCTGGCATCGGCTGCGGGAGCCGACTGCTCGGGGACTTGCAGGCACTCGGCCAAAGGCACAAACTTCTGTACGGGGTAGACTTTGGCGGGGCGCTCCGGCTCAAAAGCCCCGGTGTCGAGCTTGTCGCGCAAATGGGCGTAGCCGACTTTGCGGTGGTATGCCATCGCGTCCTTTGCAGAAAAAATGATTTAGCGAATCCTAAACGCAGTTTTTGCTATTTCAGCAAGGAAAAAATTACTTCCTGGCCCTAAATTGGGATTTTTTCTATTTTCAAGGTGGCTAGCCCCGCGAGGCCAATCCAGGTGGCTGCGCTGGCGCTGGTTGCGTCGCAACTCTTGCAGCAGGGTATCGATGCGGTGCATGGGCGGGCGAGGGCGGTGGGGCTCAGGGCTTTTCGCGCAGGCATTGCACGGTGTGGGCGTCCAGCCATTCCGCATGCATGCCGGGGCAGGCAAATTCGTCGCGCTGGGATTTGGCGATGGTCGTCGGCTCGTCCGCCTGAGCGGCAGGGCTGGCCAGCCACAGGACACCCATGAAGATGGCGGCCACAAGGGCCAGGGTTTCAAAGATTTTTTCCATGTTCGTGCTCCGTGTCTGGCGCTTGTGCGGCAAGCGCTTGCAGCTATCGAATTTGAGGGTGCCGACGCTCAAAGCGGCCAGGCGCTGGGCGTGATGGCGATGACCACGGCCGCGCCGACAAGGCAGAAGATGCCCAGCACGGTCAGGCCCCATTGCGCGGCGATCAGAAGTTTTGTCCCAAGCTTGGGGCGAGCAGAAGCAGGGCTGCCAGCAGCAGCGTCAGCGCCAGGGAGCGGACGTTCGGCCATTTCACAGGCCTCCCTTCTCGCGCAGGCGCTGCACGAGGTCTTCGTCGATGGGTTGAGGAACGGTGCCGTACAGCATGAGAACTCCTTGAGCCGAGAAGAAAACCCGCGGCGGCGGGCCGCAGAGATAAAAGGCCAGTGCCCCGGAGGGCGCGCGAAACCAACGAAGGGAGCGGAGTGAATGCGCTTCGCTACTGGCAAGAATCGTTGACGGCTGCTGTGCGGCAGCTCCATCAAGAAAGAGTGCGATGCCCGGCTTTCGGTCTGTCGGTGGCGGCATTGCATTGCCAAGG
Organism: Comamonas guangdongensis; assembly: GCF_041079535.1. Lineage (NCBI taxonomy): Bacteria > Pseudomonadati > Pseudomonadota > Betaproteobacteria > Burkholderiales > Comamonadaceae > Comamonas > Comamonas guangdongensis. Next base: position 57,991 of record NZ_JBFYGN010000005.1, on the reverse strand, counting down.
TCCACACCCGGCTCGCACTCTTTCTTGATGGCCCCGCTTCAGCCCTGCGGGTAAGGGCATATGCTTGGAGCGGCATGCTGTTCAGTATTTTGCTGTTATTTTGATCAGTACTGTGCATATGTACAGTAGTTTAAATTTTGCCTGTTCGGTTCGTCAACCGAATTTGCGATCAGGTGTTGTTTGGCGTTGCTACGCCGCCGCCTGCCTGCCTCTTGGCCTGGGCTGGGCTGGGAGGAAGTCCGCGGGCAGCGGAAAGCTCGGGCCGGCCTTGAGCAGCTCCGGCCGTTGCTGGGTGAATGAGTTCTGCCCACTGAGCCCCGTACTCCTGGGTCAGCCCGTGGACGAGTTTGAAAAGGCACACCGCGCCCTGCAGGCTGGCGACGTGGGGCCCATGACCGGCTTCACCAACGAAACCCTGGGCGAGACCTGGGAGCTGAAAGGCGACAGCAGCGACGAACACGCACTGCCGGCCCGGGCCGACGACTACCCCCTGGGCCGCGTGCCCGCCAGCGCGCTGTTGCTCACCGCCGGGGTCGACGTGCAGCGCGACCGGTGAGAGATCGCCATCGGGGCCTGGGGCCGTGGTCTTGAAAGCTGGGCCGTCGCCCACCAGGTCATCCAGGGCAACCCCACCAGCGAGTCCAATTGGGAGCCCGTCACCCAATACCTGCAGCAGCGCTACGTGCAAGCCTGGCACGGCGGCAGCCTGGGGCTGAGTGCCATCAGCATCGACTCGTCCGACCAGACCCAGGCCGTCTACAACTGGGTGCGCAGCGCGCAAGGGCAGCTTGCCGGCCTGCGCGCCATCAAGGGCGACAACAACGACAACCGCAACATCGTCGGCCCCAGCAGCCTGCAAGAAGTCAACTACCGCGGCCGCAAGATATCGCACGGCATCAAGCTCTGGCTGGTGGGCGTCGATAGCGCCAAAGACCTGCTGCTGGGCCAGCTCGCCATCGACAAGCCCGGCCCCGGCTACGTGCATACCAGCCAGAAGCTGCCGCGCGAATGGTACGAACAGCTCACCGCAGAGCAGCGCGTGCTGGTCAAGGTCAACGGCAAGGACGTGTACCGCTGGGTCAAGCGCCGCCCGCGCAATGAAGTGCTGGATTGCCGCAACTACGCGCTGTACGCCGCCATGTGTCTGGGCGTGCACAAATGGCCCGAGGCCCGCTGGCTGCAGCTAGAGCAAACCGTGCAGCCCCCGCAAGACCTCTTCAACACCGCCCCGGCCCAGGTTGCCCAGTCACCGTCGCAGGGCGAAGAAGCCGCGCCGCTACGCACGCCAGCACGGCCCAGCCCGTCGCGCCAGCTGGCGGACGAAGAGCTTTTCAGCCCCATCAGCCTTTATTAATAAAAACCAATGCAAACGCAGGCACAGCAAGCGCAACCAGCTATCAAAACAATGAACGACAAAGACGCAACCACCACCCCTTCGGTATCGAGCCCCAACAAGCTGGACCCCATTGCCGTGCTGCGCGAAGAACTGGCCGCCGCCGCGCTATGCCATGGCGTGGAGCGGGTGGAGGATCTGACTGAGGAGCTGGTGCGCCGGTATGTGCAGCGGCTGGGTGGGGGCTATGTGTATGTGACCACTCAGCACGGATTGAAAAAGAAACAAATGGCAGAAGAAATTCGGCAGCGCTTTAACGGCATCAATATCCGAGAGCTGTCCCATATCTATGGCCTCAGCATCAGGCATGTGCGCCGAATTGTGGAAGGTTTGCCGCGCACTGGCTTCTGATTTGCACTTGAACGCTTGGCTCAACAAATGCGTGTCAGTCTGAGATTTTCAATACATGCGAATTAGCGCGCAGGTTCCATGCCGGCTCGAAGTAGGTCTAATGGATATATTTATGTGATAACATGAAATACAATGATACAAGTGTATCAATATGATTTCAGGAGTAGGCAATGGCGATACTTAAAAATATTAAAATTCAAAATCTTAGAAGTTTACGAGATGTTGGAGAGGTTCCAATATCGAAGATAACGGTTCTTCTTGGTAAAAATAGTGTAGGTAAAAGTACCTTTGCGAGAATATTCCCACTTTTGAGACAAAGTGTTGAATCTAAGAAGAGGTCTCCAATCCTCTGGTTTGGTGATTATGTTGACTTTGGCTCGTTGGAGCAAGCAATAAGCAGAGGTGAGAAGGAAATTTCTCTTGGATTTAATTTCTCAATAAATTACGATTTTGAGAGATTCGATCCATATAGTTATAGGCTTGAACAAACATCTGAGTATAGGATATATGGGGAGAGGCTTTTCGCTGTAGGCGATGTGAAAGTGGTTTTGACATTGATAGGCGGGGATGTTGTAACTACTAAAAGGCTTCAAGTTTCTACAGGGGATGTTTCTTTTGAAATTGTCTTCAAAGATGAAGAAGATAAATTTGAGTCTTTAATTTTTAATGGGGAAACTATTGATTTGCCTGAGAACATCAAAGTTTTTACCCGGCAGGGTAATGTACTTCCTTTGATGTTTTTTGCAACAGAGAGACGCCATAAAGATAGAACATTCCTTGTTAGAACTTCCTTATCAAAAGGGGCTTCTCAGATAAAGCCCGCAGTTCAAAGGGCAATTTCTAAGTTTGGTTTTTTTGGGGTTGATGCTGTTGCAGATTCTCTGACCAAGAGTAGAGTTAAAACACCTGAAGAATTTGCCACTAAGGCTGATTATGCAAGGTCTCTGCAAAGAGATTTTGTTCTTGATAATTGCTTCAAACTTGTTGAAATAGTCGATGAGGCAATGAAAGATTATTTTTCTTCGGTCAAATATTTGAAGCCGCTTCGTGCAACGGCAGAGAGATATTATAGAAGGCAAGATTTGTCAGTTCAGGAAATTGATCCAGAGGGGAGAAATCTTCCAATGTTTTTGGATAGTTTGAGCTCTTCTTTGTTAAAGAACTTCCAGGAATTTTTAGGCTCAATATTGAAAATAAGCGTATCCGCCAAGCGCGAGGGTGGGCAGATTATGGTCATGGCGAAGGGCGAAGACGACGCTGATTCATATAATATTGCGGATATGGGTTTCGGTATATCGCAGGTATTGCCAATTGCTGCGCAACTGTGGATGGTAAATAATTCTAGAACTAATAAAGCATCTGCCGTTGTCATTGAGCAGCCAGAACTTCATCTTCATCCAGAATATCAATCTCGACTGGCAGATGTTTTTGCAGCTGCTGTTAAGCCAAGTAAGAAAAATAATAACAATGATGTTTCTCTGATTATTGAAACTCATAGTCCACATATTGTAAATAGACTTGGTGAGCTCGTTGAACAGGGGAAGTTGAGTGCAGAAGATGTGAGTATCTTGCTGTTTGAGCCATCAGAGGATCAACAAAAGTCAGTGAAAGTAAACGTTTCAAATTTTGATGAAGAGGGGGTTCTTCAGAACTGGCCATTCGGATTCTTTGAGCCGGAGTTTAATAATGTGGATTGAGATTGATGACTCGGTTTCAGAGAATATGGAGAGTGCTAATCTACGGCAATGTGCTGTTATTGAATCTATTGCTCTGTCTGTGTTTCATGGAAAACATGTTTTCTATGCTAAAAATAAAACACTAAACTGGCTATGTAAGCAAGACATTGGCGGCGTCTCTAAATCAATATTTAAAAAGGTGAGTTCTAGGCTTTCCGAGTTGGGTTCAATCAGGCCTAATATTGGTGTAAGGTTAATACTTATATTTGAAAGTGATGTTTTTAAATATGAAGATGGTGAGTGGATTATATCATTTTCATTTTTTGAGAGTAATCAAATTCAAATGGGCTGCTTGCTTGCAGAGAATCTTGACGATGCAAACATTTACCTTCTAGCTGCAAAGCATTATAAAATCAATTCAAAGTTAAAGACTTTAGATATAAATCTAACGGCGCTAGGTGCAGGCGGATCTCAGATTCTTCCTTCTTTTGAAGATGCTATTAACGAGAAGAACTATTTTTGTCTTGCGATTACTGATACGGATAAAGATTATCCCGGTGCGAACTCTAATATTGTCAGTCGACGATGTAATGCTGTTGCTCAGCAAAGAGTCTGGATTGCCGAACACCTTGATGTTCCTGCGCGAGAATTAGAGAATGTATTGCCTTTGGGATTGATCGCTGATGCTATAAATAGTGATGCAGGTGCAGTTGACTTGCATGAAAGGCTGAATGCAGTCAAGATCCGAATAGGTGATGATCTAGAGCCATTCCTTTATTGTGATTTAAAGCTTGGGACGAAATTTAAATTGATTAAGGATGCTGATCAAAATAAATCTGCATACTGGAAAGAGTTTGTTAGAAGGAAAAATATTTCTAATTTAATGTGTGGAGACGAATGCGGAGACAATTGTAGTTGCCAAATGATTTCACCATTAAGTGAAACAATTGCAAATATATTTTTGGAGTTTTGTAAAAAAATTACAATAAATAAACAGTATGAAAGAGTGAAAGTTTCTGAGAACTCTACACAGTGGCTAGCAATTGGTAAAACTGTATTCGATTGGGGAGTCGCTCTGCCAAAAGCTAGGTACTGAATTTTGGAAAAAATTTAGTTCCTGTATACTTCTTGCATCACGCCCGTAAGCGTGATCTGGGCTTGGCGGCCCGGAAATCAACAGGCGCAGCGGCCGCGCCATACAAAGATGGTCAGCGGCTTTTTGCTTTCTAGAGCATGTCTGCGTGCACATGGCTTCGCTTTACGGTGGGTCGTGTGGGGACACCCGCGAGGGTGTGCCGGTGCCTGTTGCCGGTCCGCCAACCCTGCACGGTCCATCACCTCTGTTTGGCGGCAGTGGGGATGGGTTGACAACTTGTTCCGTAGTAGCCTGTCATGGCTAACATCACCACTGCTTCGTCTGTAGATGTCGTTTCTGCTCGCCCCGAGCTTTCCATCCATAACGGCATCGTCACCACCACAAGTCTTCAAGTCGCACAGTTCTTTGGCAAACGCCATGACAACGTGTTGCGTGCTATCCGTGCTTTGATTCGTGAAATGGCTTCGGAAGACCACCCCCTCAATTTTGAGGAGACGGTCGATGTTCGAACCAATCCCAGCGGTGGTGCGCCAATTTCGACACCAGCCTACCGCATGACCCGCGAAGGCTTCATGCTCCTGGCTATGGGCTTTACCGGCAAAGAGGCACTGCGCTGGAAGCTGGCCTATATCGCCGCCTTCAACCGCATGGAAGCCGGGTTGCAAAAGCCCGCGCAAGACCCGCAGCGCATCCATCTTGCCCAACGTCTGGCCACCCAGGCGGCGGCCAGGTCACACAGGCCGTGTTCGACGCCGTCATGGCCGTAGACAACACCGACTGGCGCCATGCCACCTGGGCTACGACCGTGAAGGCCAGCCCAGCGTGCCCCATGCCCAGCCCATTGGCGACGACCAGATGATCGTCTCCTTCAACGCGCTGCCCGAGCGCATCGCTAGCGGCGAGATCCTGTCTGCCACCGATGCCCAGCTCGCCACCCTGGCCACGGCCTGCACCCAGCGCCTCACCCAACGGGCCCAGCACCGTGAAAAGCAGGTGACCCAACCCGTCTATCCAACCCCGAAGCCCGCCGCCAGTCTGCCACCCGGCACGCTGCTGATGACTTTCAAGTAATCAGTTTTGATAGCTGCTAGCGCTTTCAATAAAAGGGCTAGCAGCACTTTTTACCGAATCCTTTTGGATAGTAGTTTCTAGTGCGACCACTGGAGCTAAAGGAAGCGGAGTCTGCTGCCATAGCTTTAGCTGAGATTTAAGCTCCTGAATTTCCTCAGCTTGCTTATCTAGCCGATTGAAAATTTGAGTGCAGATCAGGTCACCGAGAAGTAAAAGAATGGCAAACGCGTGCAATGCAGCTGCACCTAAATCTTTGCGAGTTACTTCGGGAGAAGATGTAAGAACAAGAACAATGACTAAGCCAATGACAGAGTTCAAAATGCCGATCACATAGAAAGAAGCATTCAGGATTCGCTTGGTTTTTTTGCTCCATCGACCAAGATTTTCTAGGACCAGCTTGCGCTCATCCTCTTTGAGCTTGGCTAATGTGACGAGCAGTGCCGATGCACTAAAAAATACGCTAACAGCTATGGAAATCCATCCTGACATTGCTCCCTCCGTTGATTGTTTGATTAAGCGAATATTACTGGTATAGCCGCTGCTCTTCCCTTTTTGCTATCAATTTGATTGTTAATGTTGTTTCTGTACAAGCTCTAGACAGCTGCGACATGATTTAGAGACATATGTCGCAGTGACTTGTCGCAGCCATTCGCCGACCATCGGCGCATGGGTCTTTACAGCCACCTCACCACCGAACAGCTCACCGCCCGGCACGATAGTTATCCGGTCGCCATCGATGCGCGCCTGACTGGCCCCACGCAGGCCAGCCATAGCACCGACGGCGTGGGCGCGCGCTCCGTGCAGTTCAATGCCGATACGACGCAGCTGCGCCGCGCCATTGACGAACTGGCCCAGCGCAACGGCCTGGCCGTGCGCAAGCCCATCTACCTGGTGTAAGCATGGGCCGCAATACACGCATGCAACGCCAAAGCCGCAGCCGCACGTCGTTTGCGGCGTCGCTGGGCGCAGCGCCGCTCAAGGGCGGGGCAGCCATGTCTGCCTACCAGGGCGCATCGCACACCGATCTGGCCCTGAGCGACTGGCAGCCCATGGCGGGCAGTGCCGATGCCGACCTGCTGCCCGAGCTGGGCACGCTGACCAGCCGTGCCCGCGACCTGGCTGCAATGACGAGCTGATGGTGAGTGGCCTGCAGACCTCTGCGACAACGTGGTGGCGCTCCCGGTTCAGCGCTCGCCGCCCTTGCTGGCGAAGGCGCGGGCGTGGTTGGCGAGCTTGTCGGGCTGGTCGAAAGACGAGACGCCCAGGTCGACGCCCTGAAGCGGCAGGTGCAGATCGAGCGGCGGCTGGTTGCGCAGCAGCCCTAGCCGGGGCCTGCGTCGTCCGCGCCGCCATGAAAAAGCCGCCTCGGTGGGCGGCTGGGTTGGCGGGTCAGAAGGCGTCGGCGCTGTATTCACCTTCGGGAGGAGGATTCTGCGACAGCATCCGCAGCACTTCCTCGGGGGAGCGCGGGTCCGGCATCTGAGTCACAACCTCTTGCGTCGCTTTGAATTCTGGGTATGCGGCGTACAGATAAGTCATGGCTACTCCTTGAAAGACGGTTTGAAATGGGTTCGTGTTTGTCTAACGTTTCACACCGTCAGATTGTTGACAGGGAATATGACTGTCCGGTGAAAACGCGGCCCGCCAAACGTTTCAGTTGGTGTCACCGCTGCCCGGCCACAGGCTCGCGGCCGGCATGTCGCCGGATCCAGACGTTTGGGCACCGCAGCAGCTTCCGCTGACCAGGCCGCCAGAGAAACAGCCTTGCATCGAAGCCAGGGGAACATCGGTTTACAAGGGGTTTCGTCAGGCGGACTAGGCTGATGTAACCACTTGCAGAAAGGGTTGCCATGAAAGCGCTACTTGCACTGGCTGCGGCTGCTTTGACGTTGGCCGGTTGTGTCGTGCCGCCGCCTGATTACGGGCGCGATTCTGGCCGCGGTTCTCACCAGTTCGAAAGAGGCCGGGATGGCGACCGAGATCGAGACCGGGATCATGAGCATGACCGGGATCGCGGCCAGGACGGCCATGAGGATCAAGGCAGCATGCGGCCCGGGCCCGGCTCGGGCTATGGCGGAAGGGACCCCTACTATGGCGGGCGCAGCCGGGGCTATTAAGACCCGCAAATACCACCCTTGATACGTCGTTGCTTCGCCTTGTCGTACTTTTGTACTGCCTGCGGCTTCGCGCCTTGTCTCAATCGCAAACCTACGGTTTGCTGGGTGGTGTTCGCGGCTCCAAGAAAGAAAGGCCCGCGTCTGCGGGCCTGTAAGGGATAAAGAGCCGGTGCCTTGTGGGGGCACGCCAGGGGAAGTGATTGAAAGGGAGGGTGGATGCCCTGGGCCCGGCAAAGAAAGCTGGATGGCGAAGCAGTTTGCCCGATGCGTGCCAGGCAAACAATGCGCTCTAGGGTTTAGGAAGGGGTCAGGCGCCCAGGCGTGTGCCCGCAGCTCAGGGCCGCAAGGCTCACCCCTCTCAAAGGTCTCGATCGGCTTGCATGGCCGCGTCGCATGACTCCGCCGGTCGGCCATAAAAAAGCCACCCATAAGGGTGGCTTGGAAAATCCCGTGTCAGTCGGGTCTGACTGCATCCACAGCAGTTCGCGCTCATCAGATGTCATCCTAAAGCAAGTGCACCGTGAGTAACAGCTTTTATTTCTGCTTTCGATTGTGCAGTGCATCAGCCCCTTCGATGGAAGGCGCTATCAGTGCTTGCCCAAGGCCGGCCGGTGCACCAGCACGGGAATATTGCTGTTGGTCAGCACCTTCTGGGTTTCGCTGCCCAGCAAAATGCTGGTGATGCCCTTGTGGCCGTGGGACGCCATGCAGATCAGGTCGCAGTGGCCGTCCCGGGCTTCCTTGATGATGGCTTCGCTGGTCGAGGGGCTGGTCACGCGCACGGTCTTGCACTGCACGCCTGCGGCCTTGGCCTGATCCTGTGCGAACTGCAAAATGACATCGGCCTCCGCTTGGGCGCCTTTTTCGAACTCCGTCAGGTCATAGGCAATCAGCGTCCGTGCCCCATAGACCATGGCGCGATAGTCGGGCATCACAAACAGGGCGGTCACCTGGGCACCTTGCTCCTTGGCCAGCTGGATGCCTGCGCGAACCGCGGCCTCCGAGAGTTTCGAGCCGTCGGTGGGAATAAGCAGGTGTTTGAACATGGGCAGAGCTTTCCTGTACTTGATGGAACCGAGAAAAATGGCTGCCAGCGCCTCCTGAACGAACGCCGGCAGCTGCGGAAATACGACTTCCGGGGCGCGTCCTATGCCAGGGCCGGCCGGTGCACCAGCACGGGGATGCTGCTGTGGCTCAGCACCTTCTGGGTCTCGCTGCCCAGCAGCACGCTGCTGATGCCCTTGCGCCCGTGGGAGGCCATGCAGATCAGGTCGCAACCGCTGGTCTTGGCCTGCCTGACGATGGATTCATAGGCGGAGATATCGACCACCTTGACGGTCTTGCAAGGCACGCCTTCCTGCTGGGCAAGCTGCTCGATCAGCTGCAGCGCGGTGTCTGCAGCTCTGTGGCTGCTTCGCTCCAGTTCCTCATAGGCGTTGAAGCTCAGCATGCCTTCCGTTCCATAGATCACGGGGTAATCCGGTATCACATACAGGCCCGTGACCTGGGCGCCTTGCTCCTTGGCCAGCTGGATGCCCGCGCGGACCGCGGCCTCCGACAGCTCCGAGCCGTCCGTGGGGATGAGCAGATGTTTGAGCATGTACAGCTTTCTTGCGTGCGGTAATGAATCGAAAATTGGCAGGCGGCCCGTCTAGGCCAGGGCCGGCCGGTGCACCAGCACCGGGATGTGGCTGTGGGTCAGCACCCGCTGGGTTTCGCTGCCCAGCAAAATGCCGCTGATGCCCCTGCGCCCGTGCGAGGCCATGCAGATCAGGTCGCAATGGCTGTTTTCCGCTTCCCTGATGATGGCCTGGAACACGGACATGCTCGTCACCCGCACGGGCCTGAACTGCACGCCTTCCTGCTGGGCCAGCTGCTCCATGAACAGCAGGGCGACGTCGGCCTCCTGGCTCGCGCTTTTCTCGAACTCGTCGGCGTTGTACGTCATCAGCGCATTCACGCCGTAGATCAGGGCGCGGTAATCCGGCATCACATACAGGCCCGTGACCTGGGCGCCTTGCTCCTTGGCAAGCTGAAAGCCTGTGCGGACCGCGGCCTCCGAGAGTTGCGTGCCGTCTGTGGGAATAAGCAGATGTTTGAACATATTCAGCTTCCTTGTGCGCCTGAATAGCGGGCTCGATCCAATCTATGCCAAGGCTCGCATGCTGTGCAATACCTGCATGAGCAACGTACTGATTCAACCGTCGGGCCCGGCCTGCATCGGGCGGCACCAAGACCGCGCGGCCGCCGAACCATGAGATCGATTGAATCAGGGGTTAGTACTGCTAGCGCTTATCCAGCAATCGCTGGCAGCTATCAAAAAATGACTCCCAGGGCAGCCCTAGGCCAGGGCGGGGCGGTGCACCAGCACCGGGATGTTGCTATGGGTCAGCACCCGCTGGGTCTCGCTGCCCAGCAGCACGCCGCTGATGCCCTTGCGGCCGTGGGAGGCCATGCAGATCAGGTCGCAGCCGCTGGTCTGCGCTTGCTTGATGATGGCCTGAAACACGGACATGCTGGTCGAGCGGTCCGTCTTGCAGGGCACGCCTTCTTCCTGGGCCAGTTTCTCGATGAACTGCAGGGCGGTGTCAGCATCCTTGTTGGCGCTCTTTTCAAACTCGGACGAGTTGTACGTCACCAGCGCGTCTGCCCCATAGATCAGGGCGCGGTAGTCCGGCATCACATACAGGCCGGTGACCTGGGCGCCTTGCTCCTTGGCCAGCTGTATGCCCGCGCGGACCGCGGCCTGCGAGAGTTCCGAACCGTCCGTGGGGATGAGCACATGCTTGAACATATCCAGTCTCCTGGCGCGGCAAAGCGCGCATTGTTTCCAAAAGAATCCGAATCGCTGTCGAATGCATATTCCCACCGCACGCGGGCGGGGGCAACGCTTTGTAGGGGTATTGCTGACGTTTCTTGATGAAAATCAAAGTCGCACCGGCATGGCGCAGAAAATGCCGCCAGCGCATGTCCCTCAAGCGCCGGCAGCTATCAAAAGCAGACTATCTGAGGCAGATTGGGCCGTGCGGCTTGTCTTTCGCGCTGCCGTCCAGACCTGTCATCCACAAATAGGGAGTGAGTTGAAAGTGCTATGCATCGGCTGCTTCTTTGTTCTGCGCCTGGGCACCAGCAGCGCCGCTGCGGCGGTCTTGGTCTGCTGTGTCATTTGTCTCCCTTACAGCGTGTTCTTGTGCACCTTGCCGTCCTTCATGATCAGGCGCAGGTTCTGTTCCGGGTTGCTCAAGAAGTCCAGATTCACCGTTGGGTCGCCCTCGGCCACCAGAATATCTGCAAACGCACCGGGGGCGATGTGGCCCAGCGGCTGGGGGTAGGGGTTGCGCTCGCCGGACAGAGCCAGCAGTTCGCCATTGGTGCCCGTAGCCTGCTTCAGCAGCGTCATCGGGTCGTAAAAGCGTGTCAGCTTGGCCAGTTGCCGGCCCTGTGTGGCCGTGCCCTTGGGGCTGAACAGAATGTCCGTGCCCCAGCCCGTCTTGATCCCGTACTTCTGAGCCATTTCATAAGCGCGCGCAGTGCCCGCAGTCACGCGGGACTGGCTTTCGCGGCGTGCGGCATCGGGGTAGGGGTTGGCGTCCTCGTCCTGCAAAAACGGCTGCAAGCTCCACCACACGCCCTCGTCACGCATCATCTTCACGCTCTCTTCATCGGCCAGTTGGCCATGCTCAATGCTTCTGACGCCTGACTTTATGGCCCGCTTGATGCCCTTGGGCGTGTACACATGGGCCATCACATAGGTGTTCCAGTCGGCGGCGGCCTCTACGCCGGCACGCAACTCCTTCTCGGTGAACTGGGTGCTGTCCATCGGGTCGTACAGCGATGCTACGCCGCCGCCGGCCAGCATCTTGATCTGCGATGCGCCCAGCATCAGTTGTTCGCGCACGCGGCGCAGCACCTCGGTCTCGCCGTCCGCAATCATGGCCACGCCGATTTGCTCCACCATGCTCAGCGGCTCGTTCGCTGCACGCGGAATATCGCTGCGCAGGCGAAAGTCGCCATGGCCCGAGGTCTGAGAAATCATCGCTCCGCTGGGATAGATGCGCGGGCCCGGCACGATGCCTTCGTCAATCGCGCGCTTGAGCGCAAAGGCAGGGCCACCAGCGTCGCGCACCGAGGTGAAGCCGCGCATCAGCGTGCGCTGCGCTTCCTGCGCGGCGGAGATGTACAGATAGCCCAGATCTGCCGTCATGGCCGTCATCTGCGGCATGGCTGCCAGCATGGTGTGCCAGTGCGTATCGATCATGCCCGGCATCACCAGCTTGCCCTGGCAATCGATCACCTGGGCACCTTCCACCTTTTCGCCGGCAGAGGGAAGGGCTGCAATCACTTTGCCCTGAATCAGCACCTGCACGCCCTGGCGCACCGCCTTGCCCGTGCCGTCAAACAGACGCAGATTGGTCAGCAACACGGGACGGTCGGCTTGCTTTGGCGTGCCGCCGGCACCGGGCTCTGCCGCATGCAGGCCTACGAACGGCGCCATCATGGCGGCCACCCCGCCTACAAACATGCGGCGGGACATATCGGTCATGACCCGTTCATGCAGCAACTGACACACCACACTGCCGCAGGTGCAGGCTCTGGGGCGAATCGGGCCAGTCTTCCAGGCCAGGTCGGCGTCGGTAGCGATTGCGTTACTCATTTGCGTTCTCCCTTTTTGCTGAATGAACAAAGACGCCGCGGCAGGCGTGACAAATGGAAGCATCAGCTCACAACTTGATGCACCTATGCTACACGACGGACGGTGCATGAAAAACACCCCCTCGAACCAGGGTGCCGGGGAGTTGATTGCATTTTGAGAGCAAGCTAAAACGGGCCGATACACCAGCACCGGAATGCTGCTGTTCACCAGCACGCGCTGGGTTTCGATGCCCAGCAAAATGCCCGCAATGCCTTGCGACCGTGCGACGCCATGCAGATCAGTTCGCAGTGGCTTACCCTGTGGTCTTCTGCTGCGTCGTGGGTCGTCGCATGCTTCAATCTGCCGGTTGTGCTGTCCGGCCTGGAGTACTCCACATCGACCTTGGGTTGCGTACTCTTGGGAGCGGTACTCGCTTTGCCTTACTACTTTCCTGAAGTCCGAGTTGTTCTGGCCTTCCACCCCAGAGGCCTGAACCAAAGCCCCTCAGAGGGGGCTTGGGTATGTCCAGACGCGTCCGGCCATCAAAAGCCGCCTATCGGAACGTCATGCGCAGCAGGCCTTCATCGGGCGCAGGGGGCTGCTTGGCGGACAGGGCAGGTGCAGATGTAGGGCGCTGGCCGGGGTACACCGGCAGCGTGACCTGCATTTCACGGTGCTGGGCACGCTGGGTCAGCCGCTGGGTGCAGGCCGTTGCCAGCGTGGCCAGATGCGCGTCGGTCGCGCTCATGATCTCGCCGTCGGCAATGCGCTGAGGCAGGCTGCTGAAGGACACCACCATCTGGTCCGTCGCAATCGGCTGGGCATGGGGCAGGGTGGGGCGGCCCTGGCTGTCGTAGTTTAGATTCAGCAAGTAGCGGCTGTGCTGCCACTCGTCTGCATCGCCCTGCATCACCGCATTGAACACCGTGCGATGCACCTGCGCCGCGGCCTCTGCGGCCAGAGAAAAGGCCAGCTCTATGCGCTGCGTGTCCGCAGGCTAGTGCAGCGCGGCCTCCATACGGTTGAAGGCGTCGATATAGGCCAGCTTGAAGGCCAGTGCCTTCTTGCCGGTAAAGCCCATGGCCAGCAGCGTAAAGCCGTCGCGGGTCAGGCGGTAGGCTGGGTATGCGGCTTTGGCACCTTGGCCGCCTTCGATTTCAACAGACACCTGCGCAAAATTGCGCAGGTGCTCGGGTGTCAGGGACGGGAGCAGGTTTTCAATGGCTCGAAGCACATCACGATGGTTCTTACCAAAGTGGTGAGCAAGCTCGGTGCTCAGAGTTGTGGGCTTGCCGTCAATGACGGTCAGAGTAGGCGCAGAGGCCAATGCGGGTTGCGACATGAGATGCTCCTTGCTGAGACTTGAAAGCCTCGCTGGAGCGTTCTTACGCGCCGCCAACGAGGTGGCCGGGAGGTTAAGAACCTAGAGCAAGCTAGGCGGACTTCTTCCCCTTTCGGGTCTTGTATCCGTCGCCCTCCCGGCCATAAACCAACCGTCTGCAAGAGTGCAGGCGTGCAATGTCCGGGCGCAAAAAAAACCGCCAGTTATCGGATGCGGTTTTCCCGCCTGCTCTTGGAGTTCTTACGCTCCACCTCTTGCGAGGCGTTGCTAGTGTACTAGAAGTCGGATGACAGGGGGGAGTTCTTTAAATCTCTCGACTAGATCTTGTAATTGAGAGACATCAGGGATAGATCAATGTAATCGTCGTACGAAGGTGATATTCCTGTGAAAGAATATCTATAGATGTTTGAATCCCATCCATCATTTATTTCAGTATGGGAGGCCTTCCTTTTTCTTAAGATATTGTATGTGCTTATTATTTCGTAAAGACTGATAATGGTTGTTTCTCTATTAACAAACCCATCGTAGTAGTATGCAAAATTTATCTTTCTTGATAATTCTAAATATTCGCTTTTTTGTTCGTTTTTGAATTTTATAAAGTCATCATTGTCTCTGTGAGCTAAACATAAACACCATATTAGAAATGTATTTTGTAATGTTTCGTGTTGAGACTTGTTGCGGTAGAGATTGCTGATTATTATGTATCTATTATAAATTTGACGAATACTGCGAAGGCTTAAATCGAAAAAAGAGGATATTTTATCAAATATATATGCGAAGGATATATGTATGCGAGGTCGCTCGTTATCAACTATTTCAAGCAGCGGAAGGTGATTAAATTCATTGAATTTGAATTTTTCTTCTAAATTCTTACTAAGAATCTTAATGAACTCTAGCCTTCTGGGTGCTGGTAAAGTGAAGTCGAAGCTGAAGAACCGTTTTAGATACATTCTGGAGTTGAATCCAGAGCCATACACTGCCTTTATGGACTCGCAAAGCTGCGACTGATCTGTAGCGACAACGAAGCAGAAACCGTTAGCGTTGAAGATATGCTTTAAGGTCTCTAGTAGCTTGATGGCATAAAGTGGACGACATCTGTCAAGCTCATCGATAAAAATAAATATAGGATTGGAAATATTTTCTTCTTTTGAAAGTAGACTTGATATTTGAGAAAGATTTTCCTTTAGTGCGGTAATGGATTTTTGTCTTATTTGATGCGAGTCGAGCTGATTTTTAAATTCTTTTTCTATTATTTTTAGAGAGTCCTTTGTTAAATTTGGGGAATTTTCATCGTCTCTATCTTTATTTTCACCACCGTTGATTATTTCAAGGAACTGATCGCCAGCATATTTTTTTACTTGGTGCGTTATTAGTTGCTTCACACTTGGAATAAAAGCCGATGCGGCGGACTTTAAAAGCTCAGAGGATTTTTCTTTGATTGAGTTGACTGCGATTTTATCGATTGTTATTTTATCTGTCCATTCGGGAATTGCTTTTTTGAATTCACTCATTAGGGCAACAAATGGCTCTTCGCTAAGATCGTGCTCCCAAGCATCGAACCTGAGTACTGGATGACCTTTTGAGGACAGGTCTTTCATCCAACAGTTTATAAAGTGAGTTTTTCCTGAGCCCCATTCACCATCAATACTAAAGATAAGAGCGTTGTCATCTCCATTGGAGAGGTCGTTGCTTTTTACGACAGAATAAATGAAGTCGGCAACATTTGATCGATTTAATAAATCTTTTGCCCAAGGATTTTCTTCAGTAGTCATATTTCTTAAAAACGATTACCACAGATAAACGGTGCTTCCCGAGTGCCCGCTGTGCAGGGTGGTGGTTTTGTCTTCCACCACTTTGCCGCCCTTGCATGCCTCTTGAGAATAGGTATTGCCGCAGCGATAGATGGGCTGCGCTATGGCTTGAGTCATAGCGGTGGCTGGCAGCAAAAATGCTGCGTAGTCAAGATAAGCAGAAAATGCATGCGCTGCATTATCTGTAAAAATAAGTTACTAAAGAATTAACCCCGACCCGCAGTGCGATGTTGGGCAACTGTAATAAACCAAAGAAAAAGGCAATGTAGAGAGCTGCATTGCCTTTGTGCGTTAGCAGCCGCTTTTTCGGCGCTAACCAGATTTCAACGGCAGCTTCGGTGCCGCGACTTCACTACCTGCTGCCAGGTTGGGCGCTTTGCGATAGCGCCGCTTGTTGCTGATTGGCAATAAGCTGGGCTGCCAAATGGCTTCTAAGCACTTGCTCCAGCGCGGGCGAGGGCGTCTCAGGGTCTGGGGTCTTGCCAAAGGCAATCAGATTTCTGGTGAGTTGCACGGGGGTCATCAAGATTCCCCAAGGCAGGCCCCACCAACCCAGAAACAATGAGAAGACCGTGTCTCCAAGTTTTTGCTTGGTGCCGCATCGGGCGCAAGCCACCAGCGGCCGGCTCGACCACGATGTCATCATGACCACGGAGTACACACGGTAAGAGGTGTGCACATCCACCGGGCCGGGGCCGTCACATCGGGGGCAGTTGCCTTTGTGAACCCGAAAGATATAAGCCTTGACGTCGGCGGGGGAGAGCTGACTCGCCGCTTCGGAAAGTCGCCCTTGGTGCTGACATTTTTCATTGCAGTAGCGACGTTCGCCGTCTCGCTTTCCGCCAAAAAGAATCCTGGTATTGCAGTAAGCGCATGAAGCCATTCAGTCCCTCTCAGAGTTGTTGTTGCGCGTGACTAAATCAAATATCGCTTCTGATCACCCGTTTAAATTCAGAGGCGATGATTTGTGTGTCAAATGCGCCTAACTCGTGGGAGCGATGGCATGTTGAATTTGTTTTTCATCAAGAGGTCAGAACGAACTCAAGATGAATGATTGGATCGAGAGCGGCGTGGTGCTCAAGCAAGGCACAAAAGCCCTGCTTGAGTCCGAGCGGGCCGAGGCCCGCGCTTTCATCCAGCTCAGTTGGTCGCAAAGCAGTACAGCAGCCCGGCGCTGCCGGTCAGTTGGAGCTGGTCGACGCTGCAGCCGCGCGTGCCGTGCGATGAGTTCCACGAGGCATTGGCCACAGGGTCTGGGTTGGTGCCCTTGTGGTCGTGGTGGCCCACGATGGCAGAGCCGCCGTCGCTCTTGGTCCAGTTGCCGCAGGTGGTGTCCTTGCCGGGCTCGGGCACGGCCACGGTGCCGTCAGGGCGCGAGCCGGTGAGGATGTCGTGGCGGTTGACCTCGTCGCCAAAGCCCGAGACGACCTCGCCCTTTTCGGTCAGCGAGGTTTCCTTGCCGACCTTGGCATTGGCGCTGTGCAGATCGGCCACGCTGGTGGCAATGACCACGCCCTTGGCATTGCGCCATGGGCCGTTGCCGATGCGGTCGCGCGCATTGACGGCCGGTTGCCCGTTCAGGGCCGCATTGCTCAGGTAGGCGCGCCAGGTCTTGTTGCCTGCGCCCACGCTTGCGGCCAGCGACTGGCAGTAGCGGTCGGCCCCGGCCAGTCCGCCCAGGTCGCCGCCCTTGCCGGGGTTGGTGCTGGTGATGAAGAAGCTCATGGGGTTGCCGCCCGATGCCCCCATGGCGCCGCAGCCAACGACCAGAGCGGCAGTCGCAAGGGCGGTTCTGGCAGAAAGAACCAAACGACGGGGCATGGCAGGCTCCTGAGCAATAGTGGAGCCCGCAGGCTAACGCAACGTCGTGTCAGCGGCAATATGAGTCGTTCTGCGAGCCGTGCCCGCAGCCGCGGCCTTTGTCAGCTGCCTTGCTCGACCGTGAGGGTAAAGCGGGCGCTTTCACCGCGTTGCGCCGCTTCGCGCGTCAGATAGACCTGCACGCGGTAGCTTGCGCCGGGTTCCGTGCGGAAGCTGCAGATGTTTGGGGCGGTGGCGGCCTGGCACAGCGGATCTGCAGAGCCGTCCTTGACGACATCCATGCGGGTGTTGGCGTTGTCGGTGTTGAGCTTGACGGTCAGTTGCTGCTGGGGCCGGGTGTCCAGCCCGTATTGCGTGATGCCATTGCCGGTGATCTGGCCGCTGTAGGAACTGCTGCCGTTGACGCTGCTTGCGCTGGACTGTGAACTGCTGCTGGACTGGGCCATGGCAATGCCTCCAATGAGAGAGCCGTACAGGAGGGCGGCTGCGAGCATGGGGTGTAAGCGTTTCATGCAACTCTCCTGGGAAGGATGGCACGCCGCCTTGCCGGGGCGGTCTGCTTGTGTCGACAGCTGGGAGATTAAGCCGCAAGGCGCGGCCGTGTCGATGGGCTGCCGCCCGTTCAGGCGGAAACTTCCTGTGTCTTCATTGCCGCCAGTGCCGTGGGGTTGGGCGTGGGCTCGCCGATCTTGTGTAGGGTGTTGCGGTCGGTGTGGGCAAAGGGTTCGCTCTGGCCGGGGATGGTCAGTGTGGTTTCCTGCTCGTACGACCAGGTGCCGTCCGCGTGCTTGGTGACGGTGATGGTGTAGGCGTCGGTTCTGAAGGCGTGCTCCAGAAACGGGTTGCTGGAGATGCCGTTGACGGTGGAGCCGCGCACGGCCTTGAGGGTGAAGCTGGTGGCGTCGGCCGTGGTTTTGCCCGTGGCCATGGCGGTCTGGCCGCGCGGAATGGTCAGGGTGAGGATGATGTTGCCGGTAGCCGGCTCCCACAGCCAGTAGCCGACCTGGTCGTGAAAGGTTTCCACGTCGTCGGGCTTGACGATGCGCGTGTGGTAACGCAGGCCGTAGAAGAGCTGCGGGCCGTTGGTTTGCGCATCGATGGGCTGCAGCTCCATGTGCTCGATAAAGGCCTGTTTTTCGGGGCCGTCGGCCTTGGGGTTGATGTCCAGGCCGCGCCTGCCGGTCCAGATGCCGGCCATGCCGCTGAAGGGGCCGAGGTTGGCCAGGGTGTTCACATCGGGCGTGGGCTCGGTGTAGATGTCTTGGGGAAAGTTTTCCATGGCGGGTGGTCGGGCTTTCAGATGGGCTTTCACGTTGAGATCTGGTGAGGCCCAGTTTACCGGCCGTGGAAGGTGGCGACCCTGACGGCCGTCACCTTGAGGCCCTGCCTTAGCGGCAGGAGATGCTGCGCCAGCTGGATTTGCCGTCGTTGAAGAACTCGGTCCAGACGGTCATGGCTGGCGGTTTGCGGCTTGAGAGCATGATTTTGTTGGGAATGTCGGGGCCCAGGCTTGCAGGCTGGCCCAGCTCGTCGAAGACCTGTACCGCGCACAGGCTGACGTCTTCGCCGGCATCCGATTCGAGCACCACGCGGTAGGCTTTGGTGAAGGCGTCCCAGTCCTGTTGCCGGGCGACATAGCCGTGCAGGCGCACATAGGCGCGGTTGGAGCTTTTGGGTTGGGTGGCGTGGTTTCTCATGATCAGCACTCCGTAACGCAGAAATCGCTTGTCCAAAACCGGCAAGTCACAGTGTTTTGCAGCCGGTACCTATTTGTATCAAGCGCTGATTTCTTGCCGTGTAGGCGGTTTTGCTGTCGCGGGATCAGCAGTCCGAAGCATGATGTGCAAGGGGTTTTTCCTTACTGCTGTCGCCATGGGGAGGAAGATGGCTTGCCGATAGTGGTTGCCGGGGTACCGACAGAAAAGCCACGACGCCTTGTGACATCGTGGCTGTTTTTGGCTGGCGGTGCTACGTGAGTGCTACAAGCCATCTTTGATTTGTGAAAATCGTCTTTGAAATCAATGCATTGCGTGTTTGTGGAGCCCATCCATCATCGGAGATGGCGCTATGCGTTGCGAACTACGCTGCGCGGAGTCGGGTAGCGCATGCCGAACGCTTGGCAGGTCATGCCCTCGGGGCGCTTGTTCGGCGCGATCCAAGAGCGCATGACCGCGGGACTGCGTGACCGGGGATTTATAAAACCACCAATCCCAGGCAAGCTGAGTGCTGCGCGGCCGTTTGGCAGCATAGAGCCGAGTCGCACTGCGGCCGGTGCCGGACGTCGGCGGAACCGCGCTGCAATCGATGACTGGAAAATTCCATGGAATAAAACAGCCGCCCGGACTGTTTACTGCAGATCAACACCAAGGAGAGACCTCATGATGCGCATCGCTTCTCTTTCGATCCTTTCCGCAGCCCTGCTTGCGGCCTGTTCCACCGCTGCCGTCGCGCCTGCGAAATCCCCGGCCACTACCCTGAACGGCATGCTGGTGGGTCCGAATCAGATGACGCTTTATGTGTTTGACAAGGACGCCGCGGGCTCCGGCAAGAGCGTGTGCAACGGGGGCTGCACCGCCAACTGGCCGCCGCTGATGGCGCCAGCGGATGCTTCCGCCATCGGGGATTGGAGCGTGGTGATGCGCGACGACGGCAGCCGGCAATGGGCCTATAAAGGCCGTCCGCTCTATTACTGGTCCAAGGATGCCAAGCCCGGCGACAAGATGGGCGATGGCTTTTTCAACAACAACTGGCATGCGGCCAAGCCCTGAGTGAACATCGACGCGGCTATCGTCCACATTCCCCGCCTGCGGCGCTATGCGCGCGCGCTGGCGGGCGATGCGGCGTTGGCGGACGACCTGGTGCAGGACACGCTGGAGCGGGCTTGCCAGAAATGGGCGTTGTGGCGGCCGCCGGCCGCCGCGTCCGCGGACCAGGTGCAGAAAGCGCTACGCAGCTGGTTGCTGACCTTGATGCACAACCTGTACGCCAATCAATGGCAGCAGTCGGCGCGGCACCGCACGGTCGAGCTTGACGAAACCATGGATCCCGTTCACGACCCCACGGCAAAGCTGGCTCTGCAGCTGGATCTGGAGCGCGCGTTGGCCA
This sequence comes from Comamonas guangdongensis, assembly GCF_041079535.1. Classification (NCBI taxonomy): domain Bacteria; kingdom Pseudomonadati; phylum Pseudomonadota; class Betaproteobacteria; order Burkholderiales; family Comamonadaceae; genus Comamonas; species Comamonas guangdongensis. The sequence continues at coordinate 37,575 of NZ_JBFYGN010000005.1, read as the reverse complement.
TGCTGGCACCACAGGCCAGAGAAGTGCTGCTGTTGATCGGGATGGAGCAATTCAGCTATGGCGAGACCGCGCAGATGCTGGGAGTGCCCGTCGGCACCGTGATGTCCCGCCTGTCGCGGGCGCGCGAGCAGCTGCGGCGCCTGATGGAAGGAGAAAGAGCCGCAACGACCGTGTTGAGGGCTGTCAAATGAAGGAGTGCGCTTGATGTCAACCCGCCGTCCCGATGAATCCATGCTTCACGCCTGGATGGATGGTGAGCTTTCGCCCGAAAGCGCCGCAGCCGTGGCGCAATGGCTGGCCGCACACCCTGATGAAGCGGCGCGCATGGCCGCTTTGCAGGCTCAGACCGCAGGTTTGCAGGCGCTGCATGTGCAGGTGCTGGACGAGCCCGTGCCGCAGCAGTTGCACCGTGCGCTGCAAAGGAGGGCGTCCTTGCAGTGGCAGTGGCCGCATGCCCTGGCCGCCGGACTCATGCTGAGCGTGGGCCTGGGGGTGGGCTACGGTGTCGGGCATGGCCGGGCCGCAATTCCTCCGGTGAGGGCGGAGGCTCGGTTGCCTCTGTTTGTGCGCGAAGCGGCGGCGGCCCACGCAGTCTATGTGCCCGAGCAGCGTCACCCGGTTGAGGTGACCGCGCAGCAGCAGGCGCATTTGGTGCAATGGCTGTCCAAGCGGCTGGGTGTTCGGCTCAAGGCGCCCGTGCTTGAGGCCCAGGGCTTCCTTCTGATGGGCGGTCGGCTGCTGCCGGGAGAGGGCGGACAGGCACGCGCGCAGTTTATGTATGAGGATGATGCAGGCCAGCGTGTGACGCTGTATGTGTCTGTGCTGGCCAGGCCGGGGGCACAGGCCGCACCGGTTGCTTTCCAATGGGCGAGCGAGGGAAGCACCCATGGCTTTTACTGGATGGACGGACAGCAGGGCTACGCCCTGAGCGCGGCCCTGCCGCGCGAGCGGCTGCAGCTGTTGGCGGATGCCATCTACCGGCAGTTGGAGTAGTAGACGTTCAACTTCTGCCCCTGGCGTTATCAAAGCCATGGCTGTCGGTGCTGTGAGCATGCCTGGGGGGCTTGGCTTCTATAGCGACAGATCCGGATAGAGGATTCCTGCGGTATGCACGCGATCGCGCCCTGCTTTTTTGGCGTCGTACAGCAGCTCGTCGGCCTGCTTGAGTGCGCTATCGAGCTGATCCGGGCCGGTGACCGGGGCAATGCCAAAGCTGATGGTCAGGCGGGCTCCTTGCAGCAGGGAGTTGTCGGCACTGAGTTGAGAGCGGATGCGCTGCGCCAGATCTTCGGCGCCTTGCAGGTCGATCCGTGTCAATAGCAGCACAAATTCCTCTCCGCCGAAACGTGCCACCAGGTCGTGGCTGCGTACGTTGCGCTGCAGCGTGGCAGACACCAGCTGCAGAACTTGGTCGCCTCTGTCGTGGCCCCAGCTGTCGTTGATGTGCTTGAAGTGATCTATGTCACCGGCCAGCACGGCAACGGGGTACATGCGCCTGTCCGCTAGCAGCAACTGGGCGGCTTCATGGAAGGCGCGGCGATTGAGAATCTGCGTCAACGCATCGCAGTCGCGCTCTTTGCGCAGTTGCAGGACGCTTTCCCTGAAGGCGATGGCCCCCATCAGGAATGTGAAGAGCAGCGCAAACAGCAGGATGCTCATCAAAGTGATCAGCCAGTATGGGGAGCGCACGAAGGCGCGCAGATCGGTGTAGCCCAGCAGCGCTATGAGCGAAGGCCGCGCGATGGTGAAAACGGTGAATATCAGGCTGGACCAGAACAGCGTTTCGTCCAGCCAGTCTTTCGAACGTTCCTTTTTGAGCAGCTCGGAAATCGGCAGCAGCAGGACAAGGCCAGAACCTATGCTGAACGAATGCACGCGGACCCAGACATCCTGATCAATGTGGCTGTGGTAGAGCAGCGCAGCCAAGGTCGCCGCGCCTATCAGCAGCGCGACGCGCGGCCGCGTGGAAACCTGCCAGCGCTCGGCCCAGCTCTTGGCCAGACACCAGGCGCCAAGCAGATAGCACGCACCGATGAGCACCGCATAGCGGTTGAGCTCGTCCAGGGTGGCGAAGCTCTGGAAGCCTATGGGGAGTGCGGCCGACGAATAGGCCATACTCTGCCACAGCAGAAAGCGCTGTTGGCGCTGGTTCAGCCAGCAAATCCCCAGCAGGCCCGCCAGAAAAAGGATGGCCATGGAGGGAGCGAGCACAAAGAAGTGGCCGTTGGCGACTGACATTTGCGTGGATGCCGACGATTCAAATCACGAACAACGAAACGGGCTGTGCTGACTTGAGCCATCGTGCCCGGTTTACATGACGAACTATTGATGCCACTCAAGAAACTGCTGGACACATGAGTTTGCAAGCAGTTGCATTGCTAGCAGTTTATTTTTGTGATCTGCCTTGGCAAGAGAAAGATGGCTGTTTGTCGGTAGCCAATTGGCGGTCTTGCTGAAGTCGAGCTTTAGTCTGGTTTGTCGGAAAACAGGCCTGCTTGGGGTTGTTGGCAGTATTTGATGGCGCTCAGCGCTCTCTGGATCTGCCCAAACCTTGTCCAGCCATGAAAGCTTCGAGCCTTCCATGCGAGCCGCTTTTTTTGACAAAGCGGAGCAGGGCCGGCGATCTGCTTGGGACTGGGCTTTCACCGTCAGAAGTCACAAGCGATTGGGTTTGTACCTAAAAGCATAGGTCAAGAATCGAAGGGGGCAGGGGGAGTGGCACGCTGGGCTGAAGCAGAGCTGCGGCGGTTTATGCGTGGGTATGCGGCTGTGTCACCGGTGCCGCACCGGCCCATAGAGCGGTTGCGGGGGCGTGGAATGCTGGGACGAGGACGGCCTTCCTACTGCAGCTCCTTGCTGCAGGTAAAAGGGCTTAAAGGCGCACCATATGCCAGCTGCTTCTCGGTATAAAGGGCGAACAGCCTTGGCAGTACCGGCAGGAGTCGGTTGCAAACAAATTAGCTCCAATCATTTAATGTAACTTACATGTATTGATCAGATCGATCTGAAAATGGAACGCCTGGCCCCTTGTCATCAATGGAAGGGGGGAAGGAGCCAAGCACTTCAGGAAAACTCAGATGCCGTTGCGGCTCTTCCAGCGGTCGGCAGGCTTCTCATACATCTGCTCGATGGCGGCTTCATAGTGGGCCATCAGGTTCTTGCGCTTGAGCTTGAGGGTCGGGGTCATCAAGCTGTTGTCTACGGTCCAGGCTTCGCGCACCAGATGGATGGCGCGCGGTACGGCATAGCGGGCAAACGAGGCGGTCTGTTTCTCGATGCGGGCCAGCACGGCGCGCTCGACCGCCGAGTGCTGCAGGCTCGCATCCTGCGCGGGGTCAAGTCCCAGGGAGCGGGCCAGATCGTTCCATTCGCCGGCGTTGACCGCCGCCACGCAGGCGATGAAAGGGCGATCCTCGCCCACCACAAAGACCTGCTCGAACAGCGGATCCACCATGATGGCCTGCTCCAGATCATTGGGCGGTACCTTCTCGCCGGTTGAGGTGACGATGATTTCCTTGATGCGTCCCTTGATGCGGATCCGCCCGTCTTCGATGGCGGCCTGGTCGCCGGTTTTGAGCCAGCCATCCGCGGTAAAGGTCCTGGCCGTGTCTTCGGGCCGGTTCCAGTAGCCTTTCATGACGATGGAGCCTCGCACCTGCAGCTCCTGGTCTTCGCCGATGCGGACCTCGACGCCGGGCAGAACCTTGCCCACGGTCTCGGGCCAGTTGTCGTCGAGCGCATTCGCGCAGACCACGGGCGAGGTTTCCGTCATGCCATAGCCCTGGATCATGGGCAGGCCCAGGGCCAGAAAACACTGGGAAATTGCGGGCGAGAGCGGGGCGCCGCCGCTGACCGCCACGCGCAGCCGACCGCCGAACTGGGCCAGCAAGGGCTTGGCCACCAGGGTTTGCAGCACAAACCAGGGCAGATGGGCGGCCCAGCCGCCCGAAGTCTCGGCGCCCTGGGTCTGCGCCGCCGCGCCATGGATGCCCTGTTTGCGGCAAAACGCCTGCCAGCCCTTGGTGACGGCGGAGCGGAGCAGCTGCTGTTTGAGCGGCGAGTGGGCCAGGGTTTCCTGGACCTTGGCATAGATGCGCTCGTAGATGCGCGGCACGGAGATCAGGACCGTGGGCCTGACGCTCTTCATATCCTCGGCCAGCTGGGCCACCGAGCGTGCATAGGCCACGCAGGAGCCGGTGGCGACCGCGAAGTAATAGCCCGTGGTGCGCTCGAAAGTGTGGGACAGGGGCAGAAACGAGAGAAAAACATCCTCGGGATAGGCTTTCACGCGCTGCATCACCGCATGCACGTCGCTGACCACGTTCTCGTGCGTGAGCATCACCCCCTTGGGTTTGCCCGTGGTGCCCGAGGTGTAGACAATGCCCGCGAGGTCCGAGGCCCGAGGCGGCGCGGGCAACGCGGCCTGGCGCGACTGCTGCAGCCAGGCATCGCGCTCGATCAAGGGCTTGGCCGAGAGGCGCAAGACCTCGGCGCTTGCGTCGGCGCCGATGGCGGGGCGGAGTTCACCCTCCGTCTGCCGGCCTTGGTGGGCGAGGATCACGGCCTGCAGCCGCGGCAGGTCCTGGCCCGTGGCGCAGATGCGCTCCCAGGTCTGCGCCGAGGCCAGCACCAGCAAGGAGGCCTGGGAGTCGGCAAGGATATAGGCAATGCTGCCGGCATTGTCTATGGCATGCAGGGGCACGGGCACCAGGCCGCAGCGCAGACAGGCCTGGTCTATGCACATGGCATCGAGCCCGTTGGGCAGCAGAATGGCGACGCGGGCGCCCGCGGGCAGATCCGAGGCCATGAGCGCCCTGGACCATTGGGCCACGCGCTCGGCGGTCTGACCCCAGCTGAGGCTGCGCCAGGCATTGGCGGCCTCGTCGAACTCGCGATAGGCCTCGCCATCAGGTGTTTCGCGCACGCGCATGGCCAGCAGTTCGGCCAGGGTGTGTGCCTCGCCCATGCCTGCCGACGAGATTTCCATTTCAAGCGCGTTGACCGGATTCATATGCATCTCTTTCTGTACATGCAGGCCTGGCCTGCTGCAGAGATGATAGCGTCAGTGGCCGGGCGCGGCTCTGCTCCAGCTCAGAGCTCCAGGGCCTGCTCCTGCTTGATGGAGTGGTAGCAGATGGCGATGTAGTGATGCAGGCGGTGCTGCTCGTCGCGCACGGCGGTGATCGAGACTTCCTGCTGCAGATCCTTGTGGCGCATCTTCCAGATGCCCTGCCAATGGCCGGTGCGGCCCACATCGGTCCACATGGTGGCCAGGCTGGCTTCCGTCTCCTCGCTGTAGAAGAGGGCCGCAAAGTCCTTGTTCTTGGCGCTCTGGCGCGAGAGCTCGGTCATGCGGGCGAAGGCCGGGTTGATGTCCACCACCCGGTGGTTGGCGTCCAGCACCACCACGCCTTCGTAGCAATGGTCGAACACCGTGGCCGCGATGTGCAGCTGGCGCTCGGTCTTCTTGCGCTCGCTCAGATCGGTGAGCACGCCCACATACATGCGCTGGCCGCGCGCTTCGGCCTGGCTCAGCGCCAGGCGCAGAGGGATCAGCGTCCCGTTCTTGTGCTGGCCCAGCACCTCGGAAATCTTGTTGCGCAGCGGTGGCTGGGCATTCATCTGTCCATGCTCGTGCCGTTGCACATAGTGGTCATGGTGATTGGCGAGGGCTGCCGGCATGAGCATCTTCACGTTCTGGCCCACGGCTTCGGCGGCGCTCCAGCCGAAGATCGCTTCGGCGGCAGGGTTGTATTCCTGGATATGGCCCTGGGTGTCGATGCTGATGATGGCGTCGGCGGCCATCTGCACCAGGGCGCGCAGCCGCGCCTCGTCCATGTCCACTTTCTGCCATTGCATGCGGTAGTGCAGCAGGCCGTTGGCCTGGGCAATCAGGCCGCCTATGCTCAAGGTCAGCAGCGCAATGAGCAGCGCCAGGGTCAGATGGTTCTCGCCATGCAGCTGGGCTGCGTCCTGTCCGTGCTCGGGCACGGCAATGCGCAGCGCCAGCATGGCCGTGTAGTGCATGCCGGCGATGGCGCCGCCCATGATGATGGCGGCCAGCGAATGGCGCGCCAGGGAAGGCGTCTCGGCGAAGCGGGCCAGGCCGAAGCGCACCCACAGCGCCAGCATGGCCAGGACCACGCCGATCAGCAGCGATATCGCAAACCACAGCGGTGAGTACTGCGGCGCGTGTTCCATATGCATGGCGGCCATGCCGCTGTAATGCATGGTGGCAATGCCGGCACCGACGATCACGCCGCCCAGCACCAGCTGCCGGGTGTCCAGCTCGGGCATGGCCAACAGGCTCAGGGCCACGGCCGAAGCCGCTATGCCGGGCAGTATGGACAAAAGGGTCAGCGGCAGGTCGTAATGCACCGCGGTATGGGCCGAATAGGCGAGCATGCCTATGAAGTGCATGGCCCAGATGCCGGTGCCCAGGGCCAGCGAGCCGCTTGCGATGGCCCAGCGGCGCAACTGGGGCGTGATGGCCAGACGGGCGAAGGCGGCCAGCCTCAGAGCCTGACCGGAGGCGATGCTGCTGACGACCAAGGACAGCAGCACCAGTCCCAGATCATATTCGCCGTGGACCAGAGCCGCTCCGGGAGTCTCGCTCCAGAAAAAGTGAGACTGCATGATGTATTCCAATCAGATGAAGGAGGCACAAACAGCTACGGTTTGAGCATCACACAAAATTGGTAACTAACGCCCGATGGAGTGTAGGAGATTATCCCTATTTGTAGGAGTAGCGCTTACGCCACAAAGTGACTTGCTGAAAGGCGGCCCGGCCTAGATAGCGGCTTCCAGGCCGTTGCCGAAGTGCAGGCGCACCGCGTCGGCCGCGGCCTTGGCATTGCGCTGCAGCAGGGCCTGCATGATGGCCTCGTGCTCGGCCAGCGAATCCTCGATACGGCCTTGCTTGAACAGCGACTTGTGGCGGTTGAGCTTCATGACCTTGCGCAGATCGGCCACCAGCTGGTTGCGCCAGCGGTTGTTCGCAATGTCCAGAATCTGCATGTGAAAGCTCTCGTTGAGCGCAAAAAAGCGCTCGGCATCGGCGGTCTGGCGCTTGAGTTCGTCGTGGGTGTGGGCCAGCCGGGCCAGGTCCTCATCCGTGGCCTTGCCCGCGACCTCGGCGGCCGCATCGGCCTCCAGCAGGCTCAGCAGGTGGTAGACGTCGGAAATATCCTTGCGCGAGACCTCGGTCACATAGGCGCCGCGGCGCACCTTCATGGTCACCAGGCCTTCGGCGGCCAGGACCTTCAGCGCCTCGCGCAGCGGCGTGCGGCTGATGCCGTATTCCTCGGCAATCTTGAGTTCGTCGATCCATGAGCCGGGTTCGAGCTCGCGCTGGAAGATGCGTTGGCGCAACTGCTCGGCGACCTGCTCATATAGCGCACGGGGTGTAAGCGTTTTATTTGTCATTACGCGCAATTGTATGCGTTGGATATTTTGAATTCATAATTATGAATAATGTACACTACGCCTCATCTAGGTAGTTCACCGCAATTCCAACTTCACTGCGCGCACCGCATACGAGAGACAACATGAGCCAAGAGAACCCGACGGCACAGGGCCAGACCGAATTCCCCGCTGCTGATCTGCAGGCCTGGACCAAGGCGGCCAACAAGGCTGCTCCCGGTGGAGACGTCAACAATCTGAACTGGCTCACGCCCGACGGCATCACCGTCAAACCTCTGTACACGGCCGAAGACACGGCCGATCTGGCCCATACCAACACGCTGCCGGGCTTTGCTCCCTATATCCGCGGCCCCCAGGCCACCATGTATGCAGGCCGTCCCTGGACGATCCGCCAGTACGCGGGTTTCTCTACCGCCGAGGAGTCCAATGCCTTTTACCGCAAGGCGCTGGCCGCCGGCGGCCAAGGCGTTTCCGTGGCCTTCGATCTGGCCACTCACCGCGGCTATGACAGCGACCATCCGCGCGTGACGGGCGACGTGGGCAAGGCCGGCGTGGCCATCGATTCGGTGGAAGACATGAAGGTGCTGTTCGACCAGATCCCGCTGGACAAGGTCTCGGTCTCCATGACCATGAACGGCGCCGTGCTGCCCGTGCTGGCCGGCTATGTGGTGGCCGCCGAAGAGCAGGGCGTGTCCCAGGACCAGCTCGCCGGAACGATTCAGAACGACATTCTGAAAGAGTTCATGGTGCGCAACACCTATATCTACCCGCCCAAGCCGTCGATGAAGATCATCGGCGACATCATCGAGTACACGAGCCAGAACATGCCCAAGTTCAACTCGATCTCGATCTCGGGCTACCACATGCAGGAAGCCGGTGCCAACCAGGCGCTGGAAATGGCTTTCACGCTGGCCGACGGCAAGGAGTATGTGAAGACCGCCATCGCCAAGGGCATGGATGTGGACGCTTTCGCGGGCCGTTTGTCCTTCTTCTGGGCCGTGGGCATGAACTTCTACCTGGAAGTGGCCAAGATGCGCGCCGCTCGCCTGCTGTGGTGCCGCATCATGAAGGGCTTCGATGCCAAGAACCCCAAGAGCCTGATGCTGCGCACCCACAGCCAGACTTCGGGCTGGTCGCTGACCGAGCAGGATCCCTACAACAACGTGGTGCGCACCACCATCGAAGCCATGGCCGCCGTGTTCGGCGGCACCCAGTCGCTGCACACCAATGCGCTGGACGAGGCCATTGCCCTGCCCACCGAGTTCTCGGCCCGCATCGCGCGCAACACCCAGCTGATCATTCAGGAAGAGACCCACATCACCAATGTGATCGACCCCTGGGCCGGCTCCTACATGATGGAAAAGCTGACCCAGGAAATGGCCGACAAGGCCTGGGCCATCATCGAGGAAGTCGATGCCATGGGCGGCATGACCGCGGCCGTGGACAGCGGCTGGGCCAAGCTCAAGATCGAAGCCGCCGCCGCCGAGAAGCAGGCCCGCATCGATTCGGGCAAGGAGGTCATCGTCGGCGTCAACAAGTACAAGCTGGCCAAGGAAGACCCCGTTGATATTCTGGAAGTGGACAACGTCAAGGTGCGTGACAGCCAGATTGCCCGCCTCAAGGACATCAAGGCCAAACGCGATACAGCCAAGGTGGAAGCTGCGCTGGCGGCCATTACGGCAGCAGCAGAGTCCGGCGAAGGCAATCTGCTGGATCTGTCCATCAAGGCCGTGCGCCTGCGTGCCACGGTGGGTGAAGTCTCCGACGCGATGGAAAAGGCTTTCGGCCGCCACCGCGCCGACACACAAAAGGTGACCGGTGTGTATGCTGCCGCTTATGACTCGGCCGAAGGCTGGGACAAGCTCAAACAGGAAATCAACACCGCTTCGGAAGCCATGGGCCGCCGCCCCCGCGTGATGATCGCCAAGCTGGGCCAGGACGGCCACGACCGCGGCGCCAAGGTCGTCGCTACCGCCTTTGCGGACCTGGGTTTCGACGTGGACATGGGGCCGCTGTTCCAGACCCCCGAAGAATGCGCGCGCCAGGCCATCGAGAACGACGTACATGCCGTGGGCGTGTCGACCCTGGCCGCCGGCCACAAGACCCTGGTGCCGGCCATCATTGCCGAGCTCAAGAAGCAGGGCGCCGACGATATCATCGTCTTCGTCGGCGGCGTGATCCCCGCCCAGGACTATGATTTCCTCTACAACGCGGGCGTCAAGGGCGTGTATGGGCCCGGCACCCCCATCCCTGCCAGCGCCAAGGACGTGCTGGAGCAGATCAAGAAGGCCAACGGTCTCTGATCGGCCGGCAAGCATTGATAGCAAAGGCGATCGCGACGTGACCCCTGAGCAAATGCAAGACGGCATCCTGCACGGCAACCCCGCTGTGCAGCGCCGGGCCATGGCCAAGGCCATTACCTTGCTGGAATCCTCCCGGGCCGACCACCGTGAACAGGCCGACGGCCTGCTCACCGCTCTGCTGCCGCATACGGGCAAGGCATTTCGCCTTGGCATCAGCGGCGTGCCGGGCGTCGGCAAGTCCACCTTCATCGAGGCCCTGGGCCTGTATCTGATAGAGAAGGGTCTGCGCGTGGCCGTGCTGGCGATCGATCCGTCGAGCACCGTCTCGGGCGGCTCCATCCTCGGCGACAAGACCCGCATGGAGCAACTGTCCATGCGGCTCGAGGCCTATATTCGTCCCAGCCCCAGCAGCGGCACGCTGGGCGGCGTGGCCGAAAAGACGCGCGAAGCCATGCTGGTCTGCGAAGCCGCCGGTTATGACGTGGTCATCGTCGAAACCGTGGGCGTGGGCCAGAGCGAGATTGCCGTGCACGGCATGACCGACATGTTCTGCGTGCTGCAGCTACCCAATGCGGGCGACGACCTGCAGGCCATCAAGAAGGGCGTGATGGAGCTGGCCGACCTGGTGGTCATCAACAAGGCCGACATCGACCCCCATGCGGCCACGCGCGCCCAGGCCCAGATCACATCGAGCCTGCGCCTGCTGGGCATGCACGGCAACCCCGACCACGCCAATACCGGTGCGCTGTGGCAGCCGCGCGTGCTACAGATCAGCGCCTTGCTGGGCCAGGGGGTGGATGGCTTCTGGGCTGCGGTCAGCAGCTTCAAGGACATGCAGACCAGCAACGGCCGCCTGGCCCTGCGCCGCGAGAAACAGGCCCTGTCCTGGATGTGGGAGCGCATCGACTTCGGCCTCAAGCAGGCGTTTCGCCAGCACCCGCAGGTCAAGGCCATGCTGCCGGCCCTACAGGCCGATGTGGCAGCGGGCCGCATCGCGGCCAGCACTGCCGCAAGAAATCTACTTCTAGCCCAAATGCAGTAGGCGCTGAAAGCTCACTTAACCATAGCATCGCAGCACAAGACATTTGCGAGACAAACAACCCAAATCACGTTAGAGGACAAGCATGCAAGACGATATCCTGAAGCAGCTGGAAGCCAAGCGAGAACTCGCCAGGCTGGGTGGGGGACAAAAGCGCATCGACGCACAGCACAAGAAAGGCAAGCTGACGGCGCGCGAGCGTATAGAGCTGCTGCTGGACGACGGCACGTTCGAGGAATGGGACATGTTCGTGGAGCACCGCTGCACGGACTTTGGCATGGAAAACACCAAGATTCCCGGCGACGGCGTGGTCACGGGCTACGGCATGATCAACGGCCGTCTGGTGTTTGTGTTCAGCCAGGACTTCACGGTCTTCGGCGGCGCGCTGTCCGAAACCCATGCCGAGAAGATCTGCAAGGTGATGGACCAGGCCATGAAGGTCGGCGCTCCCGTCATCGGCCTCAACGACTCGGGCGGCGCACGTATCCAGGAGGGCGTGGCCTCTCTGGGCGGCTATGCCGACGTGTTCCAGAAGAATGTGCTGGCCTCGGGCGTGGTGCCCCAGATCTCCATGATCATGGGCCCCAGCGCCGGCGGCGCCGTGTATTCGCCGGCCATGACCGACTTCATCTTCATGGTCAAGGACAGCTCGTACATGTTCGTGACCGGCCCCGAAGTCGTGAAGACCGTGACCCACGAGGAAGTCACGGCCGAGGAGCTGGGCGGGGCCATCACCCACACCACCAAGAGCGGCGTGGCCGACATGGCTTTCGACAACGATGTCGAAGCGCTGATGATGCTGCGCCGTCTCTACAACTACCTGCCCTTGAACAACAAGGAAAAGGCCCCGGTGCGCGAGACCACCGACCCCGTGGGCCGCGCCGATATGTCGCTGGACACGCTGGTGCCCGAGAACGCCAACAAGCCCTACGACATGAAGGAGCTGATTCTCAAGACCGTGGACGACGGCGATTTCTTCGAGCTGCAGCCCGAGTACGCGAAGAACATCATCATCGGTTTCGCGCGCATGGCCGGCCAGACCGTTGGCGTCGTGGCCAACCAGCCCCTGGTGCTGGCCGGCTGCCTGGACATCAAGTCCTCCATCAAGGCCGCGCGCTTTGTGCGCTTCTGCGATGCCTTCAACATTCCCGTGGTCACCTTCGTGGACGTGCCCGGCTTCATGCCCGGCACTTCACAGGAGTACGGCGGCATCATCAAGCACGGCGCCAAGCTGCTGTATGCGTATGCCGAAGCCACGGTGCCTAAGATCACCGTCATCACGCGCAAGGCCTATGGCGGCGCCTACGACGTGATGGCCTCCAAGCATTTGCGCGGCGACGTGAACCTGGCCTGGCCCCATGCCGAGATTGCCGTGATGGGCGCCAAGGGTGCGGTGGAAATCATCTTCCGCGAAGACAAGAACGACCCCGAAAAGCTCGCCGCCCGCGAAGCCGAATACAAAGAACGCTTTGCCAACCCCTTTGTGGCCGGCGCACGCGGCTTTATCGACGATGTGATCCAGCCCCACGAGACGCGCAAGCGCATCTGCCGCTCGCTGGAGATGCTCAAGAACAAGCAGTTGGACAACCCCTGGCGCAAGCACGGCAACATCCCCCTGTAAGAACAAGAAGAACCAGGAGATACATCAATGTTTACCAAGATTCTGATTGCCAACCGCGGCGAAAACGGCCGCGCAGCAGACGTTTCAAAAAATTGCCAGCCGCAATCCACGAAGTGGATTTCTGCGCGCCCAGCTGTTTGAGGGAGATAAGAAGAATGTTTACGAAAATCCTGATCGCAAACCGTGGCGAGATAGCGTGCAGAGTGATCGCCACCGCCCGCAAGATGGGCATCCAGACCGTGGCCGTCTATTCCGATGCCGACAAGGACGCGCGCCATGTGAAGCTGGCCGACGAGGCCGTGCACATCGGTGCCGCGCCCAGCCGCGAGTCCTATCTGGTGGCCGACCGCATCATCGCGGCCTGCAAACAGACCGGCGCCCAGGCCGTGCACCCGGGCTACGGCTTCCTCTCGGAAAACGAAGCCTTCGCCAAGCGCTGCGAAGAAGAGGGCATTGCCTTCATCGGCCCCAAGGCGCATTCGATTGCGGCCATGGGCGACAAGATCGCCTCCAAGAAGCTGGCCAACCAAGCGCGGGTCAACACCATTCCCGGCTACAACGACCCCATCGCCGGACCTGAAGCGGCCGTGGAAATCGCCAAGAGCATCGGCTATCCGGTGATGATCAAGGCCTCGGCCGGCGGCGGCGGCAAGGGCCTGCGCGTGGCCTATAACGACAAGGAAGCGTTCGAAGGCTTTGCCAGCTGCCAGAACGAGGCCCGCAACAGCTTTGGCGACGATCGCATCTTCATCGAGAAGTTCGTGCAGGAGCCGCGCCACATCGAGATCCAGATCCTGGGCGACAGCCATGGCAACGTGGTCTACCTGAACGAGCGCGAATGCTCGATCCAGCGCCGCCACCAGAAGGTGATCGAGGAAGCGCCTTCGCCCTTCATCAGCGACGAAACCCGCAAGGCCATGGGCGAGCAGGCCGTGGCCCTGGCCAAGGCCGTGCAGTACCAGAGCGCCGGCACCGTGGAGTTCGTGGTCGGCAAGGACCAGGACTTCTACTTCCTCGAGATGAACACCCGCCTGCAGGTGGAGCACCCGGTGACCGAGTGCATCACCGGCCTGGACCTGGTCGAGCAGATGATCCGCGTGGCGGCCGGCGAGAAGCTGTCCTTCGGCCAGGCCGATGTGAAGCGCGACGGCTGGGCCATCGAGTGCCGCATCAACGCCGAGGATCCGTTCCGCAACTTCCTGCCCTCGACGGGGCGCCTGGTGCGCTTTGCGACTCCGGCCCAGACCATGTGGCAGGCCGATACCGCCCATCTGCAGGGTGTGCGCGTGGATACCGGCGTCTACGAAGGCGGCGAGATCCCGATGTACTACGACTCGATGATCGCCAAGCTCATCGTGCACGGCCGGGACCGCAACGAAGCCATCGCCAAGATGCGCGAAGCCCTCAACGGCTTTGCCATCCGCGGCATCAGCTCCAACATCCCGTTCCAGGCCGCGCTGCTGGCCCACCCCAAGTTCGTTTCGGGCCAGTTCAACACCGGTTTCATCGCCGAGCACTACAGCCACGGCTTCCATGCCGAGGACGTGCCCCACGACGATCCCGACTTCCTGGTGGCGCTGGCCCTGTTCCGCAACCGCCGCTACCGCGCGCGCGCCTCGACCATCACCGGCCAGATGCAGGGCCACAATGTGCAGGTGGGCGAGTGCTACACGGCCGTGGTGCTGGGCGCCGAAGGCAAGAACCAGTATGTGAACGGCGAGGTCACCGATTTCGACGCTCTGGCCCGGGTCTGCAAGGTAGTGGTCAACGGCAAGAGCTACGAGATGCGCAGCAACTCGGACATCCGCGATCTCGTGGTGCACGGCGGCTGCAACGGCAAGGCCTTCACCTGCCAGATCGAGCGCGGCACGGCCAAGAACCCGCTGGCTCTGCGCGTGATCCACAACGGCACCCAGGCCGATGTGCTGGTGCTGTCGCCCAAGGGCGCCCAGATGCACCAGCTCATGCCTTACAAGGCGCCGCCCGATCTGTCCAAGTTCCTGCTCTCGCCCATGCCCGGCCTGCTGGTCGACGTGGCCGTGCAGCCGGGCCAGAAGGTGCAGGCCGGCGAAAAGCTGGCCGTCATCGAAGCCATGAAGATGGAGAACATCCTCTTCGCGGCCCAGGACGGCGTGGTCAGCAAGATCAGCGCCAGCAAGGGCGACTCCCTGGCCGTGGACGACATCATTCTGGAATTCGAGTGATGGTTTTCAGGGCCACGGCCTGCGCACCAGCTGGCATATCGGTGCGCGGCCGCGGCCCTGAAGCAGAAAGCCCGCCGGGCTTGTGCTCTGCGGGCTTTCCCATGTCCGGCGCCTAAAATAGGATCCATCTAGAACCCTCGCCCAGACAGCGCAGATAGCTATGCTTTTCAAAGCGGAACCCTCTTTTCCCCGCAAAACCCGGCTGGCTCCGGCATGGTTGGCCGTTGCGGGCCTGGTTCTGCTGGGCGATGCCGCGGTGCTGATGCTGCTGGGTCATTTCAATCTGGGTGTGATCGTGCCGGCCGTGCTGGGTGCGGCCGGCATCTGCATGGCCTGGAAGTGGCGCGCCCTGCAGCAATGGCGCGCAGCCAGGCCCGTGCATGCGCGGATCTGGGCCCTGGGCTGGGGCGCGGCGGCGCTGTGGCTGATCAGCCTGCTGTGGTTCTGGAGCCGCCTGTTCAGTCTGGGCCTGGAGCCGGCCCAGGTGCCGCCCGTCCAGGCCATCGTGGTGCTGGGCAGCGGCACGCTGAACGGCCAGCCGCGACCCGTGCTGGCCGAGCGTCTGGATACGGCGGCGGCGCTGGCAAAGCTGCAGCCCGCGGCCTTGATTGCGGTCTGCGGCGGCGTGGACTGGGGGGAGCAGGAGTCCGAAGCCGAGGTCATGGCCCGCTACCTCGAGCAGCGCCACGGCATAGCGCCCCAGCGCCTGGTGCTCGAAAAGCTCAGCACCAGCACCGAGCTCAACCTCAAGCTCAGCCGGCCGCTGCTGGCCGAGCGCGGCGTGGGTGCCGATGCGCCCTGGGCCATGGTCAGCAGCGACTTCCACCTGATGCGCGCCTTGGAGATTGCGAAACGCCAGCGCCTGGCCCAGGCCTATCCCGTGGCCGCGCCCACGCCCCTGGCCACGCGCTTCAATGCCTGGCTGCGCGAATACTTCGCCATGGTCAGCAGCTGGCTTCTGGGCGAGGTCTGAAGAATTTCAATGAAAACCCGCTGCAGCGCTGGATCTAAATGCGCCGTCAGCCATCAAAACAGCAAGGAGTCAATCATGAGCAAGCGTCCTTTCAAGGTTCTGGGCATTCAGCAGGTCGCCATCGGCGGCACCGACAAGCAGCGCATGAAAAAGCTGTGGGTGGACATGCTGGGCCTGGAGCAGACCGGCACCTTCCAGAGCGAGCGCGAGAACGTGGACGAGGACATCCTGGCCATGGGCAAGGGCGCGAACAAGGTGGAAGTGGACATCATGCAGCCCATGGACATTGACAAAAAGCCCGCGGTCCACGCCACGCCGCTCAACCATATAGGCCTGTGGATAGACGATCTGCCCAAGGCCGTCGAATGGCTGACTGCCCAGGGCGTGCGCTTTGCGCCCGGCGGCATCCGTCAGGGTGCGGCCGGCTACGACATCTGTTTTCTGCACCCCAAGAGCAATGAGGAATTTCCGATTGCGGGCGAGGGCGTGCTGATCGAGCTGGTGCAGGCGCCGGCCGATGTGATCGCCGCACTGGGCTGAGCGCAGAAAGGCTGGCATGGCTGCACTGACCGCAAGCGAACTCGAACGCTATCTGCACGAGCACATTCCGCTGTCGCGCGCCATGGCGGTGGAGGTGGTGTCGACCGGACTCGACGGCGTCTGGCTGCGAGCGCCGCTGGCGCCCAACATCAACCACCGGGATACGGTCTTTGGCGGCAGCGCCTCGGCGCTGGCCATTCTCGCGGCCTGGTCGCTGCTGCATCAGCGGCTCAGAGCCGAGGGGCTGGACAGCCGATTGGTGATACAGCGCAACACCATGGAGTATGAGCAGCCCATTGCCGGTGCGTTCCAGGCCCGTTCGGCCCTGCTGGAGCCGCAGCAATGGTCGCAGTTCACGCGCATGCTGGCCCGCAAGGGCAAGGCGCGCATTGCCGTGGCCTCGGTGCTCAGCGACGAGCACGGCGCCGCGGCCGGACGGCTGGTGGGCGAGTTCGTGGCCCTGGGCTGACGAAGAAAGGATCAATCCATGCGCTGGATCGCCATCTTTACCGACACGTCGAAGATGCTGGAGGTGCGTGCGCGATTCGAGACCGCGCATTTTGCCTTTCTGGACCGCTACCGCGATGAAATCGTGCTGGCCGGCGGCTGCCGCCTGCAGCCGGAAGGCGACTACATGGGCGGGCTCTGGGTCTTTGAAGTGGCGAGCCGTGAGCGGGCCGTGGAGCTGATCGAGCAGGACCCGTACTTCATCCACGGTGCGCGCAACTATGAGCTCAGAACCTGGGGCAAGGCCTTTCCCGGGCGCCAGGTCCTGCTTTAAGGCAGCGCCGGCATTTCGAGCCGCACTGGCTGCCAGCGCCTGGCGGCAAGGCGCAAGACGCCATGAGTCTTGCGGTATCGCCTAGCTGCTTTGCCGGACCACGAGTTCATAGCCCAGGTCCAGCCGCGGCGTGGCCACGAGCTCGCCGCGTATCAGCTGCAGCAGCATCTGCGCGGATTCGGCGCCGATAGCACCGCGCGGTGTGCGCACGGTGGTCAGCGGCGGCAGCATCTGGTCGCTGCCGGGCAGATCGTTGAAGCCCGTGATGGCCAGGCGCTCGGGCACGGGGATGCCGCGGCGCAGCGCTTCGAGCAGCGCGCCCTGGGCGATGTCGTCGTTGCAGAAGAACAGCGCGTCTATGGCCGGGTCGCGCTGCAGCGCCTGCGTCAGCAGCTCGGCGCCCAGGGCCATCGAGGTGGGCCGGGGCCAGAGCAGCTCGAGTGCCGGGTCGTACAGGCCTTGTTGCTCCAGCACGGTGCGCCAGCCGGCCGCACGTTGCATCACGCGCGCATCGAGCTGGCCCGCGCAGAAGGCAATGCGCCGGCGGCCGCGCTCGAGCAGGTGGCGCGTGATGGCGACACCGGCCTCGGCCTGCGAAAACCCCACGCAGGGCGTTTGATCTGCAAGCTGGGATGGCTGATCCACGGCGCTGAGTTCCATCATGTGCACGCAGGGAATCCCGCTGTCGGCCAGCAATTTCCGGGCCGCCGGGCTGTGGTCGAAGCCCGTGAGCAGCAGGCCCGCGGGCCGCAGCGGCAGATAGGTGCGCAGCAGCTGCTCCTCTTCGGCACGGTCATAGTGGGTCACGCCGATCAGCGCGTGGTAGCCGGCTGCAAACAGCACCTTGTGGATGGATTCGATCAGATCCACAAACAAGGTGTTGGACAGCAGCGGCACCAGCACCAGCACCTGGGTGCTTTTCTGCGAGGCCAGGGCACGGGCCGCTGGGTCGGGCACATAGCCCATGCGCTCGGCTGCGGCGTGGATCTTCTCCACCAGCAGCGGGTCCACGCGCCGCTCGCCGCGTAGTGCGCGCGACACCGTCAT
Organism: Comamonas guangdongensis; assembly: GCF_041079535.1. Taxonomy (NCBI): domain Bacteria; kingdom Pseudomonadati; phylum Pseudomonadota; class Betaproteobacteria; order Burkholderiales; family Comamonadaceae; genus Comamonas; species Comamonas guangdongensis. Next base: position 19,645 of record NZ_JBFYGN010000005.1, on the reverse strand, counting down.
GGCACTCACGCCCACCGCCTGCGCCACATCGCTGAGCGTGACGCGGCCGCTGGCACGGGGCGAGCGACCGCGGGCCGCGGAGCGGGGTGAAGAGGGTGGCGAGGCGTTGCTGTCCAAGGGATTGTCCTAGTCTTTTGAGGTAGGGAAGCACAGTTATGATAGCGCTAACCAAGCGATTGCCGCAGCTTTGTGACGCAGTGAGAGGGTAACCCCCATTCAGTGCAGCCAAACCGGGCAGCGCTTCTTTTTCTAGAGTGTCAGGCTTCCGGAAAGAAGAGCCCAGCAGTCGCCAGCCCATGAGCCAAGCGCATGGGCCCTGTTTTCAACCAGGTAGCAGCACGGACCGTGTTCGCTGCCTCTTTTTTCAAGGTTATGGATAGCGCTAACCAAACAACGCCGCCGCAGACGCTGATCGTCATGGGCGTATCGGGCTGCGGCAAATCCAGCGTGGCCCAGCAGCTCGCGGCCTCGCTGGGCTGGGCCTTGCACGAGGGGGATGCCTATCACTCCGAGGCCAGCATCGCCAAGATGCGCTCGGGCGTGCCGCTGACCGACGAGGACCGGGCCGACTGGCTGGCGCGTCTGGCCCGGCTGCTGGCCGATGCCGCCAGGGCCGAAGCGGCCACAGGCGTGGTGCTGACCTGCTCGGCCCTCAAGCGCAAGTACCGCGACCAGTTGCGCGCCGGCCAGGACGCTGCGGAAGGCAGCGTGGGCTTTGTGTTTCTCGATCTCGACTACGACACGGCGCTGCAGCGCGTGCAGGAGCGCGCCGGACATTTCTTCTCGCCCGAGCTGGTGGCCAACCAGTTCGCCACGCTGGAGCGCCCCGACGGCGAGCCCCGCGTGCTGGGCCTGGACGCCACGCTGCCGCTGGCGCACATCGTGGAGCGCGTCACGGCCTGGCTGGCCGGCCTGCCAGGCGAGGCGGCCGCCTCTCTTTCTTCTTCCCAATCCTGAGCATCAGGAGGTTCAACATGAGTTCGGAAAAAACTCCCGCCACTTCCAAGCCACGTCTGCAGCGCATGGCCGAGGCGCTGATGGTGCTGGCCCTGGCCGGCATGGTCGTCGCCGTGTTCGTCAACGTGGTGCTGCGCTATGTGTTCAACACCAGCATCGTCTCGTACGAGGAAATCTCGCGCCTGCTGTTCGTCTGGCTGGTGGCCGTAGGCGCCATCGTCGCGGCCTTCGAGGGCAGCCACCTGGGCTTTGACCTCGTGACCTCGCGCGTGGGCCCCATGGGGCGAAAAGTGCTGTTCTGGGTGTCTCAGCTGCTGGTGGTGCTCTGCATGCTGCTGCTGCTGTGGGGCTCCTGGGCCCAGGTGCAGGCCGGGCTGTCCAGCTACAGCACGGTGCTCGGCTACCCGCTGGCCCTGGGGGCCGCCGCCACGCTGGTGCTGGCCGTGGGTCTGCTGGTGGTGGCCGCGCGCGACATGCGCCGCGGCTCGCCCGTGGAGCGCGATGCAAGCGCTCTGGATATCGAATAAGGCATTGGAGAGGGACAAGCCACCATGGTCGTGACCTTTATTTTTCTGTTCGTGCTGATAGGCGGCATGGTGATCGGTATGCCCATCGCCCAGGCGCTGGTGCTGACCGGTGTGGCGCTGATGTGGCACCTGGACTTCTTCGACTCCCAGCTGCTGGCCCAGAACCTGCAGGCGGGCTTCGACAACTTCCCGCTGCTGGCCGTGCCGTTCTTCATCCTGGCCGGCGAGCTGATGAATGCCGGTGGCCTGTCGCGCCGCATCATCGATCTGGCCAGTGCCTTCGTGGGCCATATCCGCGGCGGACTGGGCTATGTGGCCATCGGCGCGGCCGTGCTGCTGGCGTCCATGAGCGGCTCGGCCATCGCCGATACCGCGGCCCTGGCCACCATCCTGCTGCCCATGATGCGCGACCACAAGTACCCGGACAGCTACAGCGCGGGCCTGCTGGCTTCGGGCGGCATCATCGCACCCATCATCCCGCCGTCCATGCCGTTCGTGATCTACGGCGTGACGACCAATACCTCGATCAGCAAGCTGTTCCTGTCGGGCGTGGTGCCCGGGCTCATCATGGGCGTGTTCCTGGTCTTTGCCTGGTGGTGGATTGCGCGCCAGTACCAGCTGTCTCAGGGGCGGCGCGTGAGCTGGGGCGAGCGCCTCAAGGCCTTGGCCAAGAGCTTCTGGGCCATGATGATGCCGGTCATCATCCTGGGCGGCCTCAAGGGCGGAGTGTTCACGCCCACCGAGGCCGCTGTGGTGGCCGCCGTCTACGCGCTGTTCGTCTCCATGGTGATCTACCGCGAGATGAGCTGGGCCAGGCTCTACGAAGTGTTCCTGGCCGCGGCCAAGACCACGGCCGTGGTCATGTTCCTGTGTGGCGCGGCCACGGTGACGGCCTACATGATCACGCTGGCCGACCTGCCGAATATGCTGGCCGACACCTTCTCGGGCGTGCTCGGCCATCCCACGGCCTTCATGGCGCTGATGATGCTGTTCCTGCTCGTCGTGGGTACGGCCATGGACCTGACGCCGACGATTCTGATCTTCGGCCCCGTGTGCGCGCCGCTGGCCGTCAAGGCCGGCATCGATCCCGTGTATTTCGGCTTCATGTTCATCTATGTGGGCTGTATCGGCCTGATCACCCCGCCCGTGGGTACGGTGCAGAACGTGGTGGCCGGCGTGGGCCGGCTGCGCATGGAAACGGTGATCAAGGGCACCAACCCCTTTCTGATGGCCTATGTGCTGCTGGCCGTGCTGCTGGTGCTGTTCCCGCAGATCGTGACCGGCCCGCTCCAGTGGATGCACTGATCGCTTCCATACCCATAGCAGCAGCCGCTTTCCGGACGAGCAGCAGCTGCCAAAAGACCGATGTTTCCCGGGGCGCTTTGCCCACTGTTTGCCCTCTAAATAAACCAAGGAGATAGGTATGCGACTCAAATTTGCTCTGGCCGGCGCGCTGGCCGCCCTCGTAGCCGCAGGCGCGGTGCAGGCCCAGGATTTCAAGCCGCGCATCGTGCGCTTCGGCTATGGCCTGGTGGACGACTCCAACCAGGGCCGTGCCGCACGCTTCTTCGCCAAGGAGGTGGAGAAGGCCACGGGCGGCAAGATGAAGGTGCGGGCCATCGGCAATGCCTCGCTGGGCTCGGACACGCAGATGCAGCAGGCGCTGATCGGCGGTGCCCAGGAGATGATGGTGGGCTCCACGGCCACGCTGGTCGGCATCGCGCCCCAGATGGCGCTGTGGGATACCCCGTTCCTGATCAACAACGCCAAGGAGGCCGATGCGCTGCTGGACGGCTCCGTGGGCGAGCGCATCAAGGCCACGCTGGAGCCCAAGGGCATGGTGGGCCTGGTCTACTGGGAAAACGGCTTCCGCAACCTGACCAACAACAAGCACCCCGTGGCTAGGCTGGAGGACATGAACGGCATCAAGCTGCGCGTGATGCAGAACAATGTCTTCCTCGACAGCTTCAAGGCCCTGGGCGCCAATGCCGTGCCGCTGCCGTTCTCGGAACTGTTCACCGCGCTGGAAACCAAGGCTGTGGACGGCCAGGAGAACCCCTACAACACCGTTCTGTCCAGCAAGTTCTATGAGGTGCAGAAGTACCTGACGGTGACCAACCACGTCTACAGCCCCTGGATTCTCACCGTGAGCAAGAAGTGGTGGGACGGCCTGTCCAAGGACGAGCAGAAGGCGCTGATGGACGCGGCCAAAAAGAGCCGCGAGTTCGAGCGCCAGGACACCCGCGCCGAAGCCGCCAAGGCCCTGGCCGACCTCAAGCAAAAGGGTATGGTGGTCAACGAGCTGTCCGCAGCCGAAGCCGACCGCATGCGCGCCAAGCTGACCAGCGTGCACGCCTCGGTGGCCAGCGGCGTGGGCCAGGACCTGTGGAAGCAGACCCAGGATGAACTGAAAAAGCTGCGCTGATGCGCAACACCCCCCTGAGGCGCTACCGCGCCTTCCCCCTCTCTCGCTACGCGGGAGGGGGACGACACCGGCGCGGCGGGGCGGCCCTTGCGCGGTGTCTCTGAGTTGGACCGCGCCAGTTGCGTGCGCTGCGCTTGCACTATGAATAACGGATATGAAACTCCATCCCATTGTTGAAGCGGTCACGCGCCGCATCCGCGAACGCAGCAGCGCCACGCGCAGCGCCTATCTGGAGCAGGTGGACGCCATGGCTGCGCGCCCGCCCGGCGCCCAGTCCATGGGCTGCGCCAACGTGGCCCACGCCTTCGCCGGCCTGCCGGGCGCGGACCGCATCCGCATCGTCGAGCAAAAGGCGCCCAACGTGGCCATCGTCACGGCCTATAACGACGTGCTTTCGGCCCATGCGCCGCTGGCGCGCTATCCAGACATCCTCAAAGACGAAGCCCGCAGGCAGGGCGCCACGGCCCAGGTAGCCGGCGGCGTGCCGGCCATGTGCGACGGCGTGACCCAGGGCGCACCGGGCATGGAGCTGTCGCTGTTCAGCCGCGACGCCATTGCCCAGGGCACGGCGATTGCGCTGTCGCACGATATGTTCGATGCGGCGCTGCTGCTGGGCGTGTGCGACAAGATCGTGCCGGGCCTGTTGATTGGCGCCCTGCATTTCGGCCACCTGCCCATGGTCTTCGTGCCGGCCGGCCCCATGACTTCGGGCGTGTCCAACAACGACAAGGCCAAGGTGCGCGAGCAGGCGGCCCAGGGCCTGGTGGGTCGCCAGGAACTGCTGGCCGCCGAGTCCGCCGCCTACCATGGCGAAGGCACTTGCACCTTCTACGGCACGGCCAACAGCAACCAGATGCTGCTGGAGGCCATGGGCCTGCATGTGCCGGGCACGGCCTTCATCAACCCCGGCGATGCCGAGCGCGAGCTGCTCACGCGCGAGGCCATGCGCACGGTGCTGGAGATCACCAAAGGCCAGCGCTTCGCACCGATAGGCCGCGTGGTGGACGAGCGCTGCATCGTCAACGCCATGGTGGCCCTGCTGGCCACGGGCGGCTCCACCAACCACTTGATCCATTGGGTGGCTGTGGCGCGCGCGGCCGGCATCGTCATCGACTGGAACGATTTTTCCGAACTCTCGGGCGTGGTGCCGCTGCTGGCGCGCGTCTATCCCAACGGCAGTGCCGATGTGAACCAGTTCCAGGCCGCAGGCGGCCCCGGCTATGTGATCGCCGAGCTGCTGAAAGCCGGGCTCATGCATGGCGATGTGCTCACCGTGCGTAATGAGGGGCCGCAGGCCTTCGCCCGCATTCCGCGCGTGGAAGCCGGCCAACTGGTCTGGCAGGACGCGGGCGAGTCCGGCGATCTGTCAGTGCTGCGCCCGGCCGATGCGCCGTTCAGCTCCACGGGCGGCCTCAAGCTGCTGGCCGGCAACCTGGGTCGCAGCGTGATCAAGGTCAGCGCCGTGCCCGAGGACCGCCATGTGATCGAGGCGCCGGCGCGCGTCTTCGACTCGCAGGAAGCGCTGCAACAGGCCTTCAAGGCCGGCGAGCTCGATCGCCTATGCGAGGAAAACGCCTCAGGCGGCGTGGTCTGCGTGGTGCGCTGGCAGGGCCCGCGCGCCAACGGCATGCCCGAGCTGCACAAGCTCACGCCGCCGCTGGCCGTGCTGCAGGGCAGGGGCTATAAGGTGGCGCTGGTGACGGACGGACGCATGAGCGGCGCCTCCGGCAAGGTGCCCGCGGCCATCCATGTCTCGCCCGAGGCTAGTGCGGGCGGTCCGCTGGCCAGGGTGCAGGACGGCGACCTGGTGCGGCTGGATGCGACCAGCGGCACGCTGGCCGTGCTGGTCGACGAAGACGAATGGAGCCAGCGCCCAGCAGCCACCATGCCGCAGGCGCTGCGGCTGGCCAACGGCCAGGGCTTTGGACGCGAACTGTTTGCCGGATTCCGGCGCCATGCGCTCAGCGCGGAAGAGGGGGCCTGCACATGGCTGTAGAACTCACGGCTTTGGCCATCATGCAGGATGCGCCGGTGATCCCGGTCATCGTGCTCAACAAGGTGGAGCACGCCGTGCCCATGGCCGAGGCCCTGGTTGCCGGCGGCATCCGCGTGCTGGAGGTGACGCTGCGCACGCCCCAGGGCCTGGATTGCATCGCCGCCATCGCCAAGTCCGTGCCCGAAGCCATCGTCGGCGCTGGCACGGTGCGCAATGCCGCCGATGCCTGGGCCGCACAAGCCGCGGGCGCGCGTTTTGCCGTCAGCCCCGGCTATACCCAGGCCCTGGGTCAGGCCTGCCGGGATCTGCGGCTGCCCCTGCTGCCAGGCGTGGCCACCAGCAGCGAGATCATGGCCGCTCAGGCCGACGGCTTCAACGAACTCAAGTTCTTTCCCGCCATGCAGGCCGGCGGCCCGGCCATGCTCAAGGCCTGGCAGGGGCCGTTCGGCGACCTGCGCTTCTGTCCCACGGGAGGCATCTCGCCGGCGAATGCCGCCGATTTCCTGTCGCTCAAGAATGTGGTCTGCGTGGGCGGATCCTGGCTGGTGCCTACGCACGCACTGGAGCACGGCGACTGGGCACATATCACGGCCCTGGCCCGCGAGGCTGTGGCACTGCGTGGTTGAGCCTATGCATTGATAGCTGCTGACGCCAATCAATCAATGCTTTCAGGCAGAGATATGCCTGAAATCATGGATAGATCAGCGCTGGCAGCTATCGAATTCAAGGCTCGGGTTCGTCGAGCAGACGGGCAGCGCGGTTTTGCAAGGCCGTGTCGGCGCGGTAATAGCCCATGACGGTATTGACGCTGTGGTGGCCGGTCAGCGCCATGGTGTCGGGCAGCGGCACGTTCTGGCGGCCGGCCTCGGTCACAAAGCCCGAGCGCAGCGAATGCGCCGAAAAATCGCCGTCCACGCCGGCCAGGGCGCAGCGCTGCTGCACGATATTGCGCACGGCCGCGGGAGTCAGCGGCTCGGCCACATGGCCGCCCTTGCGTATGCGCCGAAAAATCGGCCCCTCGTGGATCTGTGCGGCGGCCAGCCAGGCGCTCAGGGCCGCAGCGGCGCGACCGGTGACGGGCTTGTGGTTCTCCGGTGCATCCAGGCCCGACTGGTTGGTCTTGGAATGCGCCAGCGTGTAGATGAAATCGTTGGGCCCGACGGCACGCAGATAGCGCATGTCGGCACCCGTCACCTCGGAGCGGCGGCGCCCGCCACTGCTCCAGGCAAACAGCAGCAAGGCTCTGTCGCGCAGCCCGCGTAGGCTGTGGTCGCAGGTGGCCAGCAGCTGTTCCAGCACATCCCGGGTCAAGGCATCCTTTTTCTGCGCCTGCTCGCCGCGGCGCGCATAGGCCTTGCGGGTACGCGACATCAGCTCCCGCACCGCTCCATCCTGGCAGGGGTTGACCAGGCCATGGACCTGGTGCGCCTTGGACAGCACGGCAATGCGGTGCACCAGGGTGTTGTGCGCCGGCGGGCCTTTTTTGCCCTTGTAGCCGGCCTCGACCAGGGCCTGGTCTATTTCTTCGGGCATTTCATGGGTGAGCCCATTGGCACTCTGGCGCTGGGCATGGTCGACGATGAACTGCAGCACCGTCGGCACCGGCAGGGGCAGTTGCATGGCCTGGCCATAGCGCAGCACATGCCAGGCCGCCCAGTAGCGCATCGCGCTCTGGTAGCTGGATCGGGTATGGCTGGATTCGCCTTCGCGCATCAGCTCCCGTATGGCTTCCTTGGCCGAGGAAGGCAGCGAGGAGGCGAGGCTGCGCAGCGGCAAGGCGGTATCGACGTCGCCGCTCAGGGAAGAGGGCAGTAGCTGATCGGAAGGCATGGCGTGATTGTCGCCGCTCCAACTCCGCATATCTCCTCATCTGGGCCGGTGTAGGCAATTCAGGCCCATGCGCGTGGCGGGCAGACATGGCCCATTTGTCGCCATGCGTCATGCCGTTGGCTCCATCCGCTCCATCGCGCAGGCGTGCGAATCGGCACGGAAGCAGGAATGCGCGGGCTCTGGCAACAGGTTCCCGCCAAGCGCCAAGCATGTGTTTGGAGGCGGTAGGGCCAGCACCGCTTGGCCGCATCGATATCGCACAGATCCCAAGCGCAAGCACCAAGTTCGCGCTGCACTTGTGAGTTCCCGCCAATTCTTGCCCTGCCCCCTAAAAAACCGGACTTCCGACGGCCACCTCATGCCAAAGTGGCTGTAATGTAGCAAATCCATTTGTATGAAAACATCATATGTATTATTTAATACATGCTATGTTTGATGTATTACATAATCAATAAATAAATCACGATAACAATCACTTATCGTCAGTAAAAAAGATAGTTCACATGAATATGCCGAAAACCACGTCCCGAGGCATCCAGGAAGCCGATGTCTGGGCTGCGGCCGATGCCCTGATCGCTCAGGGCCTGCGCCCGACCATCGAAAGAGTGCGCCAGCACATAGGGCGGGGCTCACCCAATACCGTCAGCCCGATGCTGGAAAACTGGTTTGCGACTCTGGGCAGGCGGCTGGGCGTGGCCGGCGAGCAAAGTCCCTCCGCCACCGCGTCGGTGCCCGATCCCGTGCTGCACATGGCCCAGCAGCTATGGAGTGCGGCCCAGGAAGAGGCCGAGCAGTCCGCCACTGCGGCCCTGGCCCAGCGCGAAGCCGCGTTGCAGGTTGCGGAAGCCGAGCAATTGCTCCAGAAGGAGCAATTGGCCCAGCGCGAAGCCACGATGCAGGCCCAGAAGGAAGCCATGCACCAGGCGCTGCAGCTAGCCCAGGGCCAGGCCCAGGATCTGTCGCGCCGGCTCGACGAGATGCAACTACAGCTGCAGGACCGCGATGGCCGCATGGAAGAGTTGCGTGAAGCTCTGGCTCAGGCATCCAGGCAGAAAGAAGCGCTGCAGCAAAAGCACGGCGAAGAGATTCAGGCCGCGGCGCTGGAGCGTCAAAGAATGGCCGAGCAATACGCGGGCAACGAGCGCCATATGCTCAACGAGGTCGATCGCGCGCGCCAGGAGCTGGCCAACGCCAAGAAGTCTGCCCAGGATCAGGAACGAAAAGCGGAAACCAGGCACCAGGAACTGCAGACGCGCCTTGAACGCTCGGAGCAGGAGATCCTGAATCTGCACACTCAGCTGCAGGCGGCCCAGAACGCCGCAGCCCTGGCGCAAGAACGTGCGGCCGATATCAAGAGCCTGCTGGAAGCCCAGCAGCGGCTGGCTGCGGGGAGCGGCACGCAGGAAGCGGCGGCCTTGTCTCCTGCGGGTGCGCGCAAATCCAATCCGTCGGCCGCACGCCGATCCATGTTGCGCGTACGCGATCGCCGCACGCAGCGCTGACAAGCCCTAGGGGCGGGTGGCGGCCGGCTCGGATTGATTGGGCTGCTCGTGCTGTGTGGCGCGGTAGAAGCCGAGGATGCGCCGCACGTATTCGCGCGTTTCGGGATAGGGGGGCACGCCGCCGTGTTGCTCCACGGCTTTTTCGCCCGCGTTGTATGCGGCCGAGGTCAGGGCCACATCGCCCTCGAATCGTTTGAGCAGCCAGCGCAGATAGGCGAGGCCGCCGCGCGCGTTCTGCTCCGGGCTCCAGACATCGCGCACACCGAAGCGCTCGGCCGTCTCGGGAATCAGCTGCATAAGGCCTTGCGCGTTGCGAGGTGAGAGCGCGCCGGCGTCGAAGTTCGATTCCGAGCGCACAAAGGCCAGTGCCAGCCGTGGATCCACGGCAAACCGGGGGGCGAGACGCTGTACCAACTTCGCCATGCGCCGCTTTTCCTTAGGCAGGGCGCTGACATAGCGCTCGACCACCTCGTGTGGAACCACTTCCTGGGCCGACTCCTTGAGCTCCATCGCCGGGGTTTCCCCCGTGGTCAGGCACTCCGGCAGGCGGTCACCCGGCATCCTGCCTGCCAGCAGCACCCGCGCCTTTTCGTGACCTCTTTGAGCCGCCAGGGCCAGCAGCGTGGTGGCGGTGGCGGGGTCCGCCACCGCGTCCCGCCCGAGCAATAGCAAGCGACCCAGCCGGTATTGCGCCTCGAGGCTGCCATAGCGCGCTGCCGCGCAATAGCGCTGCGCCGCCCGCCGTGGCAGGTGGCTCCGCTCGGCCCTATAAGCTTCCTCTATCCAGCGGGATAGCACCGGAGGCTCGTCATCCCAGTTCGGCGGCCCATCCTCGCCCTGGGCGAAAACCAGCTTCATGCCGGTGCACAGCATGATCGCGACGGAAGTCCGGGAGAGCAGCGGCAGGATTCTGGTCTTCATGGATTTGCCACTGTAGTACGGTATGGTTCCGATTCCAAATACTTAAGAACATTGGCCTGCGTTGATGGCTGGCCGATGGCGGAGTATTTCAAGGAATACCAGCCGCGACTACGTGCAGGCGTGCAGATCCATGGCCAGATTCCGGTACATGACACGGAAGCTACGGGCAAGCTGGAGGCGGGTATCGCGGTCATGGCGCCGGATACCGAGCTTCTGTTTAACTAGATACGATGTATATTATGTTTAATCGTTAGTGCTATGATAGCTGTAGCAGTACGTCCTTTGGCCTCAACCTCTCCAAGGTGTTGCATGCCGAATTGACGGTGATGTTTAGGGCACCTTACCCTGCGCATTTGCCTTCACTCTGCTACATCCTTGACGTTCTTCGCTACGACGACAACCAGCTCGCCAGACTGCTAGACCTCAAGCCCTCAACCATCAAGAAATATCGGCGCGAAGGACAAGCTCCTCGCGCCGTTCATTTAGCCCTTTTTTGGGAGTCCCGTTGGGGTATCGCGACCATCGATACAGTCGCTCATAACCATGCAGCCGGGAACTATGCAAGAGCCGAATCTCTCCGGCGCAAAAACGATAGGCTTGTCAAGCAAATCTTGAGCATGGAGAAGGAGCTTGCAGCCCATAAAACCGCGCCCGCAAACGCTCCAATTTTCCAAATTGGCTAACAACCAATCCTGAATTGTCGGTCGCGAGCTTTTCGACGCTCGTCACGAATCCAATCCGTGGTGTAACCGCCACCGCCAATTCGCCCCAAAGAATCCAGCCAACTCACACGCTCATCTAGAGCTTGACACTCACCAGCATTCGCTTTGCCCCCGGTGGGACGAGTTGCGACTGGGACCACTTGCTCAGCGGCAATTGCGTGCGCCCTATCCCGTTGTTGTCTCGCAATTGCCACTTGCTCCTCCCAAGAGACATTGGTCGGAACACGCGCAATGCGATCTATAAAACGCCCGTTAGCTGAGCAAGGAACGCTCTCCCATGTAAGGCTGCCTTGAAAGTCTTTGCAGAGATAAATCTCCCTCGAGCTTGGCCCGCCGCTTGGCTGCACAATCTGCTTACCACCCTCGCAGGGTGTAGTGCTGTAGGTATTCCCACACTGATAGATCTGGCCTGCGGCTTCGGTGCGAGGCTTTTCAGGTACCAAGACTTTCGGAGCAACAGCCACCGGCTCTGGTGGCGGCCGAAACGCAGGTCGTTGAGGAGCCGCCCGAGGAGGCCCAACTAAAAAGCGCAATATCTCTGACTGATATCTGTATACAAGTGTGCCTACCAAAAGCACGACAATCGCGAGAAAGAGCTTTGTAAAAAAGCTCATTTTATTACGTCCACTAGTGAACGGATTTTCCCGTTGCCAGTTCCCTGGATCATAGTGCCCCACGACACCCTCCCCTGCGCACTCCGCACCACCAAAAATCCGCGCACGCAAGCGTGAGCGGACCCAAATTCGCTAATCAAGCTTGATGAATCTAGGCTTTGGAGAAATTATCTTTGGAGCCATTGCTTTGATGTGAAACCAAGCAGGAGCATTTACGCTGACCAGCTGATGATTGGCCGTCACCAGGTCTTGCTGGGCAGCGTCGTTCAATGCGTCTTCTATTCAAAGAATGGGAACGGATCTCGTCATCGAACTAATGGCGCAGCATCATCATCGGCATTCAGCAAAGCCGGGATCTCGGCCACCAGTGCGTCAATGGCCACCCGCAGCTTGCGGCGTAATTGCCGTGTCTGCGGCCAGAGGGCATGAATCTCGTAGGAACGGGCACGGTAACCGGGCAGGATATGTACCAGCTCACCACGCTTGACATAGCTGCTCAACAGCCAGCAGGGTACCCAGGCAATGCCATAGCCCGCCACGGCAGCTGCGGCAATGGCCTGGATATCGTCCATGCTGATCTGGGAGAGCACTTGCGGGCGGTGGCCTGAGTTGCCTCCTCGCCCAGCCGCAGGCAAAGCATTCCACGGTGCGACGACTCCCGAGCGCGAATAGCCTATGACGGCATGGCCATCGAGCTCCTCCAGACTCCTGGGCGTGCCGTGGCGCGCCAGATAGGCCGGGGAGGCTCCGATGCTGATGTGCTGGGTGCCCAGCAGACGCGCGGACAAGGTGCCGCTGTCATGCAGCGGACCTATGCGTATGGCCAGGTCAAAGCCCTCCTCGATCAGGTCCACCGTACGGTCGCCAAACGACAGATCGATGTTCAGCTGCGGATACAGACGCGTCAGATTCAGCAGTATGGGGGCCACGCACAGTTGCCCGAAGCCTTCGGGCACGCTGACCCGCAGGCGGCCGCTGGGCTCCATGCGGCCGCTGTCCAGGTCCGCCTCGGCGGCATCCAGTTCCTTCAGTGCACGGGTGCAGCGCTCGTAGTAGATCTGCCCCTCTTCGGTCAGGGCCTGGCTGCGCGTGTTGCGCTGCAAAAGCCGCGTCCCCAGACGAGCCTCCAGCCTGGCCACGGCCTTGCCCACGGCAGAGCGCGTCACGCCAAGCCGCTCGGCGGCGGGGGCGAAACCACCGGCCTCCACCACTTGTACAAAGGTGGAGACACCTTCCAGAGGGTCTTGCACAGTCATCTCTATTGATTCCTTTCAGGCGTCAAAACCGGGAATTTATCGCTCGAATTCGGGAATTTTATTCCCATAGACTCGCATTGAACGTTCTACGCAAGAACGCCGCTTCCCTTTTTCTGGAGTGTGCAACCATGCCCTCGAATGACATCGATCTATTGAACACAAGCCGCCTGAATCTGGCTCCGGCCCGGCGCAACCGCATCGCGCTGCTGTCGGTCTGTCTGGCCGCGCTGATGTTCAGCCTTGAAATCTCAAGCGTGCCGGTAATCCTGCCCACACTGGAGTCCGTGCTGCACAGCGACTTCAAGGGCATTCAGTGGATCATGAATGCCTACACCATCGCCTGCGTCTCGGTGCTCATGGCCACCGGAACACTGGCGGACCGATTTGGCCGCAAGCGGGTCTTTCTGATCTCCACAGCCCTGTTCGCACTTGCATCGCTGCTGTGCGGCCTGGCATGGAACACGCCTTTGCTGATTGCCAGCCGCGTATTTCAGGGCGCCAGCGGCGGCGCCATGCTGATTTGCCTGGTGTCCGTCCTCTCGCACCAGTTCCCGCAAGGCACCGAGCGCAGCCGAGCCTTCAGCACCTGGGGAATCATGCTCGGTATAGGCCTGGGCTTTGGCCCTCTGATCGGCGGCATGATCGTCGCCCTGGCGGACTGGCGCTGGGTGTTCTGGGTACACGTTGTCATTGCCGCGCTGACTTTCTTTCTGGCCGCCATCGCCGTACAGGAGTCGCGTGACCCAGAGGCCGGTACGCTGGACCTTGCGGGCATCGTCACGCTGTCTCTCGCGGTGTTCGGCCTGGCCTTCTTTGTGACACAAGGCTCCGACAGCGGTTTTGGCAGCATGCCAGCGCTGGCAGCCATCGCCGCAGGTCTGCTGAGTTTTGCAGCCTTTCTATGGGTGGAACTGCGTGTCCAGCATCCCATGTTCGACTTCTCCGTCTTTCGGGTGCGCAATTTCTCAGGCGCGCTGCTGGGCTCCATGGGCATGAACTTCAGCTTCTGGGCATTCATCATCTACCTGCCCATCTATTTTCAGAGTGCGCTGGGTCAGGATGTCGCGGCCGCTGGTGTCTCGCTGCTGGCCTACACGCTTCCCACGCTGGTGTTCCCGGTGGTTGGTGAACGCATCGCCATGCGCCATGGTCCGCGTATCGCCATTCCGCTGGGGCTGTTCGCCATCGGACTTGGATTCGTTCTGATGCTCGCTGGCAGCCAGCTTGCCCACATCCACTGGCTTTACGTGCTGCCGGGCTGCCTGATTGCCGGCGCGGGGCTGGGCATCACCAACACCCCGGTGACCAATACCACCACGGGCTCGGTCTCCAGCGCACGCGCCGGCATGGCGTCGGGCATAGACATGAGCGCCCGCATGATCACGCTGTCGATCAATATCGCGATGATGGGCTTTCTGCTGGTGCGTGGTGTGCAGCAGCATCTGCAAGCTGTGTTGAGCGGTCCCGTCGATGCCGCATCGCTACGCGAGATGGCCAACGGCATTGCCTCTGGCAATCTGCAAGCCCTGCAGGCAGGCGCCGGTGCCGCCACTTCGGCACAGGCTTTAGCAGACATTGCCCGCGAGGCACTGGTACACAGCTTTGGCGGCGTGATGCTCTATGCCGCCATCGCCGTGTGGCTGCTGGCACTGGGCAGCTTTGTTCTCTTTTCGGGTGGCAGAAAGGTCCGGTGAACCTTGCGGCGGCCAAAGGGCGCGGGCAAGAACGCCGGGCTGTAGCAGAGCTTGAAATGCGCCACCAATCAACGATGGCTGAGGCGCAGCATTCAATAAAACAGAATCAGCATCATCAACAGCCGTTGGTGATACTGATTCCCGACATGGTTAATCCATCGGCTGGAAGGCCTGTATACAGACGTCAACGTCGCACGACTTGGAGCAGCGAGACTTCCGGAGCATTGTTTCCCCAGCTGCCACGCACATAGGTCAGTACCGCGGAGACGTCTTCGTCGGTGAGCACGTGCCCGAATGGCGGCATGCCGTAGGGTCGCGGATTGCCTTTTGTGGATGGCGCGTATCCGCCAAAGAGAACCATCTGTATGAGATTGGCCGGATTGCCCAATTTGACGGCGCGATTACCGGCCAGGGCCGGAAACATGCCAACCTTCCCTTCGCCCTGCTCTCCGTGGCAGGAGGCGCATTGCTTGGAATAGACCTTGTCGCCACGCTGCATGAGGGCTGAGCCGCTTTGCACCGGTATTGCCTCCTGCCTGGCCTGGGCATGGTCGGGCAGGTCCTTGAGGTACACGGCTATGGCATGCAAGTCGGCATCGTCGAGGTACTGAGTGCTTTGATAGACCACATCGGCCATCGGGCCCGATACCGTTGCGCTAGCTGTAATGCCTGTTTTCAGCAGCGCGACGATGTCGCTGGTCTGCCAATGCGATGTGCCAGCCTCCGCCGGGTCATCGAGCGCTGGCGCATACCAGCTCTGGCCAGGTATGGGACCACCACCTAGGCCTCGTCCGCTGTTTGTTGCCCCAAGGACGTTGCGCGATCCGTGACACGCTATGCAATGGCCAAGTCCTCCGACAAGGTAGGCACCTCGGTTCCAGTCCGGCGAGCGCCGAGCCTGCGCCTCATACGCGCCAGGGCGGAAAAAAAGCGCGCGCCATACGGCCAGAGCTGCTTGCGTGTTGTATGGGAAATCCAAGGCATGAGCCCTATTGCCCTGAGAAACCGGTGGCAAAGTCTGCAGCCAGGCGTAGATCGCATCCGAGTCCTCCCGCGTGACCTGGGTATAACTCGTATAGGGAAACGCGGGATATAGCAGCCTCCCGTCACGTGAGCGGCCGTTGTGCATGGCTCGCCAGAAGTGATCAGCGCTCCACAAGCCAATTCCAGCACGTGGGTCGGGCGTGAGGTTGCTGGTGTAGATGATGCCAAAGGGCGTGCTGATGCTCCGTCCACCTGCGTATGCAGCGCCTCCGCGCTCCGTGTGGCAACCCGCGCAGTTGCCCGCCAGTGCCAGATAACGGCCACGCTCAATCAACTGCTGAGAAGCAGGGAGCGGTTTGGCGCTATCGGCGATCCTCGCTTCGCCGAGCGTATTGAGCATGACCACCACCGCGGCGAGCACCGCCAACACCGTGGCAAACGCCAGCAGCACGTAGATATGCCTGCGGTTCGCCTTCATCAGTGGCCCCCCATGGCGCTGCAGGGCGCAGGCAGCTTCCCCGGAGGGGATGGCGCCGGCCTGCTATCCTGCGGCACGGGCTGCACCTCCAGCCAGCTGACCACGGCGTGGATATCCTCTCTCGTGAGCTTGCGCCCCACATCGGCCATGCAATCGGGAGCCATCGCGCGACGCTGGCCCGCAACCCAGGCCCCAAGCTGGGCCGCCACATATACGCGCGGTAGGCCAAGCAGGCTGGGAATCCCAGGCTGGACACCGGTCAGAGCCTCGCCATGACAGCTCGCGCAAGCAGGGATTTCGCGTGACGGATCGCCGTGGAATATGAGGGATTTGCCACGGGCCAACTGCTCTCCAGGGGCCGATGACGGTTCTGGCGGTGGATACGGAAAGTCCAGACCCGCGAAGTACTCGGCCATATCGCGCAGGTAGGCGTCTGACAAATTCGCCAGCAGTCCATTCATATAGATCTGCTGACGACGTCCATCGCGAAAGTTGCGCAACTGCTCAAAAAGATAGCCCGCTGGTTTGCCTGCCAGGCGCGGGAAATATCCAGACTTGGTGGCTCGCCCCTCTTTTCCGTGACAGGCGGTACATGCAGCCACGCGCGGCTCCATGTCTGGCTGTGACGGCTGCGCAAATGCCGAACCCGCTGCGCAGAAAATCGCGACCGGGAGAGCGATGAGTCGAAGGGTATGACTGGGCATGACCTGCTGATCATTGCGTGCCAACCTGGCACCGGGAAGAGGCAGTTTTTTCGCTTTAGACCATATCAGATGCTCATTGCTTGAGCAGACTCAGTTGCATCTCGAGTTGCGCGAGGCTTGGCGTGATCACCGGGATGAACGCCGACTCGCGCCAGCGCCGCGCAAACCCGGGCGCCTTGCCTTCCAGATAGGCCTGGCCACCCCAGGCCTGAAGTTCAAGGTACAGGGCCTGCTGCACATGACGCGCGAGCGCGATCCTCAAACGGAACAAGGCCGCCGGGTCGCTGCTGAATATGCCGCGCTGCAAGCCAGAGAGCAGCCTCCCTGCATCGCTTTCGAGGTCTCGGTGCAGTTCGGTCAGCGGCCACTGAAGCACGGCGCGGCGGCCTGCGTGCTCGCGGGCCGCGGCAATGCTGGCCCTCGCCAGACCTATGGACATGCCGCACTGAAATCCCAGGAACTGGGGCCTCACCTGTGGCAGCCAGACGGTCAGGTTGTCATGCAGTCTGTTCTCGACCCCAACAGGGACCTCAGCCAGCTGGATCTCGGCAACGTCGCTACCCCGAAGGCCCATCAATGCAAGATCCTGGCCTCGGCAAACGCCCGGCATATCGGAGCGAAAGGCAAATACCGGTACCGGGCCGGGTGCTGCGGGTTGGGCCGCAGCTGCGACGCTGAAGCCACCTGCCCGAAGATTGGTGACCCAGGGGAGGACGCCATTCACGCGCCACGCGAGCCCGCTTTCCTGCTCCGCCGGCTTGGCCATGACCTCCAGTGGCTCGAACCCGCAGACGAACTTCATGGCATTGGACATGCCAACCGCCCCTGCCCACTCTCCCGCCAGTAGCGTCGGGAGCTCCCTGGCGCGCAGGACGGGGTTGTTACTGCGGACAACACATTCGATATAGGTTCTGTGGCTCCAGAGGACAAAAGAAGCCGTCAGCGACTGCTCCGCCAGCTCGGCAATGGATTCGACCGCGTCGGCCCAGGAGCCGCCGTCACCTCCAAACTCCTGCGGAACGCCAATACCTGTCAGTCCCTCAGAAGCAAATTTCTGCAGTAAATCGGTGGCTGGCGGCCCTTGATCCAGAGGCTCTGCCAGTTCCTTCAGCCAGTCGGCAGGCTCAGCGAAGGCTCGACGGCTCTGCGCCTTGAGGGCTTTCGAGGTGGGATTGAATTCCGGATATGAGGTCGTGGCAGGGCCGGGCATAGAGTATCGCGATGTAAGCAGCTATTGGGCTGCAGATGTGACGAATGGCGAGTTCAAGGCAGCGCGTGCCTCGCCGAGTTGTGCCACTGTGGCCGGAAGCCGCCTGGAAAGAAAGCAGCAGATTTCGCTGATTTGCCCATATCAGCGCTGCGCTGGAATCGACTTCCGGGGGCGAAGACCGCTACACCAGGGAGACCGAAAGTCGCCCCAATAGCTTGAGAGCCGCTTCCAGCTCCAAGGGATCCGCCTGCCCGAAGTTGATGCGAAGATGGTGCTTGAACCGGTGGTCGGCAGAAAACAGATGGCCTGGCGCGCTGCTGACCCGCTGGGATAGCGCGAGGCGGTGCAGTTCCAGCGCATCGATGCTCGCCGGCAACTCGATCCATAGGAAATACCCTCCTTCGGGTGGCGATGCACGCGTTCCCGCTGGAAAGTGATTGGCGATGCAGCGCAAAGCAACGGCCTGATTACCTTGCAGCCGCCCCTTCAGGCTTCGCAGATGCCTGTCATAACCGCCTTGCTCCAGGTAAAGCAACAATGCCTCCTGCGAAGGCACGGCAGCCGTCAGCGAACTCATCAATTTGCGTCGAGCAATGGCCGGCGCGAAGCGGCCTCCAGCCACCCAACCAATGCGGTAGCCTGGCGCCAGTGTCTTGGAGAACGAGCTGCAGTGCAGTACCAGTCCTTGGGTGTCCCATGCCTTGGCGGGTCGCGGCTTGTGCATCCCGAAGTAGAGCTCTCCGTACACATCGTCTTCGATCAATGGGATCTGGCGCTCGGCCAGCAGTCTTACCAGTGATTCCTTAGATGCGTCCGGCATCAGGCTACCCAGAGGGTTCTGAAAGTTCGGCATGAACCAGCATGCTTTCACCGGATGTCTCTCCAGTATGGCGGCCAATGCTGCGACGTCCACACCTGTGCGCGGATGGGTTGGTACCTCGATCGCGCGCAAATTGAGTCGCTCCAGTGCCTGCAACGCGCCATAGAACGTCGGAGACTCCACTGCCACCAGGTCTCCGGGCCGGGTTACCACTTCCAGGCTTAGATTGAGGGCCTCCATGGCCCCATTCGTGACTACCAATTCGGTCGAGTCGATGGCAAAAGCCGTCGCCAGATAGCGCAACGAGATCTGCCTGCGCAATTCCGGATACCCAGGCGACAGGTGCTCAACCGTGCGCCATGGATCAAGCCTGCGCATGGCCTTGCTCTGAGCCATGGCCAGTCTTTGGAGCGGGAAAAGCGAGGGATCAGGAAACGCAGAACCGAGCGGTGCCAACTCCCGATCGCGCATGTGCGCCAGTACCTGGAACACGAGCTCCGACACTTCGACGTCCTGTTGCTCCCCGCTCGGCCGTGAATAGTCGGGCTCGGGTACGCTGGTCGCACCAGTAGCTACGTAGTAGCCCGAGCGTGGCCGAGCCTGAACCAGGCCGCGGGCTTCGAGCAGATAGTAGGCCTGGAAAACGGTGGAAGGGTTGACACCGCGGCTGGCGCAGGTCTGCCGTACCGATGGAAGCTTTGCGCCTGGAGGCAGCGTTCCATTGGCAATGGAATCTGCGATATTGCCGGCCAATTGTTCGTAGCGCTTCACCGTCCCACGCCTTCGCTGTCGTAAATCAAGAATGTTTGCTCGCACATGGCCTTCAGCAACCGGCTTGGGGACCTGGAGGCCGGATTTCAGCTCCAGCGCAGTGAACTCCGCTCGGCGGTACTGTGACTCAGCATAACGGACATATAGCCATCTTAAGTGTACGGTCCCAGGAAGTCATGGTGCATTCTTCAACTCAGAACAGGAGAAAGCACTATGGCAATCCGCCTGCATGGC
>NZ_JBFYGN010000059.1:0-1987 GCF_041079535.1 Comamonas guangdongensis | reverse complement strand
GCGACCCTACGGGGATTCGAACCCCGGTACTCACCGTGAAAGGGTGATGTCCTAGGCCTCTAGACGATAGGGTCAAATCCTAGGAACCGGCTTTTCAACCGATTAAAAAAGCGCCTTCGAAAAAAGGCGCTTTTTTAATCAAGCGACTGGCTTGCAAGTCGAGCTGCTGATGATTCAGATCTTCACGCCCCTCACTTGAGACCCGAACTATAACAGAAACCATGGACTCCAAAAATTTTGAGCCTGATTTAATTTCCCTGGATGGCACGAAATCGCATTCATAGACCCGGGGTACAGCGACAAGCACAAGGCACAAACACCACGACCGAACCAGCTCGCCTTGCACGCAGCATGCGCTCCTGCGCGCTCTTGAGCAGCGCAGGAGCAGCGCAGGAGCAGTCCGGTTTATTTGCTCAGATCGACGCCCATACGCTCCCGGGTCAGGCTTACCGCAACCAGAGACACCAGCGCCAGTGCCGCGATGTAGACGCCGATGTAGTACGAATGGCCGAAGCTGGTGATGATCCACTCGGCCACCGTGGCCGCAAAGGCGCCACCCAGAATGGTGCCCAGCGCGTAGCCTATGGAAACACCCGAAAAACGCACGTTGGCGGGGAACATTTCGGCATACAGTGCGGCCTGTGGCCCATATGTCAGGCCCAGTGGAATGCTCAGAACGGCAAGCGCCACGAAAAACAGGGCCAGGCTGCCGGAATCCACCAGCCACCACATGGGCACGGCCCACAAGGCCAGCAGCACATAGCCGATCTGGAAGGTCCTCACACGGCCCAGGCGATCACCCATGATGCCCCCCAGCAGAGTGAAGAACAGCCAGCTCACCGAAGCAGCCATGCAAATCAGCAGCAGCGGCGTGGCGGACAGACCCAGCCTCTTGCGGCCATAGGCCACGAAAAACGCGATCAGCAGATAGCCTGCGGCATTGTTGCCCACGAAGATCAGCGCCGTGCGCAACACCTGACCGCCATGGGAGCGAAACAGGGTGCGCAGCGGTGCGGACGACTCTGCCTTGCGCGCATGCATCTGCTCGAAAATCGGAGACTCGCCCACGGTGCGGCGGATCAGCGAGCCCACCCACACCAGAGCCAGCGACAGCAGAAAGGGAATGCGCCAGCCCCAGGCCATGAACTGCTCGTTCGACATCGACGAGGTCAGCACGCTCAGGACCAGCGTCGCCAGCACCAGCCCGATAGGCACGCCGATCTGGGGGAAGGAACCGAAAAAACTGCGCCGATGGCGCGGTGCATGCTCCACCGACATCAGCGCAGCGCCGCCCCACTCCCCGCCGGCCGAAAAGCCCTGGACCACCCGCAGCAGCACCAGCAATATCGGCGCCCACACACCGATCTGCGCATAGCTGGGCAGCAGGCCGATGAGCATGGTCGAGCCACCCATCAGCACCAGAGTCATCACCAGCACCGCCTTGCGCCCCAGCCTGTCGCCCAGCGAGCCGCAGACTATGGCCCCCAGCGGCCGAAACAGAAAAGAGATGCCTATGGTGGCAAAAGAGATGATCTGCGCCATGGCCGGGTTGCTTTGTGCCAACGGCCCAAAGAACAGCGCCCCCAGCACCAGACCGGCCATCTGCGCATAGATGAAATAGTCATACCATTCGATCGCCGTACCGACGAGGGTGGCGGTCAGCACCTTGCGTTCGTCGGGAGTGACGGAAGCCGTCTCGAACACGGGCATGCCCATAGCGGATGAATCGCTCATCGCGTTGTCTCCTGTTATCAAAATAAGGAAAGCGCGCAGGCCTTGCCGGCGCCTCCGGCGCAGCAAGCGGCATGCGGTCAATCAATGGGGCCAGCCCTTACATTCGTGGCCGCGGTGATGGGTGGTGGGCTGCGGGGCCAATCCTGCACTCAGGTTTGCTGTATTGGCCATGCTCATCACCCCTGCAGCTGAGCCCACACCTGCTGGTCGCGCTCGGCGGTCCAGATGCGCGGCCAGTCTATGCCGTCGAACT
>NZ_JBFYGN010000058.1:0-2291 GCF_041079535.1 Comamonas guangdongensis | reverse complement strand
GAGAAAAATTTTCGTGGCCGCGTCCAGCTGACGGCCTTGCTGGGGTCGGCCATCTGGCTCACCGGCTGCGCCAACCTCACCAGCCAGGCACTTTCCAACGAAGAGATCCAGTCGCAGGTTCAGGCCGACCGGCAGAGCCTGAGCCAGGAAAGCGCACCGCTCACGGGGGCAGTCAGCCTCGAGGAGGCCATCGCCCGCGCCATCAAGTACAACGCCGCCCAGCGCCTGCGCGGCATGGAAGAAGCCGTGGCGCAGGGCACGGCCGATGTCGCCAAGTTCGACATGCTGCCCAAGCTGGTGGCCTCGGCCGGCTACCGCTACCGGGACAAGGACCTGATCAGCCGCAGCACGGACTCCGTCACCGGCGCCCCCTCCCTGGCCCATCCGTATATTTCTTCGGACCGGGAGTCGACGCTGAGCTCGCTGAGCTTTTCCTGGAGCCTGCTGGACTTCGGCCAGAGCTACTATGCCGCCCGCCAGCATGCGGACCGTGTCCAGATTGCCGCCGAGCGCCGCCGCAAGGCCATACACACGCTGATTCAGGACGTGCGCATTGCCTACTGGCGCGTGGCGGCCGCCCAGGCGCTGGAATCCTCGCTCAAGACGGCCTCTCGGGACGCCGACAAGGCGCTGGACGACTCGCGCAAGGTCGAGGCCGAGAAGCTGCGCTCTCCGCTGGAGCCGCTGCGCTATCAACGCCAGCTGCTGGAGAACATACGCCTGCTCGAGGCCGTGCAGCAGGAGCTGTCCTCCGCACGCATCGAGCTGGCCTCGCTCATGGGCCTGCCCCCGAGCGCACTCGCTCTGCCCCTGCGCGTGGTGGAGCCTGCGACGCCCAATGCCCAGCGCTGGCTGGACCAGCCCGTGGACAAGCTGGAAGACCGGGCCCTGCTGCTCAACCCCGACCTGCGCGAGAGCCTGTACAACGCGCGCATCGCCAATGAAGAGACCAAGCGCGTCATGCTGCGCATGTTCCCGGGCCTGTCCTTCAACTACGGCCTCAACAAGAGCACCGACAGCTATCTGATCAACGACCGCTGGCAGGAAGCCGGGCTGCAGATCTCCTTCAATCTGCTGGGCCTGCTGTCGCTGCCGGCCCAGCGCCAGCTGGCGGACGCCGGCGTCAAGCTGGCCGACCAGCGCCGCCTGGCCACCCAGATGGCGGTGCTGACCCAGCTGCACGTGGCGCGCCTGCAGTTTGCCAATGCCGTGCACCAATATGAGCGCGCACAAAGCATTGCCGATGTGGACCAGCGCATCTCCGAGCAGGTCGGCAACCAGGTTCAGGCCGACAAGCTCAATCCGCTGGAGCGCGTCTCGCAGCAGACGGCCACCATCCTGTCCGTGCTGCGCCGCTATCAGGCCCTGTCCAATATGCAGGCCGCCGGCTCGCGCCTCCAAGCGACCCTGGGCATGGAGCCCGTGATCGAGGGCTCGGACAGCATGCCGCTGCCGGAGCTGACCCAGGCCGTGGCCAAATCGCTGCAAAGCTGGGAAGCAGGACAGCTCCAATGACGCGCTTTCCGTCTCACCTGGCGCTCTGGCTCGCCCAAGGCCTGATCCTGTGCCTGCCCATGGCCGTCCATGCCCAGCCGGCCCCGGCGGCCGCCAAGGCCGGCGCGCCACTGCCCGGCGTGCTGGACCAGCGCGAAATCCGTGCCCAGCTCGCACCGCGCCGCTATGCCACGCTGGCCGCGGAAATCGGCGCCAAGGTGCAGCGCCTGCCCGTGGCAGAGGGCGCTGCCTTCCGCCAGGGCCAGCTGCTGGTGCAGTTCGACTGCAGCCTGCAGCAGGCGCAGCTGAACAAGGCACAGGCCGGACTGGACGCCAGCGAGAAAACCTGGCGTGCCAACCAGCGGCTGGCCGAGCTGAACTCCGTGGGCAAGGTGGAGCTGGACACCTCCCAGGCCGAGTGGCAGAAAAACCGCGCCGAGGTCGCAGGCAGCCGGACCCTGCTGGGCAAGTGCCAGATCACAGCGCCCTATGCGGGCCGCATCGCCGAGCAGAAAATCCGCGAGCAGCAATATGCGCAGCCCGGTCAGGCGCTGCTGGACATCATCGATGACTCGGCGCTGGAGCTGGAGTTTCTCGTGCCCTCGCGCTGGCTGACCTGGCTGCACCAGGGCACGGAATTCCAGGTGCGCATCGACGAAACCGGCAAGACCTATCCCGCCAAGGTCCAGCGCCTGGCCGCACGGGTGGACCCGGTGAGCCAGTCCGTGAAGGTCAATGCGGCCATCCACGGCAAGTTTACGGAGCTGATCGCCGGCATGAGCGGGCAGGTGCTGATG
>NZ_JBFYGN010000057.1:0-3024 GCF_041079535.1 Comamonas guangdongensis | reverse complement strand
GTCTCCCGACAGTCCTACATGTACGTTGGACTGGCGGGAAATATGGAGAGTTCAACACTGAACGCAGACAGAGCCTTTAAAAAAGCCAACGGCGAGGCCTAAACCCGCGTGAAAACCGCATAGAATCTGGCTCTGTCGCTGTGATGCGCAGCGCGAATTGACACCTGGATGTCAGCAGCTTGAGGTCGGAGCGAATGCATGGCGTTCGGGTCGATCGGCTGGGTCCGTATCCGTCGCGTCTGGTTTCTGGTTGCGCAAGATTTGCGCCCACAGAGACATTCCATTCACTTATTTCTCGAGAGGCATCTTGTGAATAAAACCGAACTGATTGAGCACATCGCTAACAACGCCGACATTTCCAAGGCCGCTGCTGCGCGTGCGCTGGATTCCACGATCGACGCAGTGAAGAAAACACTGAAAAAAGGTGGTACAGTATCGCTTGTTGGTTTTGGCACATTTGCCGTCGGCAAGCGTGCAGCCCGTACCGGTCGCAATCCCCGTACCGGCGCAACCATCAAGATCAAGGCCGCTAAGGTGCCAAAATTCCGTCCGGGCAAAGCATTGAAGGATGCTTTGAACTGACAAACAGTTTGAAGTGGGGTCCTTAGCTCAGTTGGTAGAGCGGCTCCTTTACACGGAGTAGGTCGGCGGTTCGAGACCGTCAGGACCCACCACAAAGAACTAGAAAAGGGCTTAGAGCAATCTAAGCCCTTTTTGCATTTGACCTCACGGTGCATGCAGCTGAGGTGAAGCCGTTCACGGGTTTTCCGCACAACATACTGTCTTGCGTCCTCGGGATTGGAAGAGTGCGCAGTTAGAATGGTTGCGATTAGCCTAACCCTGTTGGTGGAGGTTGGATGGCAGTTCTGTAGTGCTTCAATGCCCTGTAGAGGCCCGGTCGGTGGCGCATTCGGGTCGCACGGCTTTCACCATTGTTGATAAGGCGAACGCAAGTTCGCCTTTGTTTTTTGCTGCCGCAGAAAGATTGACCATGTTCGAATCCATCCGCAAGCATTCCAAGTTCGTCATGATCTTGTTGTTCTTGCTGATCATTCCCTCTTTCATTTTTGTCGGGATCAACCAGAACTATTTCACCGAGTCCAGCAAGACCGTGGCGCGTGTGGATGGGCATGACATCACCCAGCAGGACTGGGATAACGCGCATCGGGCCGAAAGCGATCGCCTGCGCGCGCAGAACCCGACCATGGATGCCAAGCTGCTGGACTCTGCTGAAGCCCGCTATGCAACGCTGGAGAAGCTGGTGCGTGACCGCGTCCTGGCAGCAGCGGTCAAGAAGATGCATCTGACCACGACGGATGCTCAGTTGGTGCATACTTTGCGCGATATTCCCGCCATTGCGGCGCTGAAGAAGCCCGACGGGTCGCTGGATGCAGAGGCCTACAAGGCTTTGGTGGGAGCGCAAGGCATGACGCCCGAGGGTTTTGAAGCCAATCTGCGCAATGAGCTGGCGCTGAATCAGGTGCTGGGCGGTGTGTCCACCACGGGCTTTGCTACCGATGCGCAGCTCAAGCAGGCCATGGATGCGCTCTACCAGCGCCGTGAAATCCAGGTTGCAAGTTTCGATGCACGCGCGTTCGCAGCCAAGGTTCAGCCCACGGAAGCCGAGCTCAAGGCCTATTACGAGGCGCATACCGGCCTGTTCAAACAGCCCGAAGAAGCGACTGTGGAATATGTGCAATTGGATCTGGCTGCCGTGCAGTCCGGCATCACTCTGAGCGAAGACGATCTGCGCACCTACTACAAGGAAAATTCCGCGCGCCTGGCGGGTCCCGAAGAGCGCCGCGCCAGCCATATCCTGATCAATGCGCCCAAGGATGCGCCTGCAGCCGAGCGTGAGAAGGCCAAGGCCAAGGCCGAGGAATTGCTGGCCCAGGTGCGCAAGGATCCCAAGAGCTTCGCGCAAGTGGCCAAGGCCAACTCCCAGGATCCGGGCTCGGCGGCCAATGGCGGCGATCTGGGCTACTTCGGCCACGGTGCCATGGTCAAGCCTTTCGAAGAGGCTGTGTTCAAGATGAAGGAGGGCGACATCAGCGATGTGATCGAATCCGACTTCGGCTACCACATCATTCAGCTGACCGGCATCAAGGCGCCCAAGGTACCCACTTTCGAAGAAATGCGTCCCAAGCTGGAAGCCGATCTCAAGCAGCAACAGGCGCAGCGCAAGTTCGCCGAGGTGGCGGAGGCGTTCACCAATGGCGTGTACGAGCAGTCGGACAGCCTGCAGCCCGTGGCGGACAAGTTCAAGCTCGCCATCCACAAGGTGGAGCATGTGACGCGTCAACCCGCTCCCGGTGCTCAGGGCGCTTTGGCCAATGCACGTTTCCTGGAGGCTTTGTTCTCCAGCGACTCTCTGGAGCACAAGCGCAATACCGATGCCGTTGAGCTGGCGCCCAACAGCTTGGCAGCGGGGCGCGTGGTTCAGTACTCGCCCGCCCGCACTCTGTCCATGAGCGAAGTCGGTGACAAGCTCAAGCAGCTCTACACGGCCCAGAAGTCGGCGGAGCTGGCCAAGGAAGAAGGCAAGGCCAAGCTGGCCGAGTGGAAGGCCAAGCCCGAGGCAGCCCAACTGCCCGCCGCGGTTGAGGTCGGTCGCGACCAGTCCAAGGACCTGCCGCGCGAGGTGCTGGATGCGGCGCTGCGCGCCTCGACCAAGACCTTGCCCGCCTGGGAAGGGGTGGACCTGGGTGCCGCCGGCTATGCCGTGATCAAGATCAACCGCATCGCTGAGCGTCCCGTGGTGGAGGCTCAGGTGGCCGAGCAGCAAAAGTCTCAGTTCACGCAGTGGGCGACCATGGCCGAGGTGATGGCCTATTACGAACAGCTGAAAAAGCAGTTCAAGGTGCAGATCAAGGTCCCTCGTCCTTGAGTGTTCAGGCAGGAATCGGTTTGAATTCACTTTGAGGCCGATTTCTGCAGTACAATAGATGCTTCTACGGTGGCTGTAGCTCAGTTGGTAGAGTCCAGGATTGTGATTCCTGTTGTCGTGGGTTCGAGTCCCATCAG
>NZ_JBFYGN010000056.1:0-3848 GCF_041079535.1 Comamonas guangdongensis | reverse complement strand
CGGTCTTCGCTTCATGCCAACACTCCTTCCGCCAGAGGCGGTCATTGTGTTGCATTGACCAGTTGAATCCACAGTCGTGTTGCGACGGTCGCAGATCGGCCATAAGCGGGCTCTCGGGATCACTCACATTACCCTGATATAGTATTTTTGGTTTCCCACGGACTGCTCAAAGGAGCCGGCGAATGCTAGAGCCACATGAGTTGCTTGTAGGCCGGGTATATTTTGATATTTATTGCGAAGACAAAAATCTCCGTTACCCTTTCAACTGCGGGCGCACCGAGGGTTGGAGACTATGAGTTCCGGCAGATCGGAACCGGAGACTATTGCCTGATGGGGTAAGAGAGTGTGAAGTCCATGGAGCGTGTTGATGAACTATGCACAAGCCCTCAGTAAATGGGGACTTGAGAATCCCGATCTCTCGCCATAGGTCCGAACAGGCCGACAGGCGCTTACCTCCTAATCTGACAAATTGATCAATGATGTGAATAAGCGGGGGCGGGAATGACGATCAGTTCTCGGGCGCTCGCACTCAATGGGCTACTGCTCTTTCTGTATGTGGTTCTGGGCCGCCTCACATTCGCTGGGTCCGTCGAGCACGGCAACGTCACCAGCGTGATTTTCGTTCCCGAAGGAGTGGCCCTGGCGTTCGCCATTCGGTACGGCGCGCGTGTCGCGCCGGGGATTCTGCTCGGACAGACGCTGCTGTCGTACTGGTCGGGGCCCTCCGTCCTGGGAGGGCTGGGCATCGGCTTTTTCAATGCATTCGAAGCGGTGCTCGGCGGCTACCTGTTCCATCGTTGGCGACTGTCACTGGGGTTCGATCGACTGCGCGACGTCGGTCTGTTCGCGTGCATGACCTTTTTTATTATGCAGCCGATCAGCGCAACAGGCGGTGTGCTCATCCTTCTGGCACACGGCATGATTCCCGCACACATTGCAGACCTACTCGGAGGCTCGTGGTGGATTCAGGGCATCCAGAAGCCCCTGCTGTCGCTGGACCTCGCGCTTCCCGCTTGGATGCACTGGTGGACAGGGAATTGCGTAGGACAACTGCTGGTTGCGCCGCTGGTGCTGGCTTGGCTGGGGCCGGCGAAACACAAGGCGCCTCCCCTGCGATGGATCGAGTTGCTCGGTCTCGCCGCCGGAACCGCAGTCGTGCTGCTGCTGGCGCGTTCCGATCTGCCGTCAAGTCCAGTGCTTTTGCTGGCCCTGGGCTACGCACTGCTCGTCTGGATCGCGCTGGAACGAGGCCTCAGAGCGGTCACGGTGGCCAATGCGCTGATGACGATGATGGTCGTGTGGCTGGCAGTTCGTGGTGACGGCTTCATGTCACACCTGCCGGTGCCCGAGCGGTTGTTCTACGTCAGCTTCTTCGTGGGGACGGCCGTGTTGTTCTCGCTCACGCTGTTCGCCCTGTTCGAGGAGCGAAAGGACCTTATTCACCAGTTGACCGAGCTGCCCAGCAAGGACGCCCTTACCCAGCTCGGCAACCGACGGCACTTCATGGAACAGTCCGAGCGCGAACTGGCCAGGGCGCGGCGCGATTGCCAGCCCGTGAGCCTGGCGTTATTGGACGTGGACCACTTTAAGGCGATCAATGACCGGCATGGGCACACCGTAGGCGACCAGGTGCTGCAAATGTTTGCCCGCTGTTGTAGAGCAACGCTGCGCGCCAGCGACTTGATAGGCCGCGTCGGCGGCGAAGAGTTTGCAGTGCTGCTGCCGGACACAGATGCCCAGAATGCCAGCGAGGTCCTGCGGCGGCTGCTCAACATAATCGCACAGCAGTCCATCCACACACCTGATGGCTCCGAGGTACGCATCACCTTTAGCGCCGGTGTCGTGGAGATCGCTCCGGGGGCCTCACTTGACGCGATGTACAGCGCAGCGGATCGAGCCCTGTATCAAGGCAAAAGTGCGGGACGCAATCGGGTGGAGGTGTTCAGGCCGGGCAGACCTGAAACGTCCCCAGCGTCCGGGGACGCACAGCCGGAAACATGAATCGGAACTGTGGAGTTGGCTACTGATCCGTAGCGATCATAGCAACGGGCCGTGAGTCTCTCAAACCGCTTTGCGAACGGGCATTCGTCGTCTTCACGCGAATGATGCATTCGGGTCGGTTGCAGTCTTCAATACTTGGCTAACATACGCTGCGAATCCGCCACGAGCCCTGACTAGGTGCATGTCTAGCCAAGACTCAGGCCTTTGCCTTGCAGACAGAAGCGCCATACGCGATCACGCCCGGTTCCGGCGACTGAGCACAGGGCTATTGCGCGGCATCGCCCTGCTCCCTCCGCCAGGCCTGGCCCAGCAAGGTATTCACCTCCTGATCCGAGGTCTGGGCGAAATCGCGGTAGCACTGGCCAATGGCAAAGAAGGGTTCGGGGGTGAACGGGCAGATCAGTTGATCGGCCAGAGGGCGCAGCATCGTCAGCGTCTCCGCAGGCGCGACCGGTACGGCGACCACGATGCGCGCGGGCGCCTGCTGGCGTACCGCCGCGATCGCCGCGCGCATGGTGGCGCCGGTCGCCAGTCCGTCATCGACCAGTATCACGCTTTGTCCGGCCACGGCTGGCGCGGGGCGTTGGCCCCGATAGGCCTGGTCACGGCGCCGCAGCTCCAGAGTTTCCTCCTGCACGGCCGCGTCGATGGCTGCGGGGGAAATGTTCAGGTGACGGATGACATCGTCGTTCAACACCTGCACGCCGCCGCTGGCAATGGCGCCCATCGCCATCTCCTTATGTCCGGGCGTGCCTAGTTTGCGCACCAGCATCAAATCCAGCCGCAGGGCCAGTGCGCTGGCAATCTCATAGGCGACCGGCACGCCGCCCCGTGGCAAGGCCAGCACCAGCACATCGGCTTGCCCATGCCACGCCGCCAACGCAGCGGCCAGCGCCTGACCCGCCTCCACACGGTCACGAAACGGAATATCCCACTTCATGTCATCGGCTCCTAGGCATCCACCGCTCCACTATGCGCCTTATTTTCGCGCCTCAGGTGGCCACGGGTCGATTGCCGCCGGGCGCGGTTCAGGAATCCGGCTCAACGATGGCCAGCGCCCGCGCATATGCGGTACAGGCAGTGCTCCCGCAAGGGGTGGTTCTCTGGAAGGGCTGGGTGCTGGAAAGTGCATGCGTCCCGCTGCATGCCCAGCCTTTGCATGACGCGCTCCGAACGTGTGTTGCCCAGCAACTGTAAAGGAAACGACCTCGGGCAAGGACAGTTGCTCGAACGCAAATGTGAGTGCGGCGCTTGCGCCTTCTGTCGCCAGACCTCTACCCCATGCGGCTCTCGCCAGCCGCCAGCCGATCTCGACACAGGGCGAGAACGGCAGCTCAGCGGCCGGAATATGCAGGCCAATAAACCCGATGAAGTCTCCCGTGGCTTTTTCCTCTGCCGCCCACATGCCCCAACCGCGTTGCGCGATGAGATCATGGCAACGCTGGGCCATGGCGTCGCTCTCTTGGCGGCTGAGCTTCGCCGGAAAATAGCGCATGACCTCGGCATCCTGGCCCATTTGCGCAAAGACGGGGTAATCGGCAGGCCGCCATTGGCGCAGGCGCAGATGTTCGGTTTCGATCTCGTATGGGTGCGACATCAAGCTATTCCTTGGGGCTAATTTGCGATCAAGCGCATGTGAATGACGGCCTACCGCGCGCCATCGATTTCATCAGATTTTGCGCTGGCGAATGCCGCCTTCTGTCCTATCACCGGCCTTGCCCATCGAAATGCTCGAAAACTGCATCAAACTCATGCCCGTCAAGCGCCAGTAGCTATTAAAAAAGGCCTGTCAGATCACTCTGGCAGGCCTTTTTCTTTGTGGATTCAAAGCTGCTTACACACGCTCA
>NZ_JBFYGN010000055.1:0-4011 GCF_041079535.1 Comamonas guangdongensis | reverse complement strand
TGTGCGAGGCGTGGGAAAAAGATCCAAGTCGCTTTAGACTTCATCCGCACCATCTCACTGTGGGACTGAACATCTAAATACGGAATCCATGTGTAGCCCACTGGTTCATGGTGGCACTAGCTGTCCTCATGGTTCCAGTTGGAGCAGAAGACTTATCGACGAAGGTGCTGTGCCAACAGTCTTTTCCTCCCGCCGCAATAACAGCAAGCTCTCCACTCACGGGAGGACCAGGTACGCCCAGAGTAGTTTCATACGCAAACCGTGCTCGCGCAAGCCAATGCAGCGCCGCCCATGTGCCGCATTTCAGGCTTGGCTCATCCTTGTATTGCGCATAGCAGCAATGTTTCGAAATTGGCTTCGCGGGTCTGTCTTGCGGGCCGAGGTGGCACAATTGCAGGTATGCGATTCCTTCACACGATGTTGCGCGTTGGCAATCTCCAGCGCTCTATTGATTTCTATACCAAGGTCATCGGCATGCAGCTGCTGCGCACCTCCGAGAACCCTGAGTACAAGTATTCGCTGGCCTTTCTGGGCTTCGAGGGCGGCAATCCCGGCCAGGCCGAGATCGAGCTGACCTATAACTGGGGCACGGAGAGCTATGAGATGGGCACGGCCTATGGTCATATCGCCCTTGGCGTACCCGATGCATACGCGGCCTGCGAGAAGATCAAGGCGGCCGGCGGCAATGTGACGCGTGAAGCCGGTCCGGTCAAGGGCGGCAGCACGGTGATCGCTTTCTTGACCGATCCCGACGGCTACAAGATCGAATTAATACAAGAAAATTCAAGGGCTTACATGGCCGACCGCCAGAGTGACGCCACGGGCGAAAAGTTCGACCCGCTGCGCAACGCCTAAGTTAAAAAAAGAGCCCCGACACTATCAAGTGCCGGGGCTCTTTCATTTCCAGGAGCTTGATGCTTGCCACCACCCTCCTCTGCCTAAAGGTCGGCGTAGCACCCTGACGCTCCGAAGCGTTGGCAGCCCTCTTCGGCTCCAGCCCCACAAAGCGCTCTCCGATGAGCCTCAAGACATGCTCAGCCGTGCATGCGCCACCACAAATACAGCGCGGTGACGGCCATGGTGGAGATCGTCACAGGCACGCCGATTCGGGCGTGCCGTTTCCAGTCGATGATGACGCCGCGACGCGCTGCTGTGTCGACGACGATGATGTTGGCGATGCTGCCCACAACACGAGCTGCGCTGGCAAACCCGTGCGCTGCAAGGCGTCGTTGACCACAAAAAGTCCCATAAAGAGCACGAGCAATTCCCAATCGACCAGACCCAGCATCCGGCTCGAGTGCAGCCGGCGGCTCATCAGCAGCACACCAGCCGCAGTCAGCGCGACAACCTCTCTCGGCCACGGCGCAAACAGAAACGACAAGAGAATCACTAGCGCTATCCCCAGCCCCTTTGCGGTCTGCCAACGGTTTAAGGCTTGCATCTCGAATTCGGGCTGCGCCTCGAGCAATGCACCGCTCGTCAGTTGCCACCGTCCCCTGACACAAATCACGATCACCACCCATGTCAGCACCAATCCGACAAGTACTGGTGCGGCCGCTTCGACGGCATAGGCTCCAAAGGACAAATGCAATGTCTGCCCAATGAGCATGTTCTGAGGATTGCCGATCAGTGTTGCCGCCGATCCAATGTTGGCGGCGCAGGCGAGGCCGAGCAAAAACGGGATCGGATCGAGCTTGCGGCGCATACAGGCATCCACCAGCACGGGGGCGATGGCCAGGCAGACAATGTCGTTGCTGAATACGGCGGACAGCAGCGCGACAACGGCGATCAACACGCCCAGCAAAGTCGCAGGAGTCACTGGCAATGCCGATAGACGGAGCGTGATCCAGTCATAGAAGCCGCCAAGGCGCATCTGTGCGGACACCACCATGAAGGCAAACAGCAGCAGCACGGTGGGCAAATCGATGGAGCGCGCCGCCTGCTCGACCGTGACAGCTTCAGTCGCAATCATGGCGATCGCACCGAGCAGCGCGATACCCGTACGATCGAGCTGCAAAAACGGCAACCCTCCGAGGATCATGCCGAGATACACCAAGCCAAAAATCACCAGGACGGTTGCGGTCATGGGCGCATTATCGATGAGGGGCTGGCCAAGAAAACCGGGCTATTGGAGGAACCGCGAGAGATCCCGAAATAGAACACCGAAGCCAAGCTCCATCGATATCAGGAACGGATTGCTGTGGAGCATTCTGTGCGGCGGCCGCTCTTGGCCACAACCAGCACTAGTCGTCAATTCAGTGAAGACCAAGGAGGCAAGCTCGCCGCAACTTCTTGAAACCTTTCAAGAATTAGGTCTCGGTTTCCTGGTCGTCGATTCACAAAAACTGGGTTGGGATGGGGTGCCGAATGGACTCGAGCATTTGGCGCCAGCTTGGCAATGGTCAGCTCGGCCATTGATGCTTTTTTCCTAGCAAGATGATCGTGTGAAGCCTCGGCAGGAGCATTACCAGTTCATTGTTGAGCGCCTGCTCAGGCTC
This sequence comes from Comamonas guangdongensis, assembly GCF_041079535.1. Taxonomy (NCBI): domain Bacteria; kingdom Pseudomonadati; phylum Pseudomonadota; class Betaproteobacteria; order Burkholderiales; family Comamonadaceae; genus Comamonas; species Comamonas guangdongensis. The sequence continues at coordinate 1,513 of NZ_JBFYGN010000055.1, read as the reverse complement.
CTCCAGGCCAGATTTCTTTGCAGGCTGAATCCTTTTGCCCGATCCAATGTACCAAGGGACCAGGTTCCATACGACGGTTCTGCGACGGTTTAGCCGCCCCCTGCACCTCCCTCAATCACATCAGCCCAGCCAGATCAGAAAAGCACCATTCGCCCGCCTGAGCGCTTAATCAGGAAGCAGGTACCGGGTTGCCCGGGCTACGCCAGCCGCCGCGCAGGCCTGCCGGAAAGCGGGTATCGATAGCCGAGGATGCGCGGCAATCAAACCAGAGCGTCTTGCACCAGGGTGCTGCGGTTTGAAACTGACACCAGAGCCTTGCGTGTACGGTTTCGGTTAAGTAAGGTATTCCGATGACACGCATCAACACCACTGAGATTTGGGAGCGCCACGGCTATCGGGTAGAACGCATAGAGCGGCCGATGGGAACGCCCCAGCGCAATGTGTATGGGCCAGATGGTGTTTTGTTGCTCGAAGATGCTGAGTACAGTGACGAGATCAGAGCCCTGCGCGACCTCGGATTTATTGAATAAGCACGGCCCGCCTTGAGCGGTTTTTCTTTTTGCCGCCCACCCTCGCGGTGGCTTTTTTGCGCCCGGAGATATTGAAATGTGAGCAAGTAGCCTGCATGCGGCATGCACGTGCCCTCCCCGCGGGGCTGAAACAGGGCCATCAAGCAAGAGCGCGAATCGGGTGTGAACCTTGGCAATGCAATGCCCCCACCGACAGATCGAAAGCCGGGTATCGCGCTCTTGCTTGATGGTGCGGCGCGTCGGCCGATAGCGTCTCCTCTCGCCCTCTCTTTCATTTCGCATCGCTGACCTGACGTGCGCCGTTTAAGGTCATTAAAAGGAGTACCGTGGACATAGGCGGTCTACCCCGATCCGCCATCTTGGACCGGAGGTCTATATGTCTTTCATCGACGAAACCATCTTCAACATCCACGCGAGAGTTCCCGCCACCAAGAAGGATGTTGATACCAGAGATGTCTCAGGTGGCGACTACGTTTCCCCCCAGCCGTTCCAAAATGACGTTGAGAAGCAGGAGGATAGGCATGTGCAAATCCTTCGAAGAAAGACCACAAGAATCTTGAAGCAAGCAGCCCTTAACAGAGTCGCTTTTGATAGAGCTAACCATTGAGCGGAGGTCTATATGTTCTCGCTCCTGGCGTACCAACGATATGTCGAATTCTGGCGTGACATGTGGTCGATCCTTCTTGAGCCGGTCTCAGAGTTGCCGCCCAGCCCATCGAGTTTCGATCAAGACCTGCCATCGACCTCAGAAGACCCACCTTTGCCGTCTCGGGCGGAGACCTCAAAAAGCAAGTCTTGATCCATGCGCTTCACTGGCGCCTGCTAAGCAGGAAGCTCCTTTCTAAGCCGCCTCTACGGGCGGCTTTTCTTTGCCTTGATCTGGTAATCCCCCCGCAATTCCAGCGGGCTGAGAAGTAGAGACCCTCACAGGAGAATCTCTACCATGAAGAAATCACGTTTCACCGACAGCCAGATCATCGACG
>NZ_JBFYGN010000054.1:0-4082 GCF_041079535.1 Comamonas guangdongensis | reverse complement strand
GCGCTTGCGAACTCGATCGCGAATCCTACGCCACCACCATCACAAAGAAGTTCGAGGAGAGTTTTTCAACAGAATTGGCTGATCGTGGTCGTTCGTGACTCAGTGCCTAAACAGCAGCAATCGCCAACACTAGTCGTTGAACGTCAGGTGTCTTGAACGGCCACATCACCCTCGTAACTGGCCACTCGCTTGCGCGGTTCACCACGCACCGGCCTGAATGCCCGTTTCTTCGCTCCATTGAGACGTGGCTACGTCGAACTTGCGATCAATCCACGTAGAAACACCATGATCAAGCGTCCAGTCAGCTCCTGGCGGTCGGTGGTCTTTTGCAGTGCAAGCCCATGTGAAAGTGCCATAAAAGCAGCAGCTAGTTCGTGAGGCTCGGCAGGAGTTGAGCGTCCAAGCTTTTTAAACAATAGGTCGATCACGCCGCCGATCTCGGATTGGTGTTTGTCCCAAACCTTTTGGTAATCCGCAGCGAAAGATAGGCTACGCCTCGCATGCAACTGCAGTTCTATGGAAAGCATGCACCAGTCAGCATCGTGATTGAGGGTAGAAGCCCAGGCCTCCAGTTGGGCCAGCATTTGCTCGGGCAATTGCGCGTTGTCGTCCATGAGCGTCGTTAGTTGCATCGCTTCTGCATCCATGTGCCGCCTCAGCAACTCTAGCAAGACATCCTCTTTGCTTGAGAAGTTTGAATAAAAAGCGCCTTGAGAATAACCAGCGTTGTTCGCGATGTCACGGATCGATGCGCCGCCATACCCGTTTGTCACAAACAAGTGCCGTGCAGCGTCGATCAGATGCTCGCGAGTCTGTGCCCGGCTTTCGTCTCGGGTCAGGCGTCTTCTTACAGTTGTGGTGCTCATAGCTTTAAAGATATCACATGAGATTTAGATATCGATCGTTGTGTGATCGCATGTGAATGCTTGCCAAAGAATTTCAGATATCACTTGAGATTTCAAAGTTCTAGCGGTACATTTGAATTTCAAATGAAATCTGAAGATCAATCGAGATGAAAAAGTACAGCAGTCCACAGTCCGCTTTTGTCACTGGCGCCACAGGCCTTCTCGGCAACAACCTTGTGCGTGAGCTGGTCGCGCGCGGCGTCTTCGTCAAGGCTCTCGTCCGTTCGGAAACCAAAGGTATGCAACAGTTCGCAGGAGTGAAAGGCGTGGAACTGGTGCAGGGTGATATGGCAGATGTGCCCGCTTTCTCCAGGGCGCTGCAAGGATGTGACGTGGTGTTCCATACCGCGGCTTTCTTTCGAGACAACTTCAAAGGCGGCAGCCACTGGGAAGAGCTCAAACGCATCAATGTGGACGGTACGCAGCAGCTTATCGAGCAGGCATACGACGCCGGCATCCGGCGCTTCGTTCAGACTTCATCCATCGCAGTGCTGAATGGCGAGCCGGGTGCGCCCATCGATGAGACCTGTCTGCGTGACCTAGCAGATGCTGACGACGACTATTACCGAAGCAAGATACTGGCCGATCAAGTCGTATTGGCCTTTCTTGACACACATCCGGACATGCATGCGAGCTTTGTCTTGCCCGGCTGGATGTGGGGTCCTGCCGATATTGGCCCAACCTCGTCAGGACAATTTGTCAACGATGTGGTGCTGGGAAAATTGCCTGGTCTGCTTCCTGGGAGCTTCTCGGTTGTCGATGCTCGCGATGTAGCGAAGGCGCAAATTTCAGCTGCAGAGCGCGGCCAGCGCGGCGAACGCTATCTCGCTGCCGGCCGCCACATGACGATGCATGAATTGGTTCCCTTGGTCGGGAAGATCGCGGGCACCAAGACGCCAACCCGCAACTTACCTTTTCTAGTTCTGTATTTCCTGGCGGCGGCGCAGGAGCTCTACGCGAGGATCAGTGGCAAACCCATCTTGCTCAGCTTGGCGACGGTGAGGCTGATGCGCAAAGAGGCGGGACGCACTCATTTCATTCACACAAAGAGCGAGCAGCAGCTTCAACTGAAATTTCGCCCCATCGAGCAAACCGTTGCCGATACGGTCGCTTGGTATCGCCGCCATGGCTGGCTACCCCTTGCGTCGCCCCAATAACGCCAAGTAAACCTCTTCATCGCCCTAGTTCTGGGGGATCTGCCGAAGCCCAACAAGGAAAGACTATGACGGACAAATTGATCTTGAAACTCTTGTCGCTCCTTGGAGCCGTCGTTCTTTTTGCGGTTGCTCTGCGCGAATCCGCTGTGCAGAGCATCTCCTCAGTCAGGGCAGCGGACACACGGCGGAGTCGAACATGCGAGAGCACTTCGAGTTCACCGCGAACTGGCTCATGCGACGACTAAAAGTCGGCGATTGATTGAACCGCTGACAAGCAATCGATTAACTCGCCTCCCACTCAATGAACCGAGAAATTATTTTGATGCGCCACGGTCGGCCGAACTTGGCTCCAGGCGGCAAGGTTTCAGCACTTGACATGAAGTACTGGATTGAGCAATACGAGCTATCCGAAGTCGTAGAGCATCCCGTCCCTGTGGCCAGCATGGGCCTGGCCGCCACAGCAAAGGTGATCATTTCGAGCAATGCACCTCGAGCACTGGCGTCTGTTCGAGCATTGGGCCTTCGACCTCATCTCATAGATGAGATTTTCTGCGAGGCGAAGTTGCCTCACGGAAGATGGAAACGACCTCGCTTTTCCCCATTTACGTGGGCATTTTTTCTTCGGATTGCATGGCTGTGCGGCTTTTCTGGAGGAGTCGAGTCTGCCCGAGAAGCTAAAGTAAGAGCTAATACAGCGGCTCAGCGACTTCAATTGATTGCAAATGAAGGCCCCGTTCTGCTGCTTGGCCATGGCTTCATGAATCGATTGATCGCGAAGCAGTTGGAGTCTGCGGGGTGGATTTGCCGAGAAAGCAGCGGTACGCGGTACTGGAGTGCAACGGTCTATCAAATGAGGCTTGGGGAAAGGAAATAGGTTGTCACTGGCACGACCCGTCATGTGACCTACCTGGTTTCTCTCAGAAGTAGATATCCAGGAATATTTCCCCCTAAAGGGGACTCATTTAACCGAGTCGATTCATGGCTGGCTTGCGGCCCTGAGCAGTCACTTATGTGAATGGGTGAGCCAATGGACTTTCGCCATCACGCAGCAGTGCTGCTGTCTCGCACAACCAGAGTCGGTCTACATCATATTAGGAAGTTGGGGAATTCTGATGCAATTACCAGGCACGATAGTCGAGCAGGCGCATCAATTAATTGATCGCATCAGCACGCCGCCACAGTCTGTGGCCGATTTCGAGGCTATTGCAGACAGTCTTCTACACCTTGCGAACTCCCCTATGTGGCAAGTAGCTCCTTATCCTGTAGCTCGAGTTGGCGAGGAGGCTCTCTATGAACTCGCCGTCGCTGGGGATCGGCCGGCACTGTATCTTGTCTCGGATGGAGTTGGCGTCACAAGTCCTCCTCACTGCCACGAAACTTGGGCTGTCGTAGTGGGCATTCGGGGCTTGGAATTGAACCGCCTCTATACGAAGTCCGCTAAGTCCGGAATCGTCGTCGAAACCACCCACGTTGCAGTGGGCTCGGGCGAGGTTCTGCTCCTAGGGCCCGACGATATCCACTCCACCGAAGTAGTTGGCCAAGCTGCTACGTATCACCTCCACCTCTATGGGAGGCCATTGAGTGCTCTTTCGAGTTTTCAAGCCCGTTGCTTCAGCCTTGGTAGCCCATGACGTCCGACGCCAAGCTTGAAGGCCAGCTCGGCAAAACTGACGTCCTCTTAATCGAAAAGTTGATAGTCCAAGACTTGACCACCATTTGACAGCTCGTTAAAGCCGCATTCTCGAAGTACATTGAGCGTTTGGGCGACGTCCCCCCGTTTTCAGTAGCACAAGGCTTTGGAGTCCGGGGTTAATTTAACGGTTTTTGCATCAGCCTCTGGGCATAGGCAGCAGGCGTGAGTCCGCCAAGCGATCGCTTGGGCCGTTCTTCGTTGTATTCCCGGCGCCAGGCTTCCACGATTACCCGGGCATGCGCCAGACTGCTGAACCAATGTTCGTTCAAGCACTCATCCCTAAAGCGCCCGTTGAATGATTCGATGTAGGCGTTCTGGTTGGGCTTG
>NZ_JBFYGN010000053.1:0-4225 GCF_041079535.1 Comamonas guangdongensis | reverse complement strand
GGCATCGGTCAGTGCATGTCTACGAATCACGCTACTGATAACGCAGCAACTATCACATTAGATGACACACCCTAGGCGGATTTGCCGCGTGGGGCGTAGCCAGCTAGATGAAGAGGAGGACTCTTCCATCTTACCGGCCTGTGGACATAGAGGTCCACATTGTTGAGTTCGTAGTTGTGAGTGTTAGAAGTCGCTGCACGAACATCGAATTTCGTGAGCTCTAAGGAGGGATCGCGGTAGCGTTAGCATTAGTCGTTCGAACACTCAATCTGGAGTCCGTGGTCGACTCATGTGTATTCCGGTTGAATTGACCGCCTGTGCGGTTGTGGCTGACCGGTGTACTGGTCGTGACCGACTGAGTTCGGCCGATTCTGTTGAAAAACTCCCTAGCACCTCCTTGAATCATGTTTTTGGGGGTGCCTTACCCCTTCCCACATGTGAGATCGCCGCTCCTAGAGCGATCTGAAAGGTAGATTTTCCGACCGACGTAGGCTGCTCAACAGCTTTCGAGTTTTTCAACAGAATCGGCTGATTGCAGACTTTCACGGTTAGGCCAAGCAGCGCCTACTATCGGTGCGAGCGGTCGGTGGCTTCTGGGTCGTAGCAGGCCACCTCGGCGTTTCGAGCGAAGAATCAAACTGCCGCCCAGAACGCCTGAGAGGAATAGTCTGAATTAGCTTTGAGGGTGGGGGGCGGCATCATGTAAGGCGCATTTCCGATAGTCCTATACGTCCAATACCCACGCTTTTCCGTGCGTCGCTCGCACCGCGTGCGAGAACTCTCGGCTTTGGAGCAAAGCGTTCGATGGCACTTTGACGGACGTCTTCGCGCTGCAGCACCATGTTGCCGGGCAGATCTAACCACGTCGGCTCGCAGATAATCTTCTGGGCGACACGGTAAGCCGAGGCACGCCATCACGCCCTGTATGTCGCCACACTTACACGGCGCTCACGCTTCACGGGGAGGAATGGTGAATGGCGGCTACCAATCACACGATGAAGATGCCTGAACTCCTGGTCTTTGCCAAGATGTTCGTTGTTGGCTTGGTTGCCGCAGAGGTCTGCAGGACAACCTACTACCTGGGAACTGCGTTTGCTCCTGCGCTAGCCGATTTTTCCCCTTGGGCAAGGGCCATATTGGTTCTGATCGGACTGGCGGTCTGTGTGGTCTACGCCGTCAATCGTGGTGCGCATATTTCTGTCGTGCAAATGGGTCGAAGCCTTCGTCTCGACCTACTCATCGCAATGTGCTTGGGAGCTTGGTCAAACGAGTTGACCATGCCTTGGCTTTCTAAGTTCCACGCAGCATTGAAAGCGTCGGACCCGTATTGGGCGCCAGTTGCTCTTTGTGCTTTTGTCCCCGCTAGTTCAGCGGCATTGGCCGAGGAGGCAACAGACTCCTTCACAACTCCATTTTCTTGCGGACGACGAGATCGGACGCGAGAGCGACGATCTACTCTCGAGCGAGACCCAAGCAAAGTCATTCGCAGAGACAGTCCTAGCAAGCGGTGCGCATTCAGGGTTGGTGTTCGGTATCGATGGTCCGTGGGGGGGGGGGTAAGACCAGCTTTATTAATCTTGCCGAACGCTACTGGGAACGAGCTGCGGACAAAGTGATCGTTTGTCGGTTTGAGCCCCTGCGATATGCGTCGGAGCCAGACCTTGCTGATCGCTTGATTCGCGATCTGTCTGCAGCGATTCAGAACAAGGTCTTTGCACCGGAGTTCCGCCCAGCGGCCTCCCGATACTCTCGACTTATCAAAGGGAAGGCGGATGTTTCGTTCCTTGGCTTCAAGCTTTCACTGGAGCCATCGCAAGAAACCGTCGATGAGCTGCTCGATGATATTGATGAGGTTCTTCGTCGCATTGGGCGACGAGTGATTGTTGTTGTCGACGACTTAGATCGTTTGGACGCGAAAACCGTCAACAACGTACTGTTCGCAACTCGGCGCACATTCAAGCTGTCGCAAGCAACTTACGTCCTTTGCTATGACACCGAGGTACTAGCCGGCGGCAAGGAGGATGGATCTAGAGCGCGTGCATTCCTTGAGAAGTTTGTGACAGTCAATTGAGCTTGTTCGTTGACAGCTCCAGTATTCGCAACTTTTTGCGGCGTGACTGGGAACGCGCCGAAAGTCAGCTCGGCTCAGTGCTGTCAGACACGATGGTCAAGCTTGGCGCCGTTCTCAATGAGCTTGCAAATATTTTGGATGGCGATTCTGCCGCAAAGTACCTGCCTTTGGTCGGCGATCTGCGCAAGGTCAAACGCTTCATCAATGCGATTCTGCTTATGCAGATTGAGAAGACGAACCTAGGACGCACCGATTTCGACAAGCGTGACCTGATTAACCTGATGCTGCTGCATCTGAACTATCCCGGGTTGTTCAGGCGCATACGCAACCTATTTGCTGTGGAGCCTGCGTAAGAGCAAAACGTTCGAGGGTGAGCCGCTACTTTACGTCCGTGATCGCCTGGGGCACAGCGATGTCTCCACCACCATAATTTACCTCCACCTCATCAATGCGCTGGAGGGACAGTTGGTAGCGGCTCACGAGGATGAGGTTGACCGGTTGTTCATGCCTGAAAGGGAAGCAACAGTATGAAAGTCAAGAAGACTTTCAATGCACCGGCACCTATCAAGGTTGCCATTGCCGCACCGGCTTCCGGCGATGCCGCCAATCTAGTCATCACGCTCCCGGAGAACCCCGCGACTAACCGAACCATCAACCTCATTCCGTGGCTCGGGCGAGGCATTGATACGTGGGTGTGGGCCTGTGCCAAACAGTTGCGCACTTTTTTGACAAATGAGTCGGTTACGGCCTCCACCGTAATTGCCTATTGGAACGCAGGTATGAGATATTTTTTCGAATTCCTGGTGTCAACCGGCACAGGAGTCGAGCCGCAGAACCTTAGGCCTTCGCACATTCGGCTGTACATCGACTGGATCAAGGACCGGGACCAAGCTTACAGCTCCAAGAAATCCTACTATGGTTACGCGAAATCTGTACTCACGGCTCTGGTTCAACGCGGGATTGTGCGTGACCAGGAAGACCTTTTTCCACCTAATCCCTTCCCTGGCAGCAACAGCCGGATAAAAGGTGCAACGCCGCTATCGCCGACCGAGCGCCAGCGCCTTGCGCAGGCTCTGCGCGATGACATCGTGGCCATCCACAATGAACAGTTCAAGGGGACTGGTCGCGATGCGATGGTGGTCTATCTGCTGGCGGTGGCTATTCGCACAGGAGCCAATCTTACGCCGCTGCTGGAGGCTGCGCGCGACTGCCTGCGTCCGCATCCTTTCATGCCCAACATGATGCTGCAGGAGCTCTTCAAGCGGCGCGGCAACGCCACCAAACTAGTGAATCTCCGTTACTCCCGTGTGCATGAAGGTTCGCAAGCGATTCCCATGGATGGCGTAGCTTTGATGCGTAAGGCCCTGCAGTTGTCAGAGTCACTGCTTGGCGAAGCGAGGCCAGATTGTCGAGGGCGAGTGTGGCTATATCGGGCTAGGAAAAATCTTGGTAGCGCTGACGAGGTCGTGGTGTTGACGCCCTCTGCTTTGGGATCAAGCATCGCCAATCTGATCGAGCGACACGACCTGCGCGATGACGATGGGGTTCGGTTGGTGCTGAACCTCTCGCGCCTGCGCAAGACCCTGGAACACCGCCTCTGGTCGCTATCAGGCGGGGATCTGATTGCAACGGCCGCCCTGATGGGGCACACCCCCAAGGTGGCCGACACCCATTACCTTGCTTACACCCGTCAAATGAGGGAGAACGCGACATTTGTCGGCGAGGCATTACCGGATATTCCTTTACGCCGAGGAGATCCTGGCTGGTGCAGAAGAACAGCTTGACGAGCGTGATCGTGAAGATCGTTCCGCGCTCAGCGTTCCTGGCCATACGACGATACGCGATGCCTGCTTTTACTTGCTCGGCGTGCTTACCGGCATGCGATCCTCAGAACTATCAAGTATAGAAGTCAGCGCAGGGCGTACCGAAGTCAAGAACGGCTTCGTCTTCCACTGGGTCGCCGCTGTCGAGTACAAAACCAAGAAGGGGTGCGTGGAGTACCTGATGCCTGCGATGGGTCACCGCATCCTGCGCATTCTCGAGCGCTGGTCCCAGCCTTACCGCGCGCGGCTGGCTAAGATGTACGGTCCCAGGAAGTCATGGTGCATTCTTCAACTCAGAACAGGAGAAAGCACTATGGCAATCCGCCTGCAT
>NZ_JBFYGN010000052.1:0-5465 GCF_041079535.1 Comamonas guangdongensis | reverse complement strand
GGAACAAAACTCTTCGGAGTTACTAAACGCTCACAAAAACAGTAATGAGGAAGAATTGATTTCTTCTTGATTCCGTCAAGTGAGTGAGCAGTCGAAAGACTTTAAATTCAAGATCGAACTATAGAGTTTGATCCTGGCTCAGATTGAACGCTGGCGGCATGCTTTACACATGCAAGTCGAACGGTAACAGGTCTTCGGATGCTGACGAGTGGCGAACGGGTGAGTAATACATCGGAACGTGCCTAGTAGTGGGGGATAACTACTCGAAAGAGTAGCTAATACCGCATGAGATCTACGGATGAAAGCAGGGGACCTTCGGGCCTTGTGCTACTAGAGCGGCTGATGGCAGATTAGGTAGTTGGTGGGGTAAAGGCTTACCAAGCCTGCGATCTGTAGCTGGTCTGAGAGGACGACCAGCCACACTGGGACTGAGACACGGCCCAGACTCCTACGGGAGGCAGCAGTGGGGAATTTTGGACAATGGGCGAAAGCCTGATCCAGCAATGCCGCGTGCAGGATGAAGGCCCTCGGGTTGTAAACTGCTTTTGTACGGAACGAAAAGCTTCCCTCTAATACAGGGGAGTCATGACGGTACCGTAAGAATAAGCACCGGCTAACTACGTGCCAGCAGCCGCGGTAATACGTAGGGTGCAAGCGTTAATCGGAATTACTGGGCGTAAAGCGTGCGCAGGCGGTTTTGTAAGACAGAGGTGAAATCCCCGGGCTCAACCTGGGAACGGCCTTTGTGACTGCAAAGCTAGAGTGCGGCAGAGGGGGATGGAATTCCGCGTGTAGCAGTGAAATGCGTAGATATGCGGAGGAACACCGATGGCGAAGGCAATCCCCTGGGCCTGCACTGACGCTCATGCACGAAAGCGTGGGGAGCAAACAGGATTAGATACCCTGGTAGTCCACGCCCTAAACGATGTCAACTGGTTGTTGGGTCTTAACTGACTCAGTAACGAAGCTAACGCGTGAAGTTGACCGCCTGGGGAGTACGGCCGCAAGGTTGAAACTCAAAGGAATTGACGGGGACCCGCACAAGCGGTGGATGATGTGGTTTAATTCGATGCAACGCGAAAAACCTTACCCACCTTTGACATGTACGGAAGTTACCAGAGATGGTTTCGTGCTCGAAAGAGAACCGTAACACAGGTGCTGCATGGCTGTCGTCAGCTCGTGTCGTGAGATGTTGGGTTAAGTCCCGCAACGAGCGCAACCCTTGCCATTAGTTGCTACGAAAGGGCACTCTAATGGGACTGCCGGTGACAAACCGGAGGAAGGTGGGGATGACGTCAAGTCCTCATGGCCCTTATAGGTGGGGCTACACACGTCATACAATGGCTGGTACAAAGGGTTGCCAACCCGCGAGGGGGAGCTAATCCCATAAAGCCAGTCGTAGTCCGGATCGCAGTCTGCAACTCGACTGCGTGAAGTCGGAATCGCTAGTAATCGTGGATCAGAATGTCACGGTGAATACGTTCCCGGGTCTTGTACACACCGCCCGTCACACCATGGGAGCGGGTCTCGCCAGAAGTAGGTAGCCTAACCGCAAGGAGGGCGCTTACCACGGCGGGGTTCGTGACTGGGGTGAAGTCGTAACAAGGTAGCCGTATCGGAAGGTGCGGCTGGATCACCTCCTTTCTGGAAAAAGCTGCTTCAAATTGAACGCCCACACTTATCGGTTGTTGGATGCACTGTTGAGCAAGAGAGATCTTGCTTGATGGCTTGGGTCTGTAGCTCAGCTGGTTAGAGCACCGTCTTGATAAGGCGGGGGTCGTTGGTTCGAGCCCAACTAGACCCACCAAACTTCCAATGCGATCAACCCAATGGGGGATTAGCTCAGCTGGGAGAGCACCTGCTTTGCAAGCAGGGGGTCGTCGGTTCGATCCCGTCATCCTCCACCAAACACGGCGCTGAGGCCTGGCTTCGGTGCTATAATCGTTGGCTCAGCAGATGAGCGAGCGAAGCAAAAACTTCAATATAAAAGCAGTCTGAATCAGACTGCTTTTATATTGATCTTTGATCAATAGGCTGTTCTTTAAAAATTCATAGAGTCGAAATCAGCGTTGCTGGTGGAAAGCGAAATCGAAAGATATTCGCACCGTGCCGCCAGCAACATTTTGATTGCGTCAAAACAGATATTTTGCGAATGCGAAATTATCTAGTAATGACGAATATTCTCTAAGCTGCATTGAAAGATGCAGCCAAAGATATTCACATTACGGCATAACGCGTGAGGTGCAAGACCTCACCAGTCTTTGAGATCTAGAGCTTGGTGTTTCGCAAGAGACGTCAAAGTTATAGGGTCAAGTGACTAAGAGCATATGGTGGATGCCTTGGCGATGATAGGCGACGAAAGACGTGATAGCCTGCGATAAGCTTCGGGGAGCTGGCAAATAAGCTTTGATCCGGAGATTTCTGAATGGGGAAACCCACCCGCAAGGGTATCGCACACTGAATACATAGGTGTGCGAAGCGAACCTGGAGAACTGAAACATCTAAGTACCCAGAGGAAAAGACATCAACCGAGATTCCGATAGTAGTGGCGAGCGAATTCGGAAGAGCCTTGCAGTGATAGTCGATCAGTTAACAAAACGGCATGGAAAGGCCGACCATAGTGGGTGATAGTCCCGTATGTGAAAACTGATCGGTGGTACTAGGCTGCAGACAAGTAGGGCGGGGCACGAGAAACCCTGTCTGAATATGGGGGGACCATCCTCCAAGGCTAAATACTCATCATCGACCGATAGTGAACCAGTACCGTGAGGGAAAGGCGAAAAGAACCCCGGGAGGGGAGTGAAATAGATCCTGAAACCGTATGCTTACAAAAAGTCGGAGCCCTTCGGGGTGACGGCGTACCTTTTGTATAATGGGTCAGCGACTTACATTCAGTGGCAAGCTTAACCGAATAGGGGAGGCGAAGAGAAATCGAGTCCGAATAGGGCGTCTAGTCGCTGGGTGTAGACCCGAAACCAAGTGATCTATCCATGGCCAGGATGAAGGTGCCGTAACAGGTACTGGAGGTCCGAACCCACTAGTGTTGCAAAACTAGGGGATGAGCTGTGGATAGGGGTGAAAGGCTAAACAAACTTGGAAATAGCTGGTTCTCTCCGAAAACTATTTAGGTAGTGCCTCAAGTATTACCGTCGGGGGTAGAGCACTGTTTAGGCTAGGGGGTCATGGCGACTTACCAAACCTATGCAAACTCCGAATACCGACGAGTACAGCTTGGGAGACAGAGCACCGGGTGCTAACGTCCGGACTCAAGAGGGAAACAACCCAGACCGCCAGCTAAGGTCCCTAAAATTGGCTAAGTGGGAAACGAAGTGGGAAGGCTAAAACAGTCAGGATGTTGGCTTAGAAGCAGCCATCATTTAAAGAAAGCGTAATAGCTCACTGATCGAGTCGTCCTGCGCGGAAGATGTAACGGGGCTAAGCCAGTTACCGAAGCTGCGGATGCACAGTTTACTGTGCGTGGTAGGAGAGCGTTCTGTAAGCCTGTGAAGGTGTCTGGTAACGGATGCTGGAGGTATCAGAAGTGCGAATGCTGACATGAGTAGCGTTAAAGGGGGTGAAAAGCCCCCTCGCCGTAAGCGCAAGGTTTCCTACGCAACGTTCATCGGCGTAGGGTAAGTCGGCCCCTAAGGCGAGGCAGAGATGCGTAGCTGATGGGAAACAGGTCAATATTCCTGTACCGATCAATAGTGCGATGTGGGGACGGAGAAGGTTAGCTCAGCCAACTGTTGGATATGTTGGTTCAAGCCTGTAGTCGTGCCTGGTAGGCAAATCCGCCGGGCTTAGATGAGGGGTGATAACGAGTGTGCTTGCACACGAAGTGAGTGATACCCTGCTTCCAGGAAAAGCCACTAAGCTTCAGCTATTGACGACCGTACCGCAAACCGACACTGGTGCGCGAGATGAGTATTCTAAGGCGCTTGAGAGAACTCAGGAGAAGGAACTCGGCAAATTGACACCGTAACTTCGGGAGAAGGTGTACCCCAAGTAAGTGAAGTTGTACAAACGGAGCTCAAAGGGGTTGCAAAAAATTGGTGGCTGCGACTGTTTAATAAAAACACAGCACTCTGCAAACACGAAAGTGGACGTATAGGGTGTGACGCCTGCCCGGTGCTGGAAGATTAAATGATGGGGTGCAAGCTCTTGATTGAAGTCCCAGTAAACGGCGGCCGTAACTATAACGGTCCTAAGGTAGCGAAATTCCTTGTCGGGTAAGTTCCGACCTGCACGAATGGCGTAACGATGGCCACACTGTCTCCTCCTGAGACTCAGCGAAGTTGAAATGTTTGTGATGATGCAATCTCCCCGCGGAAAGACGGAAAGACCCCATGAACCTTTACTGTAGCTTTGTATTGGACTTTGAACGGATCTGTGTAGGATAGGTGGGAGGCTTTGAAGTGAGGACGCTAGTTTTCATGGAGCCGACGTTGAAATACCACCCTGGTGCGTTTGAGGTTCTAACCTTGGTCCATTATCTGGATCGGGGACAGTGCATGGTAGGCAGTTTGACTGGGGCGGTCTCCTCCCAAAGCGTAACGGAGGAGTTCGAAGGTACGCTAGTTACGGTCGGACATCGTGACGATAGTGCAATGGCATAAGCGTGCTTAACTGCGAGACTGACAAGTCGAGCAGATGCGAAAGCAGGACATAGTGATCCGGTGGTTCTGTATGGAAGGGCCATCGCTCAACGGATAAAAGGTACTCTGGGGATAACAGGCTGATACCGCCCAAGAGTTCATATCGACGGCGGTGTTTGGCACCTCGATGTCGGCTCATCTCATCCTGGGGCTGTAGTCGGTCCCAAGGGTATGGCTGTTCGCCATTTAAAGAGGTACGTGAGCTGGGTTTAAAACGTCGTGAGACAGTTTGGTCCCTATCTTCCGTGGGCGCTGCAGATTTGAGGAAGCCTGCTCCTAGTACGAGAGGACCGGAGTGGACACACCTCTGGTGTACCTGTTGTCACGCCAGTGGCATCGCAGGGTAGCTATGTGTGGAAGAGATAACCGCTGAAAGCATCTAAGCGGGAAACTCGTTTCAAGATGAGATCTGCCGGGGCCTTGAGCCCCCTGAAGGGTCGTTGTAGACCACGACGTTGATAGGCTGGGTGTGGAAGCGCAGTAATGCGTTAAGCTAACCAGTACTAATTGCCCGTGCGGCTTGACCCTATAACTTTGGGTACAAGCCTGGAAACAAAAGACTGGACGAAAGTCCTAGTTATGCCGAAAAGGCGCAATCAAATAGCTGATAATGACTCTATGAATTCGTTGGAGAGAAAGTGAAGTGATTCAGAAGTGAATTGCAAGCGATCGATCCGACACAAAGTTTATGCCTGATGACCATAGCAAGTTGGTCCCACTCCTTCCCATCCCGAACAGGACCGTGAAACGACTTTGCGCCGATGATAGTGCGGGTTCCCGTGTGAAAGTAGGTCATCGTCAGGCTCTTAC
>NZ_JBFYGN010000051.1:0-7434 GCF_041079535.1 Comamonas guangdongensis | reverse complement strand
GCGCCTTCCTCGAGCACGGCCTGGGCGGTTTCGAGGCCCGCGTCTTCGAAGCCGGGGATCTGGGCGATCTGCGCGAGCTGGGCCAGGTGCTCCATGTCGAACAGCATGTCTTTGAGCGGAGTTTTGTATGTCATCGTCTTGGATTCCTTGTTGTGATGGGCGGCCGGTACAGCCTGCCGCGCTTGGCCGGTGTCGCCGCGGCATGGTGTTGACGTTTACGTAAACGGCAACAATTCTATGTTGCGCTGCAGCGCAGAAAAAGCTGTGTTCAAGACATCGCTGGGCGCGCGGGCCGCAGCGGGGCGGGCTGCCAGACCCTGAAGTGCCCGCCAGACCGCATGTACAGGCGTTTCTGAGGGTTCTAGGTGTTTACCTTGACTGTCGTAGAAAGCAAAAAAATTGGCGCGCTTAGAGAAATATTGAACAAGGTTTGTTTTTAAAGTTGAATCAAGCGAGATTATCAAAACCAGGAATTCAATACCGCGGTATTTGATATTGGATTCAATGAAGAAGGTGTGGATTCATTCGCTCAATAAATAAAAAAGCGCACTGAAAATGGAGACCATGAATGTTCGCACCCGAAACAGACTCCCATGCCGATCACAGCCATGACTATGCGGTGAGCCGCCCGCGTGCCTGGTTTGCATTTGCGATGATTTTCCTGCTGATGCTCTCCGACTATATAGACCGGCAAATCGTGGTCTCCCTGTTTCCGCATCTGAAAGAGGAATGGGGTTTGTCGGACAAGCAACTGGGGGCGCTGGTTTCGGTGATTTCCGTGGTCGTGGCCGTGGGCAGCCTGCCCGTGGCCATGATTGCCGACCGCTTTGGCCGCGTCAAAAGCATTTTCGTCATGGCATCGGTGTGGAGCATGGCCACCATTGCCTGCATGTTTGCGCGCAGCTACGCGCAGCTGTTTGCGGCGCGCGCCGTGGTCGGCCTGGGCGAGACCGGCTATGGCGCCGTGGGTTCGGCCCTGGTCAACGGCCTGTTTCCCAAGCGTCTGCATTCCACCTTGCTGGGCGCGTTCTTTGCCGCTTCGGCCCTGGGTGCGGTACTGGGCGTGATGCTGGGCGGAGCGATTGCCGACCACTGGGGCTGGCGCGCGGCTTTCGGCGCCGTGGGCTTTCCGGGTCTGGCCATGGCGCTGCTGTTCCTGCTGGTGCCCGATTACAAAAGCGTGGTGGTGAAATTCCAGCCCCGGATCCAAAGCCGCAGCTCCAAGGCCTTTCTGGGCCGGCTCTATCAGGCGCTGACCCATGGCCCAACCCTGCTGTGGGTGTGCCTAGCCGGAGCATTTCAGCTGATCGTGGTGTCCACCATCTGGGCCTGGACGCCCAGCTTCTTCAACCGCTATCACGGCATGGATTCGGCCACGGCGGCCAAGCATGCGGCGCTGGTGGTGCTGTGCTGCGCCGTAGGCTCCTTGTTCTGGGGCTGGGTGGCCGACCGCGTCAGCCAGCGCCGCCCGCGCAACAAGCTGCTGGCCATGTGCGTGCTGACCCTGCTGAGCTTTGTGGTGCTGAGCTGCGCATTCACGGCCGATCTGCCCGCCGGCCTGCAGTACGCAATGATTCTGCTTGGCGGCTTTCTGATGACCTGCACCGTGGGCGTGACGACCAGCACCGTGCTCAACGTCACCCACCCGGGCCTGCGCGCCACGGGCAGCGCGGTGCTGGCGCTGTTTCAGAACCTGTTCGGCCTGGCCATAGGCCCGTTCTTCGGCGGGCTGATCTCCGACACCTGGGGCTTGAACGTGGCGCTGGCCGCGATTCCTTCCATATCCGTGCTGGCCGCCGTCTGCTTCTGGAAGGCCGCGCGCAGCTATGAGAACGATATGGCGCTGGTGGCGGCCGTAGTCCGGCAGGAGGCCGAGGGCCGGCCCGTGCAGAACTCCACCCTGGTGCTCCCCTTGACCGCATCCCGAGCCTGATATCCGTTTACCGAATGCGGCCCGCCGCATTCCCTGCCCTGATTGGCATTTGATTGGAGTTTGTATGCCCAAGATGACCCGTTTCTATGAAGTTGGCGGCCCCGAGGTCCTGCGCTACGAGGAGGTCGAGGTCGGCGATCCCGGCCCGGGTCAGGTCCGCCTCAAGCATGGCGCCGTGGCCCTGAACTTTGCGGACACCTATTTCCGCAGCGGCCTGTATCCCGCGCCGCTGCCCTCGGGCATAGGCAGCGAAGCCTGCGGCACGGTCACGGCCGTGGGCGCGGGCGTGACCCAGTTCCAGGTCGGCGACCGCGTGACCTATACCGGCGCCCACAACACCCTGGGCGCCTACAGCACCGAGCGCCTGATCGACGCCGCGCCGCTGATCCGCCTGCCCGATGCCATCGGCTTCGAGACGGCCGCCGCCATCACCATGCGCGGCCTGACGGCCGCCTATCTGATGCGCAGCATCTGGGAGTTCAAGAAGGGCGACACCATCCTGCTGCACGCGGCCGCCGGCGGCGTGGGCCTGCTGGTGTCGCAATGGGCCAAGCTCGAAGGCCTGAACGTGATAGGCACGGTGTCGTCCGAGGCCAAGGCGCAGGTCGCCACGGCCCATGGCTGCGATCACGTCATCAACTACAGCCACGAGGACGTGGCGGCCCGCGTGCGCGAGATCACGGGCGGCGTTGGCGTGAACGCCGTGTTCGACAGCGTGGGCAAGGACACTTTCGAGGCCTCGCTCAACAGCCTCAAGCGCCGCGGCCTCATGGTCTGCCTGGGCACGGCCTCCGGTCCCGTGCCGGCGTTCAACCCCCAGCTGCTGGCCATGAAGGGCTCGCTGTTCCTGACCCGACCGGCCTCGGCCGACTACATCGCCGATCCCGCGGAGAAGGCGGCTCTGGCCAGCGAACTCTTCGGTCATGTGGCCCAAGGCCGCATCAAGGTCGACATCAGCAAGCGCTACGAGTTGGCCGACGCGGTCCAGGCGCATCGCGACCTGGAGGCCCGCAAGATCATAGGCTCGGCGATCTTCACGCTCTGAGCGACGAGGGAGGAGACAAGAGATGAAAGTAGAACAACTGACCTGCGCGATTGGCGCCGAACTCACCGGCGTGCGCCTGTCCGATGCCGTGCACGACGCCGCGCTGTTTGCCGAAATCCGCAAGGCCTTGCTCGCGCATCGCGTGCTGTTCCTGCGCGACCAGGATATCAGCCGCGCCGAACATGTGGCGTTTGCGCGCAAGTTCGGCGAGCTCGAAGACCATCCCGTGGTGGGCAGCGACCCCGAGAATCCGGGCCTGGTCCAGATCTACAAGAGCCCCGAGCAGCCGCTGGACCGCTATGAGAATGCCTGGCATTCCGACACCACCTGGCGCGAAGCGCCGCAGTTCGGCGCTGTGCTGCGCTGCGTGGAATGCCCGCCCGTGGGCGGCGACACCATGTGGGCGAATATGGTGCTGGCCTATGACAGGCTGCCCGAGGGCGTGAAGGAGCAGATCCGGGATCTGCGCGCGCGCCACAGCATAGAGTTCAGCTTCGGCGCGGCCATGCCTATCGAAAAGCGCCTGGCGCTCAAGGCCCAGTTTCCCGATCCCGAGCATCCCGTGGTGCGCACCCATGCGGAAACCGGCGAGAAGGTGCTTTATGTGAACGGCTTCACGACTCACTTCACCAACTTCCACACGGCCGCGCGCGTGCGCGTGGGCCAGGACCATACCCATGGCGCGGGCGAGCTGCTGCGCTATCTGGTCAGCCAGGCGCAGATTCCCGAGTACCAGGTGCGCTGGCGCTGGAAGCCCAACAGCATCGCCATCTGGGACAACAGCGCCACCCAGCACTACGCGGTGATGGACTATCCGCCCTGCCACCGCAAGATGGAGCGCGCCGGGATCATAGGCAGCAAGCCTTTCTGAGCGCGCCTCTAGCAGCACCACAACCAGCATGGCCCAACGCAGGCCATGCGTTTTTCACTTACACGCTTGCCAAACCCTATGCATTCCAGCCCGTTTCCCGCGGATATCACTTTCCTGATCGTTCCCGGTCTGCGCGACCATGTGGAAGAGCACTGGCAGACCCATCTGCAGAAGCAGTTGCAGGCCCGGCAGCTGCGCGTCGCCAGCGTGCCACCGCTGGAGCGCGACAAGCTCAGCCGCGCCGCACGCGTGCAGGCGCTGGGCGACACGTTGGCCGCCATCGAGGGCAAGGTCGTCATCGTGGCCCATAGCGCGGGCTGCATCACCACCGTGCATTGGGCGCAGCAGCACAGCGGCCGTATCGTGGGGGCCTTGCTCGCCACGCCCGCAGATGTGGAGCGGCCCATGCCGGCCGGCTATCCCTCGCTGGAGCAGCTAGAGCAGGGCGGCTGGTGCCCCGTGCCGCGCCGGCCCCTGCCGTTCCCCACCATCGTGGCGGCAAGCCGCAACGATGCTCTGGCGGGCTTCGAGCGCGCCGAACAGATGGCCAGGGACTGGGGCGCGCGCCTGGTGGACCTGGGCGAGGTCGGCCACCTCAATCCTGCCGCGGGCTTCGGCTCCTGGGGCGGCGCCGAGGCGCTGCTGCACGATCTGCTCTGAAGGAGGGCGCACCATGTCCCGTGACCCAAGCTCCGACAGCTTGCACACCGACTTCCATCTGGATCTGATCTGTCCCTGGTGCTGGATAGGTCTGCGCAATCTGCGCGCCGCCTGGACTCTGCTGAGCGAGCGCAGTCCCGGCTTGCAACTGCACCTGAATTGGCATGCCGATACTCTGCTGCCGCAGATTCCAGAGGCCGGCATAGCCTATCAGGCGTTCTACGAGGCGCGCCTGGGCGGGCCCGAGGCGGTTGCCGCACGCCGAGCCCAGGTGCGCGCCGCCGCCCAGCAGGCCGGCCTGGCGCTGAACTTCGAGGCGATTGCGGTCTTTCCCAACAGCCGCAAGGCTTGCGCTCTGGTCAACCTCGCGCAGGACCGGCTGCCCATGCCGGCCATGCTCGATTTTGTGGAGTCCGTGTTCGCGGCCTATTTCCAGCAGGGCCGCGATATAGGCGACACGGCCACGCTGCTGAAGCTGGCGCATGCCGCGGGCCTGCCGCTGACGGCGGCCGAACTGCTCGAGCGCACCGCGCAGCCGGCCACGGGCCATGGCGGCGGCGTGCCCCACTATGTGTTCAAGCAGCGCTGGCCGGTGACGGGGGCCGTGCCTGCGGCCGATCTGCTGCAGCTCATGACGCGCGCCGCGGCTTCGCATGCTTGAGCAGACCCTGCCCGCGCGGGCGCTGATTGCCGCCGGCCCCGCCGAGGACCTGCCTCCCGGCAGCCGCAAGCTGGTCTTTGTTCCTGGTGGGGAGACCGTCTTGCTGCTCAATGTGGAGGGCGAGTTCTACGCGCTGGAAAACAGCTGCCCGCATGCGGGCGCCTCCATTGCCAGCGGTCCATGCCAGGCGCATGAGATCGCCTGTCCCGCCCATGGCCTCAAGTTCAACATCAAGAGCGGCCAGTGCACGGCGTCACCTAGATTGCTGATTCCTTTGTATGAAGTGCTCATACTGGAAGAGCAGTTGTGGCTGCGCCCGCCCCAGCGCTGCTGATGGCGGGGCCGGCCGCATCGCAGCATCTTGCTTTCCCCTCATCCATGGATTCGAGACGATATGAAGTCCACCGATAACCTGCTGACTCCGACACCCTCGGCGTACACCTATCCGCTGCTGATCAAGCAACTGCTGATCAATGCCATGAGCCTGCATGCGGATCAGGAGATCACTTATCGCGGGCAGATGCGCTACAAGTACCGCGACTTCCGCCAGCGCATCGGCCAGCTCGCCAATGCGCTGACGGCGCTGGACGTGCGCCCCGGCAGCACCGTGGCCGTGATGGACTGGGACAGCCATCGCTATCTGGAGAGCTATTTCGGCATTCCCATGATGGGCGCCACCCTGTTCACCGTGAACGTGCGCCTGTCGGCCGCGCAGATCCTCTACACGCTCAAGGACGCAGACACCGATGTGCTGCTGGTCCACTGTGACTTCCTGCCCGTGGTCGAGCAGATCCGCGAGCAGCTGCCGCGGATTCGCCACATCGTCGTGCTCTCGGACGACGGCCTGGTGCCGGCGACCGGCTTTGCCGTGGCCGGAGAGTACGAAGCCCTGGTCTCCCGGGCCGATGCGGCCTACGATTTCCCCGAGCTGGACGAAAACACCAAGGCCGTCACCTTCTACACCACGGGCACCACGGGTGACCCCAAGGGAGTGTGCTACAGCCATCGCCATATCGTGATGCATGCCATGGCCACGGCGCTGAGCCTGTGCTCGCCCATGGGCGAGCAGCGCCTGCACCGCGGCGACGTCTACATGCCCATCACGCCCATGTTCCATGTGCTGGGCTGGGGCATCCCCTATATCGCCGTCATGCTGGGCCTGCGCACGGTGCTGCCGGGCCGCTATCTGCCCGATGCGCTGCTCAAGCTGCGCGAGACGGAGAAAGTCTCGTTCTCGCACTGCGTGCCCACTATTTTGCAGATGCTGGTGGCTGGAGCCGACAAGACGGGTCAGGACCTCGGCGGCTGGAAGGTCATCATCGGCGGCTCGGCCCTGCCTGCGGGTCTGTGCGAAGCGGCGCTGGCCAAGGGCATGGATGTGTTCGCGGGCTACGGCATGTCCGAGACCGGGCCCGTGGTCTCGCTGGCGCTCAACCCCACGCAAGGCCAGCCGCTGAGCGCCGGGGAGAACCTGCGCCTGCGCACCTCCACGGGCATGCCATCGCTGCTGGTGGACTTCCGCGTGGTCGATGAAGACATGCGGGATGTGCCGCGCGACGGCATCGCGCGCGGCGAGATCGTGCTGCGCTCGCCAGCGCTGACGCCGATCTACTTCAAGAAGCCCGAGGCCTCGGAAGAGCTCTGGCGCGGCGGCTATCTGCACACCCAGGATATTGCCGTGATGCATCCCAACGGCATGGTGCAGATCGTGGACCGTCTCAAGGACGTGATCAAGACCGGCGGTGAATGGGTGTCGTCCATCGAGGTCGAGGGCCTGATCACCCAGGTTCCCGGCGTGCACGAGGCCGCGGTGATCGGCGTGCCCGACGAGAAATGGGGGGAGCGCCCCATGGCCTTCGTGGTGGCCGGCGCCGAGGTGAAGCCCGAGTTCATCCGCGAGCAGCTGCTGGCCCATGTGCAGTCCAAGCGCATCAGCGCCTATGCCATGCCGGAGCTGGATCGCATCCGCCTGGTCGCCGAAATTCCCAAGACCAGCGTGGGCAAGATCAACAAAAAGCAGCTGCGCGAGGCCCCGCCCGCCCTGCAGTAAGGCTTTGACGGGCGGCGCAGGCAAGGGGTTTGGCTGCGCCGCCTTTTTCTCATTTCAACATCAGCAGAGTCAACCTATGAGCAGCAAAGACATCTTCGTCGTCAGCACGGCGCGCACCGCCATCGGCACCTTCGGCGGCAGCCTCAAGGACGTGCCCAACACCCAGCTGGCCACCACCGTGGTCAAGGCCGCCATTGAACGCGCCGGCATCGCC